>NZ_JBEUDS010000014.1:0-100602 GCF_041060555.1 Parapedomonas caeni | reverse complement strand
AAGGCATGGCCGAACTCAACCAACCCATGATCGAGGAGGAAAATCAGCCCCTACACATCACCGCCAAAGCCGCCTGACGATGGCCCACGGCCACAGCCGAAATTACACCACCTTGACGGACGCGACCCGATCACTTTGCCGATGGATTGACCCGACAGCAGATGCTCGATGGCGTCATAGACGCCTTCCAGCCCCTGGAAATGGCGGTCGTCGAATCTCACCTGCACATTGCCTTCGCGGTAAAGCGCGAACAGCCGCTCCCGCGCGGCCGGCCAATGTTCGGTCAGCAGGCCGTTCATGAAGCCGCGTACTGATGCACCCTTGTAGTAGATGGCATGGGCGATGCGGGGCGCGGTGACGATCTCCGGCTTACCCTCCAGATCGCTGGCGGCGCCGCCCACGACCAGCCGGCCATGGCGGGCAATGTTGGCGAGGAAGGCGTCGAAGATTGCTCCACTGACCGTGTCGACCGCGACGTCGATGCCATGGGGGTATTCACGGGCCAGTACCTCGCCGACATCTTCACGGCGGTAGTCGATCACCCGCCGGGCGCCCAGATCGCGGACAAAATCCCCCTTCTTGGCACCACCGCACACGGCGATGACATGACAGTTCCGCTGAACTGCAATCTGCACCAGGAAATGGCCGAGACCACCGGCGGCCGCGGAGATGGCAACGGTCTCGCCGTCCTTGAGGGCGCCGATATGTTCAATGGCAAGCAGGGCGGACACACCCGTCGAGGCCAGCGCCAGCCAGTCGGGCGTCGCCGCCGGTACTTTCACGAACTGGGACGCCGGGCCCGTGTTGGCTTCCCGGTAACCGCCGGTGAAGCGCACCGTGACGGCGGCGTCACCAACCGCGAAATCGGTGACACCGGGGCCAACCGCATCCACCGTGCCGATGGCCTCGACGCCCGTGAAGGTAGGCAGTGTCAGGCGAACATAATCAACCGCATTGCGGGCAATCTGGGTGTCGAAAATGCCATTGATGCCGCAATAGGCATTCCGTACGCGAATTTCGCCCGGTCCGGGTTCAGCCAGTGGCAGGTCGACGATCGCCGTCGCCTCGCGGAACGACGGGGCAACGCGGTCGAGCCGGATGGCGCGGTAGGTTTCGCTCATTTCGGGAAACCCAGACCGCCGGGATTGAACTGGCGGCTCGGGTCCACCAGCTGCTTGATGGCGTCGAGCAGCTGCCGGGATGCTTCGTCGCGACTGCCGCGATAATCATAGCTGCGGCCGATCTGGAAATGGGCGCAGCCATAGCGGGCACAGATGGCCTTCACGGCTTCGCGGGCGCGAGAGACGACAGCCGTCGCCTCCGGGTTGGCCGGCAGCTTGGGCAGGCGCGCCAGATGGGCCGGCTCGATCATCGAGGCATGGACCGGGCGATAGCCATGCGGCCAGAAGAATACCGGTTCAATGGTGACGGCGTTGGTCGCCAGTGCCGTGAACAGGAAGCCGGTGGTGATGCTGTGCTGCTCGAACTCGGCGGCCATCTCGGCGAACATCGCCTGAATCTCGCCGAACATCGCCGGCGCGTTGGACAACGACACATGGCCATGCACCGGGGCCCAGCTTTCGCCCTTGGGGCCCAGCATGGAGTTGGGCGGCGGGAAGGGTTGGGCGCGGATCACCTTGGCGATGGTGTTGGCGATCTCAACGCCATCGAAGTCCTTGGCGATCTTGCGCGCGGTCGCGAGATCCGCCGCGACACCTTCCTTCGAGCGGCCTTCGGCGATGACATGGAGGGGGTATTCCTCCTCCTCGATGAAATTGCGACCGCTCAACGCGATCTTGGCGGCTGACAGCAGGCCCTTGCCAATGTTCTTTTCCTTGCTGATGACCGCGCCCAGTGCCTTGACATCACTCATCATCGACATGCGTTGCAGGCGCACCTTGGTGAGGCCGGGGTCGAACGCGCACATTTCGCTGGCGATGCCGGCGCGCGCCATCTCGGCCATGGCCGAGAGCATCTGCTCGCCGGTCTTGAACGAGAAGGACGCATAGTCCTCGTGGGCCGGCGTCCGGATCAGGCGCAGGGTGATCTCGGCCTTGACGCCAAGCGTGCCGGCGTCGCCGCAGAACAGGCCGGCGAGGTCGGGGCCATAGTGACGATAGAACGGCGTGTCGCCGTCGGGACCACGGGCGCCGGTGCGCAGGATCTGGCCGTCGCCCAGTACCATGGTGAGCGCGATCACGCTTTCGCTCGATGTGCCGTAGTGGCCGGCGCCGAACATGGCGTTGAGCTGGGACAGACTGCCGCCAATGGTGGCATAGATGCCCGACATCGGGCCCCAGAAGGGCGTGCGCAGGCCATGCGGGGCGAGGGCTTCATTGAGCTTCAGCCAGCTGCAACCGGCCTCGACCGTGACCGTCATATCCTCGGGACTGACGCGCAGGACGCGGTCCATTCTGGAGAAGTCCAGCGAGATGGTGCGGTCATTGGCGGGCAGGTAGGCGCCGGTGTAGCTCATGCCAGCACCGCGCGGCGCCAGCGACAGGCCAGCAGCATGTGCAAGGGCGACCACCTGGCTCAGTTCCGCCGTCGAGCGCGGCGATATCACCAGCAGGGTCTTGTGGGCGCTGGGGCTCCAGATGTCCTCGCTGAACAGGCTCAGGGTTTCCGCGTCGTCGCGCACCTGCTCGGCGCCCACGATGGCGGCAAAGCGGGTGGCGAGGTCGGGAATGGCGAGGTCCGCGGGGAGGGGCGTGACATTGGACGACATGGCTCGATCCTGCCTGTAATCGTGAGGTCGGACGGGGGAGTGTGTTCGAAACTAGAGGGGCGGCCACGATGGCGGAGATGTAGCGGCTTGATTATCCGCAGGGCGGATGCTCGCGGCGCATCCGTTGTGGCGATGCGACGTGAAAGGGCCAATCACCCGGACCATAACAGGGAAGGAAGCGTGACGTGGCAGTGGCGGATGGCGTAGCTCAGCCTGCAGGCTATGGTGAGTTCAGGCAGGGCTGGAAGATCGTCCTGGCCTCGCTTCTGGGTATCGGCCTTGGTCTGTCGCCCATGCCGTTCTATACCATTGGTGTCTTCGCGCCGCATCTCGCCAGAGATTTCGGCTGGTCCATCGGTGAAATCATGGGCGGTATCACGGTCACCACGATCGTGGTGCTGTGGGCCGGCCCCCTGGCGGGCTGGGTCGCCGAGAAGTACGGCGTGCGACGGGTCACCTTGACATCGCTGGTCCTGTTCGCGCTCGCGTTCATGTCACTGGCGCTGTCGACGGGCTCGCTGACGCTGTTCTATGTGAGCTGGGCGATCGTCGCGGCGTTCGGCGCCGGTACGCTGCCGATCACCTGGACCAAGGTGGTCAACAACTGGTTCGATGCCCGCAAGGGGCTGGCACTGGGCATTTCGCTGATGGGAACCGGCCTGTTCGGGGTACTGGCCAAGCCCTATCTGGCCTGGATGATTGCCGAATTCGGCTGGCGCTGGGCCTATGTCGGTCTTGGCTTGTTGCCGCTGATCATCGCGTTCCCGACCGCCTATTTCCTGTTCAAGGAGAAGGAGAGCCAGGCCGGGAGCGGCGTGGCCCGTGTGCTCCAGGGCGGACTGACGCTGCCGGAGGCGCTGCGGGAGTGGCGCTTCTGGCTGCTTATCCTCGCCATCGTTCCGGTATCCTTCGCACTGGGTGGGCCGGTGCCAAACATGGAGAATATCCTGACCAGCGCGGGTGTCGCGCCAGGCACCATTCTGGCGCTGACGCCCCTGATCGGCTTTTCGGCGCTCGTCGGGCGGGTTATCGGCGGCTGGCTGCTGGACCGCTTCTGGGCACCCGCGGTTGGCTTCATCATCATCAGCCTGCCGGCGATTTCCTGCTGGCTGCTGACGGGGCAGGATCTCAGCTATCCGGTGGCGGCGGCCTCGATCTTCCTGATCGGGTTTGCGCTGGGCATCGAATACGACCTGATGGCCTATCTCGTGTGCCGCTACTTCGGGATGCGCTCTTATGCGACCATCTACGGCGTCCTGTATGTTTTCTTTGCTCTTGGCGCCGGCTTCGGTCCGCTGCTGTTCGGCAAGGATTTCGACATGACCGGCAGCTACACCAGGGCCTTGATCGCGTCATGCGGCATTCTGGTCGCGGGCGCCGCATCGCTGCTGCTTCTCGGGCGCTACCGTCGTTTCGACAATGAGGTGGCGGCATGATGCGCGCGCTGGACAACGGCTTTCAGGAAGCCGTCGCCATTGTCAGTGATGCGTCGGCGACCGCGGATCGGCTGTGCCGGGTGCTGGGTTACGGGCGCCTCTGGGAAGGGGCGCCGGCACGGGAGTCGCTGGACCTGCTCGGCGTGCCCGCCGACTGGCAGGCTCATGAAGTCCTGATCGGTGACGCAGCCCAGGGGCGCGGCTACATCCGCCTGCTGGCCTTCCCCGGCCGTGACACCGGGGTCATGCGCGATGGCGCCCAGCCGTGGGACACCGGCGGCATCTTCGACATCAACATTCGCGCGCTGCGCTCCATCGAGACGCTGTATCGCGGCATGACCCAGGCGGGCTTCGCCGGTTTCGCGCCGATCACCGCCTGGGACTTCGGCCCGGTGTCGGTGAAGGAAGTGGTCTCCCGCGATGGCGACGGCGTGTGCATCGCGTTCATGGAACGGGTGGCGCCGCCGCTGCAGGGGTTCGAGGCCGTCACCGGGCCTGCGTCCTACGTGTTCAACTCCACCCAGGTGGTGGCCGATTTCGATGCGGCGCGCACTTTCTACACCGAGGTGATGGGCTGGAAACCGGTGCAGGAGTCGCAGTGGGCCCACGAGGCCGGTTTCAACTGCATGGGCCTGCCGCTCGATGTCGCGCGTACCAGGCAGATTCGCGTCGGTATCTACCACCCGCACGGGCGCATGGAAGGCTCGCTCGAAATCATCGCCTTCGAGGGCGAAGGGCTCGATTTTGCCAACGCCAGCCCGCCGGATCGCGGCTGGGCCTCGCTGCGCTTCCCGGTGCGGGATGTCGACGGCGTCGTCGGTCGGGCGGCCGCGGCGGGCTGCGCCGTCCAGCCTCGTCGCTCGTTCCTGCTGGCGCCTTACGGCGAGGTGGAGGCGGCGGGCCTGGTGACGCCGTGGGGCGCCCGGCTGGAGGCCTTCCGGGCGCTGTGATGCCGCCGGGCGGCGGCAGCTTTCAGGCAAGCACCTGACGCGCCGCCGTCTCGCCGGCAATCCGGCCCAGCGTGACCGCCGTGCACAGCCCCATGGCCGGCAGATAGCCCCAGGACGAAGGCCCGGAGACGCTGCGGGCCGCACCGCCGCCCGCGAACAGGTTGGGCAGCACGCTGCCATCGGCACGCATCACGCGAGCCTCGCCGTTGATCTGCAAGCCGCCCTGGGTGTGGTAGATGGCGCCCACCACCTTGAGCGCCCGATAGTCCGGGCTCGGCGGGGTGTCGCTGCCCCACACGCGACCGGTCTTGTCGGCGATGCCGGCCTTCTGGGCCTGCCAGGCCTCCGCCAGCGTGGCGGATAGGCGGGCGGCATCGACGCCGATGCGGGTTGCTAGTTCCTCGATGCTGCTGGCCGTCTTGGCGGCGTTGAGTTCCATCAGGGCCCTGGTTTCCGGGATGTAGGCGCAGCGGGCCTCGATGGCGGCGTCGAACACCACCCAGCAAAAGCCGCCCGGCTGCTCCAGCACCGGCCGGACCATGCCGGCGATGTCCGCCGTCTCGTCGACGAAGCGGTCGCCGGCCTGGTTGACGATGATCCCGCCCTCGACAATGACGCCCGGCGGCACGCTGATGCCCTGCGGGTCGGTGAGCATGGCGTAGCCCTGGTAGGCGCCCATGTCGCCCACTGCCGCCCCCAGTTTGGCGCCCAGCCGGATGCCGTCGCCCTGGCTGCCCTCGTGGCCGTTGTTACGGGCTGTTGCCATCTCCGGGATGTAGCGGGCCAACATGTCATGGTTGGCGGCAAAGCCGCCGGTGGCGAGAATCAGGGCCTCGCAGCCCAGGCGCTCGATCGTGCCGTCGGGCCGGGTCAGTTCGACGCCGCGCACACGGCCATCGTCGTCGGCGATGATGTCGGTGAGGCGTGCCTGCAGCAGGGTCGGGATGCCAGCCTCCGCCAGCTTCTGGTGCAGCAGTTCCACCATGTCCTGGCCGCCGTGGCCGTGCCAGCCGTGGACGCGGAAACGACTGTTGCCATAGGCCGGGCGGAACCCCTGGTCGAGCGACCAGGGTAGCTGGTGGCGCTCGACCAGCCAGTCGAGCGTCGGCCCCGAGCCGAAGGCGATGGCGCGGGCGATGACCGGGTCGGTCTGGCCGCCGGTCTTGGCCATGATGTCGGCGAAGAAGGTCTCGCCGTCGTCCTCGATGCCCAGCGCGGCCTGAGCCCTGGTGCCGGCGGCACAGAACAGGCCCTGCGACATGCCGGTGGAGCCCAGCGGGCGGCCATCGCGCTCGACCAGCAGGACCTCGGCGCCCTGATCGTGGGCGGCCAGTGCCGCGACCGCGCCGCAGGCGCCACCGCCAACGACGAGAACGGGAACGGAAAAATCAAACTCGGTCATGCGTCGCGGCTGATTTCTTCACCGACATCCTCGGACGCCACGTCGTCGGCGAGCACGGCGGCCTCGTTCTCCTGCTGCACGATGCGCAGGATGCGGGCGATATATTCCTGGGTCCACAAGGCGCGTTCGGCGGCGGCGTTGGCATCGGGCGCGAACGCGTCGATCTCGCCGGCGGCGAGGATGCCCTTGGCGGCCAGCAACCGCTCCAGCGTGTCGTTGCGCTGGCGGGCGACCGCCAGTTCCTGGGCCACGGCCATGGTGATCGCCAGCACCCGCTCGACCTCGGGCGTCATGAAATAGGGGCGCTTGCCGGCGGGCTTGGCGCCAGCCTCGCGCAGGGCGTCGGAAATACTCATCAGCCGATGGCTCCAATCACATGCCAGGCCGCCTTGCGACCATAGTCCTCGGTGTCGTCGTCGGCGGCGTCGGGGAAGAGTTCGCGGTCCACCACCGCCGTCACACCGCCGTGGATCAGCTTGTCCTGCTCGAAGCCGGCCGCCAGCATGGCGGCGTCGAGGTCCATCTCGTGCATCCGGCTCCAGAACGGCTCGTTGTTGTAGAAGGCGTCCCAGTCGCGCATCGCCTGCTCGAACAGCGGCATGTCCGGCGCGTATTGCGGCTGCTCGACATGCAGGACAATGCCGCCGGGCCGCACCAGCCGGCGCGTCTCGGCGAAGATGTTGCGCAGCGCGGTCGACGACAACTCGTGCAGGAACATGGTGGTCTGAATCCAGTCGAAGCTCGCATCGGCGAACATCGACAGATCCTCGCCACTCGCCTGGACGAAGCGGATGTTGTCGACCCCCAGCGACTTGGCGCGGGCCAAACCGTAGCGCAGCACCGGCGCGCCGAGATCAACCACGGTCATCGCCGCCTCGGGGAAGGCCTGCGCCAGCGGCAGGCTGCTGTGGCCGACCGTGCCGCCGATCTCCAGGATGGTGCGCGGTTTGAAGTCCGGCAGATTGCGCTTCACCCAGCGCGCCACGGCGTGGCCGCCGCCATCGGAATATTTGCCCAGCAGACCGCTGGTGGTGACGAAGCCGGCGTGGTCGTAATTGGCGCCGTTGGTGACATCGCCGGGGAAGGCCTCCTGATGGTAGCTGCCCGGCATGCAGTGGTGGTCCACCGCCGCCACGTAGCGCGGGATCGCCAGGCTCGGGTCGAGCCGGAGGCGGTCGTCGCCGTCGGTCAGTTCGGCGGCGAGGCGGGCCAGCCGCTCGCGCTGGCGGATGGCGGTCCAGCGCCCGGCCTGCTGGCGCTGTTCCATGGTCATGCGCCGCAAGGCCGACCAGGTCTGGAAAGCAGGGTCCTTCAGCAGCGCCTTGCGGGCCTCGTGCCGGTTGGCGATCGGGCGGCCCTGTTCGGCCTCGAAGCGCGGCGCGACGCGGGCGTCATAGGCGGCCTTGACACCGGGCACGACGCGGGCGGCGAGGTGGCGGTTCATCTGGGCGAGAAAGTTGATCCGCTCGATCTCGTCGTGCGAGGTTTGCGGGAACACGGCGTGGCGGCCGATCACCCGGTAATCGGGTGGCCCGTCATAGTTGGCGACGGGGGTGTTGCTGCGCGTTTCGTCCACGATCAGCTCCTCGCTGTACAATCCTGAACCACCTATGATGCGCCCGTCGGTGGCGACGGAACGGCCAGATCGGGCGCTGGCCGCACGTCGGACAGTTCGGGGCGGGGGCTCCCGCCGCCCCGTCGGGGTTGGTAGCAACGGCTTTCTGTTCTGGCCTCATGCACTTTACATGGAGATCCGCGATGCGCCTGATTGCCTTGTTCAATCTCAAGCCGGGCGTCGAGCCGGCCGCCTATGAGGCCTGGGCACGCGAGGTCGACCTGCCGACGGTCAACGGGCTGGGCTCGATCGAGCGCTTCGAGGTGTTCCGCGCCACCGGCCAGCTCGGCAGTGACGCCGCGGCTCCCTATGCCTATGTCGAGATCATCGACGTCGCCGACATGGACGCCTTCGGCGCCGACATCGCCACCGAGGCGATGCAGGCGATCGCCGCCACCTTCCAGGCCATGGCCGATGTGACGTTCCTGACGACGGAGAAGCTCTGACATGCGGTTCGCGGGCAAGACAGCCGTCGTTACCGGGTCCGGCCGCGCTGGCGGGCTGGGTGAGGCGATCGTGCGGCGGCTGGCGGCGGAAGGTGCCGCGGTCGTCATTTCCGACATCGGCGCGTCGCGGGACGCCGCGACGCCGGACAGCATGATCGGCGGCACCGCCGAGATGGCGGCCATCGCCGCCTCGCTGCCCAAGGCCTCGACCTGTCCGTGCGACGTGCGCGACCCCGAGCAGGTGCGGGCGCTGGCCGCGCATGCCGTCGCGGCGCATGGCTCGCTGGACATCTGGGTCAACAACGCCGGCATCGGCTACATCATGAAGCCGATGCTGGAGGTAACGCCGGCGGACTGGAACGCCGTGATCGCCGTGAACCTGACTGGCGCTTTCTATGGCCTGCAGGCCGCCGCCGAGGTGATGATCCGTCAGGGCCGGGGCGGGCGTATCATCAACATCGCCAGTCAGGCCGCCAAGTCCGGCTTCCCGCATGCCCAGGCCTACACCGCCTCCAAGCATGGTCTGGTCGGCCTGGCGCGGTCGGCCGCCATCGAGCTTGGCGAGCACAAGATCACCGTCAACAATGTCTGCCCCAACCATGTGACCACGGGGCTCGGCGCCTGGCAGAACGAGCATTTCGCCGAAGTGCAGGGCATTTCGGTGGACGAATATCTCAAGCGCATGGCCGCGCGCATCCCGCTCGGCCGGCCGGGCCTGCCGGCCGACACGGCGGCGGCGGTCGCCTTCCTGTGTTCCGACGATGCCCTCTACATCACCGGCGAGAGCATGAACGTCTCGGGCGGGGAAGAGACCCATTGAACCCGTCCGAGCAACTCGTTGACCATGCGCTGGGCGTTCGCTGGGCCGATGTGCCGGCGAATGCCCGCCGGGCGGCACTGACCTTCCTGCATGACAGCCTGTGCGTCGGTGCGGCCGGCCGCCACGCCGCCCATGCTGACGCCGTGCTGGACATTGCCCGTGGCTGGGGCAGCGGCGGCACGGCCGGCGTCCTGGGTCGGCCGGATGTCCAGTTGCCGCCCCATGCGGCCGCCTTCGTCAACGGGTTCCAGATTCACGGTCAGGAATATGACTGCGTGCATGAACCGGCGGTGCTGCACCCGATGGCGACGGTGCTGTCCGCAGTGCTGGCCGAGGCGGCGCGCGCGCCGGCGCCGGTCGATGGCGAGGCCTTCCTGGCGGCGCTGGTCGCCGGTGTCGACATCGCGGTGTGCCTGGGGCTCGCCGCCGGGCCGCTGAGCTTCTTCCGGCCGGCGACGGCGGGCATCTTCGGCTGTGTGGCGGCGATCGCCAACCTGGCACGCCTGCCCCGGGCGGTGGCGCTGGACGCCTTCGGTCACGCCCTGTCGTTTGCCTCCGGCACCATGCAGGCCCATGTCGAGGGCAAGCCGGCACTGCCGGTGCAGGTCGCCAACGCCGCCCGCAATGCCCTGGTGGCGGTCGATCTGGCGCGGGCCGGCATGCCGGGCGTGCGCCACCCCGTCGATGGCCCGTTCGGCTACTTCGGTCTGCTGGAGGTCGAGGGCACGGCACAGGCGGCGGTGGCCGGTCTCGGCGTGCCGGGGCAGCGCATAGCTGGCCGGCATATCGCCGAGGTCAGCTGGAAGCCGTTTCCCACCGGCCGGGCCGGCCATGGCGGCATCGTCGCCACCCAGCGGCTGATGCAGGAGCAGGGCCTGCGCGCCGAGGAGCTGGCGTCGTTCACCTATGTCGCGCCCCCCTTGATCCATCGTCTGGTCGGCCGACCGGCCCATGAGGCGATGGAGCCCGGCTATGCGCGCCTGTGTCTGGCCTGGCTGGTGGCGGTGACGCTGACCCGGGGCAAGGTTGATCTGGCTGACTTCCAGCCGGCGACGTTGCGCGATCCGGCAATCCTGGCGCTGGCCGCGAAGGTGTCGGTCGTCGACGATGGCAATCCCGACCCGGCGGCGTTCGTGCCGGCCCAGGCGATCGCTCGCCTGACAGACGGCCGGGAGCTGCGTGTCGACGTGACGGCCCAGCTGGGCTCGCCGGCCTGGCCGCTGACCGACGACCAGCACCGGGACAAGGCGCGGGGTTGTCTGGCGTTCGCCGGCCTGCCGGATGTCGACGCGCCGCTGGCGGCACTGATGGCGGATTTTCCCGCTCAGCCGGATGCGCTCGCGGCGCTGCGGACGACAGGAATCATCGGGTGATGCGGCAGCCGGCCTTGCCGGCAGCCATGCCCGTCGCCCAGGCTTGTCTCACACCACGGCGCAGATGGTCTTCCATTCCAGATAGTTGTCCAGCGCCTGCTTGCCGCTGTCGCGGCCCCAGCCGGACTGCTTGACGCCGCCGATCGGTAGCGAGGCGTCGTACATGGCGTGGCAGTTGATCCACACCGTGCCGGCACGGATGGCGCTGCTCAGCCGGTGGGCGGCCGACAGCGATTCGGTCCACACGCCGGCGGCAAGGCCATACTGGCTGTCATTGGCGGCGGCGACCACCTCGTCGACGTCGTCGAAAGGCTGGGCGACCAGCACCGGGCCGAACACTTCCTCCCGCACGATCTCCATGTCGGGGCGCACGTTGGTGACAACGGCCGGCGTGACGAAGGTGCCGGCCTCGCCGGCCTGATCGCCACCGGTGACGACAGTGGCGCCTTCCTTGCGCGCACCGGCCACGAAGCCGGCCACCCGGTCGGCCTGCTTGCGGGAGACCACCGGACCCATCTGGGTCGCGGGGTCGAGGCCGTGGCCGAGCTGCAGCCCTTCGGCGTAGCGGGCGACGCCTTCCACCACCTTGTCGAAAAACGAGCGGTGGGCATAAAGGCGCGAGCCGGCGATGCACACCTGGCCGGCGTTGAAGAAGATGGCGTTGGCGACGCCGGGGATGGCGAGGTCGAGGTCGGCGTCCGGCAGGATGATGCTCGGCGATTTGCCGCCCAGCTCCAGGGTGACGCGCTTGAAATTGGTCTTGGCGGCGTCCAGCACGGCGCGGCCGGTGGCGGTGGAGCCGGTGAAGGCGATCTTGTCGACGTCCGGGTGGCTGGCCAGCGCCGCGCCGGTTTCGGCGCCGAGCCCGGTGACGATGTTGAGCACGCCGGCGGGCAGGCCGGCCTCCATCATCAGCTCACCCAGCCGCAAGGCGGTGAGCGAGGTGTCCTCGGCGGGCTTGAGCACGATGGTGCAGCCGGCCGCCAGTGCCGGCGCCAGCTTCATCGCCGTCAGCACCAGCGGCGAGTTCCAGGGCACGATGGCGGCGACCACGCCGACGGGTTCGCGCACGGTCCAGGTGCGCATCTGCTTGCCGGCGGGCTGATAGTTGATGGAACTCTCGATGGTATTGCCCTCGATCGCCATCGCCTGCCCGGCGAAGAAGCGGAACTGGTTGATGGCGCCGGGAATTTCCGCCCAGCGGCCGACGAACAGCGGCTTGCCCTGGTCGAGCGTCTCCAGCTCGGCGAGTACATCGATATGGCGCTCGATAAGGTCGGCGATGGCCCAGAGAATACGCGCCCGCTCCACCGGCGTGGTGTGGCGCCACGTATCCAGCGCGCCGCGCGCCGCCTGTACGGCCTGGTCGATGTCGGCCGGGCCGGCCGCGGCGATCTGGCCGATTTCCCGACCCGTCGCCGGGTCGAGGGTCGGCAGGGTGCGCCCGCTCGCCGCCCCGCGCCAGTCGCCGTTGATGAGCAGCCCGGTGCCGGTGGCGCGGCGGCTCAGAAAAGACAGGTTGTCGGAATGCAGCGACGGTGATTCGATGGCCATTTCAGTCTCCTTGGGCAACATCTTGGCCTTGCCCCGGCGTGCGGGGCCATGTCACCTGTTCCAAAGGTCGCAGAGCGGATAGGCTGGCGCAAGGACAGGCTAGGCTGGCGGATGTCAGCATAGTGTTCCGGCGTCATTCTTCGGGTGGCGGGGCGTTTGTTCCGCTGCAACAATTGCAGTTTTTGAGGATGGGTATGGCTTATCGTCTGGGTGTTGACGTCGGTGGGACGTTTACCGATCTCCTGTTGTTCGATGAGGCGTCGAGCGAGTTCTGGCGGCACAAGACGCCGTCGACGCCGCACGACAGTTCCGTGGGTATTCTCAATGGCGTGGAGGCGATTTGCGCCAAGGCCGGGATCAAGCCGTCGGACGTCGAGGTGTTCCTGCACGGCACGACCGTCGCCACCAACGCCATCCTGGAAGGCAAGGGCTCGAAGGTCGGGCTGATCGTCACCGAGGGTTACCGCCAGGTGATGCAGATCGCCCGCAGCTTCGTGCCGGGTGGTCTCGCCGGCTGGATCGTCTGGCCCAAGCCGGAACCGCTGGCGGCGCTGGAGGACACGGTCGAGATCAAGGGGCGCATGAACGCCCAGGGCGAGGAAATCCGTCCGATCGACGAGGCAAACATTCGGGCCGCGCTGGAAACGCTGAAGGCGCAGGGCATCGAGGCGCTGACCGTGTCGTTGATGAACGCCTACCTCAACGGCGCGCACGAGAAGCGGGTCGGCGAGCTGGCGGCCGAAATCCTGCCGGGTATTCCGGTGTCGCTGTCGCATCAGGTGCTGCCGGAAATGCAGGAATATGAGCGCACCCTGACCACCGTCGCCAACGCGGCGGTGCGTCCGGTGGTGGGCCGCTATGTCCGCAACCTGCGCGACAAGCTGCGCGGCGCCGGCATGGCGGGCAAGCTTGCCCTGCTGCGCTCGGACGGCGGCCTGATGTCGTCGGAGAAGTCGGAAGAGCATCCGGTGTCGCTGCTGATGTCCGGCCCGGCCGGTGGCGTCACCGGCGCCATCTGGGTCGGCAAGAACGCCGGCATCAGGAACATCCTGACGCTCGACGTCGGCGGCACCTCCACCGACGTGGCGCTGATCGAGAATCTGGAGGCCCGCCGCGTGCGGACCACCGAGGTCGGCCACCTGGCGGTGCGCGCCTCGGCGCTCGACGTCAAGACGGTCGGCGCCGGTGGCGGCTCGATCGCCTATGTGCCCGAACTCACCGGCGCGCTGCGCGTCGGTCCGCAGTCGGCCGGCGCGGTGCCGGGTCCGGTCGCCTACGGCAAGGGTGGTACGCTGCCTACCGTGACCGACGCCAACGTGGTGCTGGGCTATCTGCCGGAAGCGCTGCTGGGCGGCACCTTCAAGCTGGACCGCGAAGGCGCCAAGAAGGCGGTGCAGACCATCGCCGACGCGCTGGGCATCGACCTTTACGCCGCCGCGCGCGGCATCATCGACATCGTCAACGAGAACATGTTCGGCGCGCTGCGCATGATCTCGGTGCAGCAGGGCTATGACCCGCGCGATTTCGCGGTGATGGGCTTCGGTGGCGCCGGTCCGCTGCACGTCAACGCCGTGGCCCGCCTGATGGGCAGCTGGCCGGCAATCTCGCCGGTGAGCCCGGGCGTGCTGTGCGCGCTGGGGGACGCCACCACCCGCATGCGCACCGAGACCGCGCGGTCCTTCTCCAAGCTGGCGTCCAAGACCACGCTGGCCGAACTGGAAGCCATCCTGGACGAGATGGCCTGCCAGACCGAGCAGGAGCTGAAGGACGAGGGCCTGTCGTCCGACGACATCACCATCACCTTCGAGATCGACGTCCGCTACTCCGGCCAGGCGTTCGAAGTGCCGATGGACGTCGCCCGCGACGACCTGAAGGCCAAGGGCATCGGCTGGCTGACCGAGCGCTTCGACGAGGAGCATCGACGGCTGTTCACCTTCAACATGGACAGCGAGCACGAGATCGTGAACCTGCGCGCGGTGGCGCTGGGCAAGGCACTTGAGCTGCCGGCCGCCCGCCTGCCGGAAGGCAACGGCGATCCGTCGGACGCGAAAATCCGCGATCACGAACTGTGGATGAACGGTCAGATGATGCCGGCGGTGATCTACGATCGCGCCAAACTCAAGGCCAACGACGTCATCAAGGGCCCGGCCATCGTCATCGAGATGGACTCGACGACGTTGATCGAGGCCGATTGCATTGCCACGGTCGACCACGTCGGCAACATTCTGATCAACCTCGCCTGAGGGAATACGGACCATGACCGCCCAGATCATTCAGAGCAACACGACTCCGTTCAACAAGGTGGCGATCGATCCGGTAACGCTGGACATCATCGAGAACGCCCTGCGCAACGCCCGCGTCGAAATGGACGCGACCCTGGTGCGCACCGCCATGTCGCCGGGCATCCGCGAGCAGGGCGACGCCTTTCCGCTGATCGCCGACCACAAGGGCCGGATGATCGTCGGCCAGTTCGGCAGCTATATCGGCCCGTTCCTTGAGGGCTTCCACGGCACGGTGGAGGAGGGCGACATGATCATGCTCTCCGACCCCTATTCGGTGGGGGGCTCGATCAGCCACTGCAACGACTGGCTGGTGCTGCTGCCGGTGTTCAAGGATGGCCGACTGATCGCCTACACCTCGATGTTCGGCCACCAGTCCGACATCGGCGGCAAGGTGCCCGGCTCGATGCCGATCGACGCCACCTCGATCTTCCAGGAAGGCGTGCGCATTCCGCCGGTGAAGATCTTCAAGAACGGCGTCTATAACGAGGAGCTGATCAAGCTCATCATGCACCAGGTGCGCACCCCGGCGTGGTGCTCGGCGGACCTCAATGCGCTGATCGCCTCCTGCCGGGTGGCTTCGCGCCGGGTGCTGGAAATGTGCGACCGCTTCGGCGACGACGTGTTCGTGTCGGCCTGCGAGGAACTGCTGGAGCGCAATTACAAGGCGATGAAGCAGCTCATTGCCACCTCGATCGGCGAAGCGCCGGTGACCTTCGAGGATTATATCTGCGACGACGGCATGGGCTTTGGTCCCTACAAGCTCAAGTGCACCATGTGGCGCGAGGGCGAGAAGGTGGTGCTGGATTTCGCCGGCACCGACCCGCAAAGCCCGGCATCGATCAACTTCCTGCTCAACGAGAACATGTTCCGCATGTTCTTCGGCATCTACATGATCATGGTGTTCGACCCGCAGATCCTGTTCAACGACGGCTATTACAGCCTGATTGACGTGCGGATCCCGGAAGGCTCGCTGCTGAAGCCGAAATTCCCCGCCGCCCTGTCGGGCCGCACCCATGCGCTGGGCCGGATTTTCGACATTCTGGGCGGTCTGCTCGGCCAGAAGACGCCGGAGTTCCTCAACGCCGCCGGCTTCTCGTCGAGCCCGCACCTGTTCTATTCCGGCACCGACAAACAGGGCGACTATTTCCAGCTGTTCCAGATCGGCTTCGGCGGCATTCCCGGCCGCCCGCTGGGCGACGGACCGGACGGCCACTCGCTGTTCCCCGGCTTCACCAACGTGCCCAACGAGTTCCTGGAGCGCTATTTCCCGCTCATCATCGAGCGCTACGAGACGGTGGCGGACAGCGGCGGCGTTGGCCTGCACCGTGGCGGCAACGGCATCAAGATGTCCTACCGTTTCCTCGAGTCGGGCATGATCGCCATTCATGACGATCGCTGGTTCGTGCCGCCGTGGGGCGTCAACGGCGGCAAGCCCGGCGCCCGGGCGCGCAAGATTCTCGAAAAGGCGGATGGCACCCAGGTCGTCGTCGGCAACAAGATCGAGGACTTCCATGTCGAGGCCGGCGACATCCTCCACTTCATCACCTGGGGTGGCGGTGGCTGGGGCGATCCGCTGGAGCGCGATCCCGCGCTCGTCGCCAAGGAGATCAGGCAGGGTCTGGTGACCGCCGAGGGCGCGCTGGGCTATGGCGTCGTCATTGCCGCCGATGGCAGCGTCGACGCCGCGGCCACCGAGGCGTTGCGGACCAAGATGCGCGCCGAGCGCGGCGCCGTGCCGGTGTTCGATTTCGGCCCGTCCATCGAGGCGCTGCGCGCCCGTTCGATGGAGGAAACCGGGTTGCCGGCGCCCGAGCAGCCGAAGTGGGCGGCCCAACAGCTCGCCGCCGAGTAATCCACCACAAGACCACCCGCCATCTGTGGCGACCGCGCGGTGCCTGGCGCCGCGCGGTTCGATCTGGAAAGACTGACATGGCCAACCCGATTCTGCGCCAGAAGCTCGCCGAGGGGAAATTCTTCGTTGTTCCCGGCGTGCAGGACATGATTGCCACCGTCATTGCCGATCGCGTCGGCTTCGACATCATCTACGGCACGGGCTACTGGCTGACCGCTTCCGCCTACGGCCTGCCGGATGCCGGCATCGCCACCTACAGCCAGATGGTCGATCGCATGGCGACGGTGGCGCGCACCAGCAAGGCCGCGCTGATCGCCGACGCTGACACCGGCTATGGCGGTCTGCTCAACGTGCATCATACGGTGAAGGGCTACGAGGCCGCGGGCATCACGGCCGTGCAGCTGGAGGACCAGGAGTTCCCCAAGAAATGCGGCCACACGCCGTACAAGCGGCTGATTCCGCTGGAGGACATGGTCGAGAAGATCAAGGTTGCGTGCGATGCACGCAACGACAAGGAGAACCTGCTGATCGTCGCCCGCACCGACGCCCGTCAGAGCGAAGGGCTTGATGGCGCCCTGCGCCGCCTGGAGGCCTATGCCAAGGCCGGCGCCGACATCCTGTTCCCCGAGGCACTGACCAGCGAGGAGGAAATGCGCACGGCATGCGCCACCTTCGACCAGCCGGTGATGGCCAACATGTCCAACGGCGGCCTGTCGCCGGTGCCCAACGCCTCGGTGCTGGCGGAGATCGGCTATGCCTTCGCCATCTACCCGTCGCTCACCAGCCTGGTGGCGGCCAGCGCCATGGAAAAGGCGCTGATCGACCTCAAGGAGCGCGGTATCGGCCAACCGGACGGCCTGTTCAGCTTCAACGAGTTCTGCACGCTGATCGGCTTCGAGGACGTGTGGGCGTTCGAGAAGAAGTGGGCGAAGTAATCGCCTGGATCGCGGCGGCGGTTGATGGCACTCGCCAAGATGGTATTGCCGGCGGTTGGCAGGGGCATGACGCTTGCCGTCGTGCCCCTGAGTCGCCACTCTCCGGTTGGCGGACACCACTATGCCGCGACATCGCGTGTGCACTCGTCGCGTCATTGCTCGGCAGTGCGGAAATGCTCGCTGGCCGTCATGATCCGCGACGCCGTGTCGGCAAATTGATCGAAATCAATGCGTTGTCCTGACAGCGGGAGGAGCCTTCGTTGATCGGAGTTTAACCGATCTGGCTGTCGCATTATCCGCCACGCGGATACTTATTGCCATTTTTCGGTCATATCCCCATTCATGTTGTCACATTGCCCGAGCCAACGACAACAAGGATGCAGGGATATGGAGAAGGGCGTACCCATTCGATCGATTACGCGTGCTATCGCGGCATTGAAGGCGATCAACCGGGAAGGCTCCCTGTCCATGATGGAGATTTCCAGGGCCGCTGAGGTACCTTACCCCACGGCCTGCCGGATTGTTCAGACCCTGCTCTATGAAGGCCTGATCGAGCAGGAGCCCGCCCGCAAGCGTTACCGGCCGACGGCGCTGGTGCAGACGCTGGCCCATGGCTTCCAGCAGGAGGACATGCTCGTCCAGATGGCCCGGCCGCATATCGTCTCGCTGACCAGGAAGCTGGGCTGGCCGCTGTCGATCGCCATCCGTGTCGGTCGCAACATGATGCTGCGCGACAGCACGCACGCCAACTCCTCGCTCACTTTCGAGCACTATTACCCGGGTTTCACCCTGCCTATTCTCGACAGCGCGTCAGGCAAGGTGTCGATGGCCTATGCGCCGGACGACGAACGCGAAATGATCCTGCAATGGATGCGGGTGTCGCAGGATTTCGATCTCGATTATCTCGCCACCGCCATCGCCGGACTCGATGTCGAGCAGATCCGCGAGCGCGGCTACGCGGTGCAGGGACGCAATCACTTCAACCGGACGCCGGGCAAGACATCGTCGATCGCCGTGCCGATTTTCGAGAACGGTGTCTATCGCGCGGCGATGACCATGGTGTTCTTCGTTTCGGCGATGAAGCTCGACACGGCGCTGGAGAAATACCTTGATGATCTGAAGGCGACCGCCGCCGCCATCAGCCATGATCTCAGCAACGTGACATTGCCGCGCAATGGTCATGCCGACATCGTCGGCAGCCGCGCCGACAGTGGCCGTCTCATCGATCGGGCGACGGCTATAGCCGCGCAGTGACGGCCTTGGTTTCCAGGTAGGCATCAAGGCCTTCCTGACCGAACTCGCGGCCCCAGCCCGACTGGCCATAGCCGCCGAAGGGGATGTTGGTACCCACCGCGCCGTGGCAGTTAATGGATACGTGGCCGGAGCGAATGCGCGCCGCGAGCCGGTGCGCGGTGCTCAGGCTGGTGGTCCACACGCTGCCAGACAGGCCGAAGGGCGACGCGTTGGCCATGGCGGCGATTTCATCGAGGTCGGTGGTCGAGAAGCGCAGCACCGACATCACCGGACCGAAAATTTCCTCGCGCGCCACCGCCATGTCGGCGGCGACATCGGTGAAAATGGTGGGCTGGATGAAGTTTCCGGGCCGGTCGAGGCGCTTGCCGCCGGTGACCAGGGTCGCGCCGGCGGCCCGTGCGCCGTCGATATAGCCCATCACCTTGCGGGTGTGGGCGTCGGAAATCATCGGCCCCTGCTGCGTGGCCGGGTTGAGGCCATGGCCCAGCACCATCGCCTGCGAGAAGGTGGCCAGGCCGTCCATCAGGCGATCGTGGATGGCCTCATGCACGAACACCCGCGTGCCGGCCATGCAGTTCTGGCCTTGCAGGAAGAAGGTGGCGAGCGCCACCCCTGGCACCGCCAGGTTCAGGTCGGCATCCGGCATCACCACGACGGGCGACTTGCCGCCCAGCTCCAGCGACACCTTCTTCAGGTTGCCGGTGGCGGCGTGGACGATCTTGCGTCCCGTGGCGGTGGAGCCGGTGAAGGAAATCTTGTCGACGTCCGGGTGGCCGGCCAGCGCGGCACCCGCCTCGGCGCCGGTGCCGTTGACGATGTTGACCACGCCCTCGGGGAGGCCGGCATCGAGAATGAGCTCGCCCAGCGCCAGCAGCGACAGCGGCGTTTCCTCGGAGGGCTTCACCACCACGGTGCAGCCGGCAGCGAGCGCGGGGGCCAGTTTCAGAATGGCGGTGGACAGCGGCACGTTCCACGGCACGATCTGGCCGACGACGCCCACCGGTTCGCGCAGCGTATAGGTCAGCGCCTCGGTTTCCGCCGTGATATGGCGTGGCGGCGCGGTCGTGGTGCCTTCGATGCGCAGGATGGCGCCGGTATAATAGTCGACCATCTCGACACAGTTGGCCACCGTCAGTTCGGCAATGAAGCGCGGCATGCCGTTGTCGACGATGTCGAGCTCCGCCAGCAACCGGGCGTTCTGCTCCATCAGTCGGGCAAGGCGCGAGAGCAGGGCGATGCGCTCGGCCGCCGGCATCCGCGTCCACGGACCGTTGAACGCCCGCCGCGCCGCCTTGACGGCGAGGTCGATTTCATGGGCGCCGCCGATGGCGAACGAGGCGAGGGCCAGGCCGGTGGCCGGATCGCGCGTTTCCATCGACTGGCCGGAGTCGACCCACGCGCCACCAATCAGCAGCTTGTGCGATCTGGCCAGAAACGCCGAGGTTTCCGGCGAGATGGCGTTGCCGTCGAAGGCGGCGACGTTGGCGGTCATACGGCGACGGTCCGCGGGTCGTAATCGAACAGGCCGAGCGACTCCTCGTTGCGCAGGCCTTCCAGGCCGAACAGGTCGGTATCCTGGCCCTGCATGCGGTCGGCGTTGGCGTTCGACTCGGTCTGGATGAAGGTTGCCCGCTCATGCCGGGCGGCGACGTAGCGGTCGAGCGCCTCGGCGATGGAGCCGGCGGCGGCCAGCGCGCGTGCCAGCACCACCGCGTCCTCGATGCCGCAGGCAGCGCCCTGGCCGAGGAACGGCGTCATCGCGTGCGCGGCATCGCCCAGCAGCGTGACGTTGCCGTCGATGATCCAGTTGTCCAGCGGCCTGCGGGCATTAATCGCCCACTTGAACATCGGCTGCTTGCAGGCCGCCTCGATCTGCCGCTGGGCGTCGTCGCACCAGCCGGCGTAGATCGAGCGCAGCTCGCCGGGGTCGACCGGGGTTGTCCAGCCTTCCTGGTTCCAGCCTTCCTGACGGGCGAAGAACACCAGGTTCATGATGGTGGAATGGCGCACGTTGTAGCGGTTGATCATGGCGCCAGGGCCGATGATGATGCCCGGGTGGTCGGACAGATCCTGCAGATCGGGCGTCACCGGCACCAGGGTGCGCCAGGCGACATGGCCGGTGAAGTGCGGCCTGGCGGGCTCGAACCGCTGACGGATGACCGACTTCACGCCATCGGCGCCCACCAGCAGATCGCCGGACACTGTACTGCCGTCGGCGAGGGTCACCGTCGTGCCCTCGCTGGAAACAGCCGCCGCGTTTGTCCGCATGTCGACGCCGGCATCCCGCGCGGCCTTGGTCAGCACCGCATGCAGGTCGGCCCGATGGATGGTGATATAGGGTGCGCCATAGGTGGCGCGCTGGGTGGAACGGTCGAAGCCCACCAGGGTGCGGCCATCCTGCCAGTGCTGGATGCGCTGCAGCGTCGGCTCGACGCCGACGGCGGCCGCCTCCTCGCAGACCCCGATGAAATCGAGGCCGCGCATGGCGTTGGGGGTCAGCGTCACGCCGGCGCCGATCTCGCCGAACTCGGGGGCGGATTCCAGCAGGGTGACGGCGAAGCCCTGACGGGCAATGGCCGCCGCCGCCGTCATGCCGGCGATGCCGCCACCGACGATCAGGATCTCTTCGCCACGGCTCATTTCAGCTGTCCCGGAATATGGCTTTCGTGATTCTTCAGGTACCAGTCGGCGATTTCCTCGCGGGTCGCCCACCACACGCCCGGCAGTGATTTGGCGTGCTCGATGAATTCCCGCAATGCGCGGATGCGATGGGCGCGTCCCGAGACGTGGGGGTGCAGGCCGACGTTCATGATGCGCGCCGTGGTGGCGCCTTCGGCGTACAGCACGTCGAGTTCCTCGATCAGCGCGTCGCGGAACTGGTCGGTGGTGTAGTTCTTGCGCGTGATGAAGGTGAAGTCGTTGATCTCGTTGGAATACGGTACCGACACGATGGGGCCGTGCGGTGTCCGGATCAGGTAGGGCTGATCGTCGTTCATGATGTCGCAGTAGAAGGTGCAGCCATATTCCGCCAGGATGTCGGCGGTCTGAAGCGTGCCGCGCAGCGACGACGACAGCCAGCCCTTCGACTTGCGGCCGACGAACTTCTCGTACTGGTCCAGCGTGCGCAGCACCACGTCCCGCTCGCGGGCAGGGTCGTTGGCGAAGTTGGTCAGCAGCTCGCCCTGCTCCCAGTTGTGGGTGATCAGCTCCCAGCCGCGCTCCAGACAGGCGTCCGTCATCGCCTTGCGGCGTTCGAAG
Organism: Parapedomonas caeni; assembly: GCF_041060555.1. Taxonomy (NCBI): domain Bacteria; kingdom Pseudomonadati; phylum Pseudomonadota; class Alphaproteobacteria; order Sphingomonadales; family Sphingosinicellaceae; genus Parapedomonas; species Parapedomonas caeni. The sequence goes on along the minus strand of NZ_JBEUDS010000014.1, from coordinate 78,697 downwards.
GTCACGGCGTTGGTGGTGCAGCTGGCCTTGACACCCAGGCTGTCGAACAGTTCGTAGAGGCGCCAGATGCCGACCCGCTGCCCGTATTCACGCCAGGTGAAATTGGGGAAGTCCGGCGTGTTGCCCGGCAGGATATCCGGCAGGATCGACGGCCCGCCCGCATAATAAGGCTTGTCGGTGTCCTTGGTGAGATCCCAGGTCTCCAGATTGAAGGTCAGGATCAGGGCAACCCGGGCATCCCCAGGCCAGCGCAACGGCTGACGCTGGGGCAGCGGGACGTAATCATACTCCATCTACGCTATCCTTAATGCCGACGTGGGCTTCAGTACCGGCTCAGGAGCGAGCCGAAGCCCTCCATCTGGTCCATGATGCCCATGCTGCGCAGGGCATGCCAGTAGGTTGCAGTGTTGATCGCGATCACCGGCTTTTCAAGCCAGAACTCGGCCATGGTGGCAACCTGGGCGAAGGCGAGGTTGGTGCCGCACTGGATGACGGCATCGACGCCTTCCGACACCTCGATGGCGGCCCGCTTGAGCGTTTGTGGCGTCTCGTGGCCGATCAGCAGCGGCGAGCCGCACTTCAGGCCCTTGATGTGCACCACTTCGTAGCCCAGATCCTCGAAGAACAGCTTGACCTGCTTGTCGCCGATCGGGGCATAGGGCGTCACGACACCGATCTTCTTGATGCCGCCATAGGCCTTGATGGCCGCGTCGACCGCCGTTGAACCCATCACAACCGGGATGCCGCCGGTGCGTTCGACCATGCGGGCGTGCAGGCGTTCGGCGCCGTCGGCACCGTCCCAGAAGGTCTCTGCCGACATGCCCATGATGACGCAGCCCGGCTGCATGGTCATGGCACTGTCAATGGTTTCCAGTGTGCCGCGGCGGATGTTCTCGATCATCACCATGAAGCTGTCGTCATCGGTGACCTTGGTGTCGGGAATGGTGATCCGGCAGAAATGGTTGGTCACCCAGCGCGGGCGCATGTCGTCGTATTCGGGCTGGACACTCGTGTTGGTGGAAGGGGCGATCACCGCGAATTTCATCCGCGAACCCAGTGAATCAGTCATGTCCAGTCTCCCTCGTCGCTCCAGCAGATGGGCCATGCTCGTATCAGATGCCGGGCATGGCACAGACAGCTGACGGCCTTTCTCCGCACTGCGGTCATGGCGGCCTGATGCCGGCGGCGAAATGTCCGACTGCTGGTCAGTTTGACAATCCGTGACGGCAGGCGCGCCGCGCCGCGCATCCTTGGCGGGCATCGTTAATCGATGGCCAAAAAAAGTGCATCGCACCGACGATGCCGGAGGGATACAGGTGCAGGAGATACATCGAATGAACAATCAGTCAGTCACGATCGATATTCTTGTCCGCGCGCGCCGCTATCTGGCGGGTGCATCGGTGCTTGCCATCATGGCGGGCGCCACCGTGCCGGCGATGGCGGGCGCAGAGCAAGCCGCCGAACTCGGCGACATCATTGTCTCGGCGCAGCGTGTCGACCAGAAACTGCAGGATGTGCCGGCGGCGGTGTCCGCGGTTACCGCCGATACTCTTCAGAAAATGCAGATATCGACAGCCATTGACCTCAACCGGATCGTGCCGAACGTCAAGTTCAGTTCCGTTACCGGCGGCAGTGCCGGCCTAAGCCCCTACGTGCGCGGCGGCGGCATCACGGATGGCGGCATGGCGCTGTCGGAGTCGGAAGTCGGTATCTATCTCGACAATGTCTATCGCGCTCGCCTGTCGGCCGCGCTGGTGGATTTCCTGGAGCTGGAACGCATCGAGGTGGTGCGTGGCCCCCAGGGTGTGCTGTACGGGCGCAATTCCTCGGCCGGCGCGGTCAACATGATCACCAAGGCACCGAGCGCGGAATTTTCCGGGACCATCGAGGCAGGCTTTGGCACCTGGAACGAACGCCGTCTCAAGGGCTATGTTACCGGTGCGCTGAGCGAGGATGGCAAGTGGAGCGGGTCGCTCAATGGCATGGTGCGCGGCCGCGACGGCGGCCGGCAGTATAATGTCACGCTGGACGAGAAGGTCGGCGACGAGAGTTTCGAGGGCATTCAGGGTGATGTGGCCTATGCCGGTGACACGGTTACCGGCCGGCTCACCGTATTCTACATGCATACCGATGGTGATGGTCAGTGGGCGGTGCCGACGACGATTGTCGCCGGCGAGATCGTGCCGTCCACGGGCTCCTATCGCAAGGTCGCCTCGCCAGTCGAATCCTACACCAGGGTTTCGCAGTATGGCGCGACACTGCGGCTTTCCGCCGACTATGACACCGGCACCTTCACCTCCATCACCGGCTACTCCGAGCTCAGCGATGACTGGCGGCAGGATTTCTCCGGCGGCGTCGCCGGCAGCCTGATCGGCCTGCCGAGCGATGATCCCGTGGCTTTGTTCGATCGCGTCAGCGAGACCGACCAGTGGCAGTTCAGCCAGGAATTCCAGGCGGCGGGCGGTCTGGGTGAGCGGCTCGACTATGTGGCCGGTGTCTACTTCTTCACCGAGAAGGCGACGCAGGACGTTTTGTCGACGATCTTCTTCTCGCCGTCATCGACCCTGTTCGTCGCCACCACGGACAGTGTCGCCGGCTTTGGCCAGTTGACCTATCGCGTGACGGACTCGCTGTCGCTAATCGCCGGCGGTCGCTACACGCTGGACCAGAAGAAGCTGAAGGGCAGCATCGGCGGTGCGGCGTTCGATCTGCATGAGCGGTATGACCGGTTCACGCCGAAACTGGGCGTTGACTACAAGGTGACGCCGGACGTCCTGCTCTATGCGAGCTATGCGCAAGGATTCAAGTCAGGAGGCTACAACGGCCTTGCGGGCAATCTGGTCCAGATCAGCACCCCATTCCTGCCGCAGTACACCACGGCCTATGAGGCTGGCGTGAAGTCCGACCTGCTGGGCGGCACACTGCGTCTGAATCTGGCGGGCTTCTACAACAAGATCCGCAACCGTCAGCAGAGTCTGACGGTCGCGTCCGGCCCCGATATTGGCACGTTCGTGGTCGAGAACTACAATGCGACGCTGAAAGGTGTCGAGCTGGAAGCCACCTGGCGGGCATTCGATGGCTTCACCCTGTGGGGCAACGTTTCACTCAATGATGGCAAATATACCTCGTGCAGCACGACGGTCAGCGCGGCCTGTTCCATCATCGACAACGACCCGCCGGCGTTCCCGGACTGGTCCTACGCCGTAGGCTTCGACTACGAGGTCGATGTCGGTCCGGGCAGCCTGCGACTGGGTGCAGACTTCAACGCCCGTGCGGCCTACTTCTCGACCGCCGACAATGTGGCCATCGGCTTCGTCAAGCAGCAGGAATTCCTCGGTGGCTATGTCGGCTACGACTATGACCGCTGGACGGTGCAGCTGAGCGGCAAGAATCTTCTGCAGGAAAAGGGCTGGACCACCGGCTTCGGCTTCTCCGTCGTGCAGCCTCAGTTCGCGGTCGATCCGCGTACGGTGCTGGCGACCGTGCGTTACAAGTTCTGATACCGGCGGGCTTGTCGTCACCTCGGACCGCAACGGCCTGAGGTGACGGCAAAGGCTGACCCAGCGGCCACAGGCAAGGCCTGCCAGGGTGGGGAGCCTCATTGCCGGCAGGCGCGGCCGACAGGCAGGGGCGTGTGTGGTCTGACCGCACGCGCCTTCGTCATTTCCGGCATCGCCGGGCGGGTAGGCGGGGGCCTCCATGGCGTCATGCCGCTCCCCGACAGGCGGGGAATTTCCCGCCGGCGCGTTGGTTCGGATCGGCGCGTCCCTGATTTTCGGCCCTTCAACATTGGGAGATTGTCATGGCTGCTTACATTGTCGCCACCGTCCGGGTGACCAATCCTGAGAAATTCGGGCTCTATCTGAAGGCGATCGCCGGCCTCAACGAACGGTTCGGTGGACAGTATCTGGTGCGGGGCAAGGTCGCTCAGGTGCTGGAAGGCGCTGTCGACCCCGAGGAACGCGTGGTGGTGAGTCGTTTCGAGACCGCCGAGGCGGCGCTCGCCTACGCGAAGTCACCGGGATATCTCGCTGGCGCCAAGTTGCGCGAGGGCGCGGGTGAGGTGGAGACGCGGTTGATCGTCGATCCCGTCTGACACCCAGGCTCTGCGTTCAGGCGCGGTAACGCGAAAAACCCCGCGATCTTGTCGAGGCCGCGGGGTTCTGGTCGCCGGATGGACGGGCGCTCAGTGGTGGCGGCCCCAGCGCGCCAGCAACAGGGCGCCGACCACGTTCAGCACGGCTGGCGTGATACCGAAGGCAATCATGACGCCCAGCAGCGCCGAGTCGGATTGCGGTTGTCCAAGGACGGCCTTGGCGGAGTCGAAGCCAAAGGCGGACAGGATCACGCCCACCAGCAGCGTGCCGCCCAAAGCGAAGGAAATCTTGTCGGTGGCGATCCAGGCCGCCGAGTAAAGGCCGGCGTTGCGGTTATCCTCCGCCGCGATGTCCGACATCATGGAGAAGCCCAGCATGGTCCAGCCGGACTGCCCGATGGCCGCAACAAACGAGAGGGTATAGGCCACCACCACGCCCCAGTCCGCGGCGAAGGCCCAGATGGCATAGCAAATGGCATACAGGAAGGTGGCGATCAGGTAGCCGGGCAACTTGCCAAAGCGGGTCGATACCGCCAGCCAGAGTGGCTGGGCAATGACGATGGCGGCGCACGCCGCCACCACAAGTCCGCCGATCAACTGGAAGGCGTCGGCTCGTGCCATGTTGTAGGTCAGGAAGTAGAGCATGGTGGCGAACCCCATGCCGGCGCCGGTAAGCTGGAGCAGGGTCGCGGTCAGCAGGGTGCCGAAGCGCGAGCGGAACAGAACGCGCATGGCCTCGCGCGGGGTCAGCCGGGTCGTGGAGATCGACGCAGCCAGAGACGGTCCGGGACGCGGCGTCGATTTTCCCGTGGCGAAGAAGGTCACCAGCAGTGCTGTCGGGCACACTGCTGCCAGCACCAGCGACATCTTTTCGTAAGCGTCCTGTCCGCCACCCCAGTGCTGGATCAGATTGGGAGCCAGCATGCCGGAGGTCAGGATGCCGACCGCCGTGAAGACCAGGCGCCACGCCATGACGACACTGCGATCGCGCGGCGTGGTGGTCAGATCGCCGGCCATGGCGAGGTAGGGGACGGAAAAGCCGCCGAACACGGCCATGTAGAGCGTGAACACGCCGGCGATATAGCCGACTTGCAGGGTTGTTGAGCCATCGGGGACATGAAACAGCAGGATCATGGCCAACGGCGCGCCGAACACGCCGACAAGCAGCCACCAGCGGCGCGCTACCTTGTGGCGCAGGCGATCGGACATGATGCCGACGCCGACGTCGCATACCGCGCCGAGCACCAGTTTGGGGACAAAGATCGCCGCGCCGGCGATTGCCGGCGAGATGCCGAGCACGGTGGTCATGAAAAACAGCAGGAGCAGGGAGGGTAGATCGCGGAATACCTGTCCGGCGATCTGTCCGACACCATAGCCGATCTGGGCTGCAAGCCCGGTCCGCTTGACCGCTTGTGAGCCGATATCAAGTGTTGCCGCCACATCAGCCATATGGATTATTCCTGCGGGAATTCGGGAAATGATGGAGCCGATCGTGCGCCAGGGGCAGCATCGGCGCCGACGACGAGGGTGATGGGCCCGGGGTTCTCGCGTCGCGCCGGATTGATATTTGTCATTTCGCTGCGTCTCCCAGGCAGGTATCCAGCGCAAAACTTGGAACGTCAGGCCGTGGCGACGCCATGTGAAACAGTTCCTTGATCGCTGAGCGGATATGGCGTGTGGGCTGTTCTTGCCAGGCCGTATCGAAAAGCTCACTTTCTCCCTGAAACTAGATGGAGATGCCGTCGATGCTCAATACCTTCCAGCAGGCCCAGCATCCGATGCTGACCAAGCCGACGCACGATGAAGCGGCGCGGCAGGAGTTCACCAAGAGCTTCAAGGGGTTCATTCAGGGCAAGCTGTTGCCGGGATTGACGCCCATATACAAGGGGCGGGTCGCCAAGGCGTTCGAAAAGGAGCACGGACGGCCGCCGGTTGACCGGCGCGATATTCGCGCAGCCATGGTCAAGGAACTCTACTTCCAGCATTATGCGGCCGCCAACCGGATCGCTCAGGAGTTGTTGTGGGAGTCGGTCAACGTGTCCGTTGATCGTGAACTGCTGGACCTGATCGAACAGGCGCGCAAGCTCTCCGCCTCGACCAAGGCCAAGCTCGACATTCCGCAGGGCTTCGTGCCACCGCGTTATGTGACGGCGGTCGACATCCACTGCATGCCTGGCGGCTACGCGTCGGAAGTGGCGCCGGACGATGTCTCGGTCGGCGCGCTCTATGATCGGGGTGTCTACCTCTACGCCATGGGTTATATGGGGCCGCTCAACGACGACATGGGTCGTTCGGTGTGCAACTACCTCAAGCGCCACATGCCGGATTTCAAGCCGCGTCGCATTCTCGACATGGGGTGCACTGTCGGCCATGCGACCTTGCCCTACAAGGAATTCTTCCCCGACGCCGAAGTATGGGGCATCGATGTCGGTGGACCGGTGGTGCGTTATGCTCATGCGCGTGCGGCGGGTCTGGGGCTGGAGGTCAACTTCGCCCAGATGAACGCCGAGGAGACCCGTTTCCCGGACGAGCATTTCGACCTGGTGGTGAGCCACATCCTGCTGCACGAAACCAGCGGCAAGGCGATGCCGAGGATATTCAAGGAGTGCAACCGCCTGCTGGCACCGGGCGGCCTGATGATCCACGCCGATCTGCCGCCGTTCGACCTGATGGACCCGTTCACCCAGTTCATCCTCGACAACGAGACCTGGTACAACAATGAGCCGTTCTGGGGCGCCATGCGTGACATGGACCAGTTCGAGCTGGCCGAGCGCGCCGGGTTCGACCGCGCGGATGCCCGCTTCGATACCGCTCCCATGGCCGTGATGGAGTTCATGGGCGCTGAGTCCGGTGGCTATAGCCAAGAGGCCGCGACGGCGGTTGCGGATCGTGAATTCACGGCCGGTGAATATGCGCCCGGTGGCGGCTGGGAAGTGTTCATCGCCCGCAAACCCCAGCAACAGGTGAAGGCCGCATGACCGTGATCCACAGCAACGAACGTCCGCATGTCATCAAGGACGCCAAGGGCAAGCGCCCGACCTTTTATCAGGCCCCCGGCCTGGATCAGGCGATGTCCATGATCATGGTGCTCGCCAACGAGATCGCGGTCGTCCATGATCGCCTCGACTCCGCCGAGCGTGTCGCCAAGGCCAATGGACTGGATCTGGCCGCCGGCATCGAGGCGCTGAAGCTGGATCAGGAGGCGCTGGAGGCCCGGGAGGCCTGGCGGCAGGATTTTCTCGACCGCTTGTTCTATCTGATGCGCAAGGAAGCGCGCGAGGTCGCCGAAGCGGAATCGGAAGACCAGTTCCGCTCGATGATCGAGGAAATCGCCGAGCGCTGATCCGGCATGTCGATGACAAATCGAGGCGGGGGTTTCGAGTAGGCCTCCGCCTTCGTTTTTTCCGTGGCGACCCGGTCAACGGCGTGGGCCGCGGTGAACCGGCGGCAGGATCGGGCGGCGCTATTTCACGCGCAACTGAACCGGCCCGGTCGCGGCAAGCTGGCGGTCGAGTTCCTGGCGCGCCGCCTCGTCGCCGCTGCCAAAGGCCTTCAGGAAGAGGGCGGCCATGGCAGTCGCCCGCGCCAGCTGGTCATTCTGCCGGGGGCCGGGCAGGTCAAGACGACAGATTGCACCACCGAAATAGTGGTCGACGCCCTCCAGCACCAGCGCGTAGCGGTTGCCGCCGCCGGCGGCATTGTCATACGCCGCCAGATGGCCGCGCCAGGCGTCGGGGTTGTTCTCCATGCCCGGCAGGATGTCGCGGGTGCCGGTCTGGATCAGGGCAGGGGTCACAAGCGTGCCGTAGCCCCGGGCCTCGATCAGCGCCGGCACCGGCGCCGGCGGCGAGAAGGCGACGACGGCTTTCACCCTCGGGTCGTGCATCGGACCGGCGTAGCCTTCCGGCCGCACCGCTGCGGCGCCGCCGAGCGTGAGGGCGACGAGGGCGCCGTAGCTGTGCCCCATGGCGACATAGGGCTGCTCGCCCAGATGCGCGGCAAGCGCCCGCATGTCCTCCAGACGGGCCTTCCAGCTGGCGAGGCCGGGATAGCGTGATGTCAGCGGGTGCTCCGCCGAGTCGACATGCAGTGGCGCGTAAACGTCATAACCCGCGGCGGCGGCCGGCTGTATCAGGGCATCGTAATAGCGTGGCGCCGACAGGGCGCCATGTGAGAAGAAAATCACCCCCCGATGTGGTGCATGTGCTGGCCATGCGTTCACCGGTATCTGGCGTCCGTCGGCGGCCGTCAGCGTCAGCGTCAGTGTCGTCGGCGCGGCGGAATGCGCTCCGGCGGCGGGCAGGCAGACCGTGGCCGCCATGCCGGCGAGCAGGGAACGTCGGGTGATGTGTATCGTCATGACCGCAGGCTAGCGCGCGACCGCCATGTTCGTCCAGCAATCCGCCCCCTGACGGCGGCGGGCTATCCGACTGACGGAGCGACATGCGGTCGGCGTGGGTCGTTAATCTCTGTCACCCCCTTGTTTTACCCGTCAGACGGACAGTCCCAATGCTCTCACAGCGCATCGTGACAATCCGGCGCTACCCCTAGGGCATCGATTTAACGTCAGAATTGAAGCCAATTGCCGGCGACTGAAAGGGGATAGTCAACCATGAGGCGGACACAAGTGCTGGTAGCCGGTGGTGGTCCTGTGGGGGCGACGGCAGCCTATCGCTTGGCCCAGGCGGGAATCGACGTCCTGCTGGTTGAGGTGCTGCCCTTCTGCCCCGAGGACATGCGGGCGTCGACGATGCATCCACCCACCCTCGACATGATGGCCGAACTCGGCCTGCTGGAAGAGCTGGAGAGCCAGGGCCTGCGGGCACCTTCCTACCACTATCGCAACCGCCGCAGCGGCGACATCATCGAGTTCGACCTGACCGAGCTGTCGGACATCTCGAAGCATCCGTACCGCCTGCAGTGCGAGCAGTTCAAGCTGTCGCGTCTGCTCACCACCAAGCTTGAGGCCCTGAAGCCGGGGTCGGTGAATTTCCAGCATCGTGTCCTTGCCTATGATCAGGATGCCGATGGCGTGACGGTGTATGTCGAGACGCCGATGGCGATCGAGACCATCCGGGCGGATTTCCTCATCGCCGCGGATGGTTCCAACAGCACGATCAGAAAGTGGACGCGGACCGAGTTCGAGGGCTTCACCTATCCGGAGCGCTTCCTGACGCTGTCGACCCGCTATCCGGTGGAGCAGCACTTCGATCGCCTGGCGTCTGTGAACTACGTGGCTGACGCCACCGAGTGGTATGTGCTGCTCAAGGTACCCGAGTTCTGGCGCATTCTGGTGCCGACCGACATCAATACCACCGATGACGAGCTGCTGTCCGAATCCTACAAGGATGCGGTGTTCAAGCGGCTTCTGGGAGATGACAGGCCGATCGAGACCAGCCATCGCACGCTCTATCGCGTGCACCAGCGGGTGGTGAAGGAATTCTGCCATGGCCGGGTGCTGCTGGCCGGCGATGCCGCCCACCTCAACAACCCGCTGGGTGGCTTCGGCATGAACTCGGGCATCCACGATGTGTGGAACCTGACAACCAAGCTGAAGGATATCTATCTCAACGGTGCCAACTGGCAGGCCGAGACGGAGCGCTATGGCCGTCAGCGGCGGACGATCGCGCAGAGCTTCGTCCAGGCCCAGACCATCGAGAACAAGCAGACGCTGGAGGCGGCCAGGTCGGCCGAGCGCAGTCCGCAGGAGCTCAAGATGCAGGAGATCGCGGAAACGCCTGCACTGCGTCGCCAGTATCTGATGCGTCAGTCGATGTACGAGAGCCTGCAGCAGGAGGCGGGCATCAACTGATGATGCTGGGGCCGGACACGGCGGCATGTCGATGCCCGCGTCCGCGCCTGAACCGGACTGCACGACTCCCCCGGCGGCCACGAGGCATCTCCTAGCCGAGCTTCGTGGCCGCCAACTTATATGCCGCCCCTTCCGGCCGTGGAGGCTTTGATCCCGTTCCCGTAACGTTACGCCGGTACCCTCGAACGCGCGAGGATGGATGGACGCGGGTGGGCGATGGCGGCAGGCGCGGCTCGCCGCCAGCGATGTCAGATGAAGAAGTCGCGCAGGGCCCGGGCGACCGGGCCAATCCCGATTTCGAAGATGTCCCGGTCCAGTTCTGGCAGCTCGACGATGTCCATGTTCGGCACCAGGGCCGCCGCCTGCTTTGACACCGCCAGCAGATCCTCGTGCGTCTGCACCAGCCGGGCCGGCTGGCGGATGAGCGCCAGGCGCTCATAATCGTAGGACCATACCCCCTGATAGGCCCAGGAATAGCGGTGCAGGGTGCGGATACGGTCGGCATAGCACAGCACGGCGCGTTCCAGCGGCACCCGCGGGTCGCGCTGGCCGACTGCATAGTCCCACAGGTAGCGCAGCAGCTGCATGGTGCTGGTGCCGTCCTCGCTTGGCGGCACCACGTCGAGCGCGGCCTTCAGCCGCTCCTCGCGCTCCGCCGCCGGGAACATCGGAATGCCGGTCATGGCGACGCGGCCGATGCGGTCCGGCAGGGCGATGGCGAGTTCCGCCGCCAACAGGGTGCCGGTGTGGAAGCCGTAGACGTCCAGAGGTCCGGCGAGGCCGAGCGCGTCGATGGCGTCGGCAAAGGCCGCCGCGTAATCGGTCATCGACAGCGGGACGGGCGGGGAGTCAGACATGCCGTAGCCTGGCGTGTCGAAGGCGACGACGCGCCGGTCGCGCGCCATCTCCCGCATCAGCCCTTCATACTCCCACGAGGACGACGGGTTCTGATGCAGCAGGATCAGCGTCGGCGCGGTGGCCGCCTGCCCGGGCGTGGCTTCCCGAAAGTGCATCTGGCCGTATCGGCAACGGGTGTAGCCACGCGTGATCATGTGCCGTCGTCCTTGTTATGCAGGCGCTGTCAGTCGAACGCGATCAGCACCTTGCCGACATGTTCGCCGGATTTCAGGTAGGCATAGGCCTGCGGCACGTCGTTGAAGTGGAAGCGCTTGTCAATCACCGGCTTGATGCCGTTGGCCTCGACCGCGCGCAGCAGGCGGGCCAGCATGGCCTTGCTGCCCTCGGCAATGCCGCGGATGGTCAGGTTCTTGCCGATGATCGAGGTGTAGTTGGGCAGGCCGGAACTGACATTGCCGGCCAGTCCGCCGATGATCACCACCCGGGCATTGGCGGCGGCGGCGGCAATCGACAGCGACAGCGTGGCTTGGCCGCCGTTTTCCACGATGATGTCGGCGCCGGCGCCGCCGGTCTGGCGCATTAGCTCGGCCGCCCAGTCCTCATGCGTCCGGTAATTGATCAGGATGTCGGCACCCAGCGAGCGGGCGAACGCCAGCTTGTCGTCGCTCGACGAGGTGATGGCGACACGCGCGCCGTTCATCTTGGCGATCTGCAGCGCGAAGATCGACACGCCGCCGGTGCCCAGCGTCAGCACCAGGTCGCCGGCCTTCACCTGGCCGACCTCGACCACGGCATTCCAGGCGGTGAGCGCGGCCGAGGCGAGCGGCGCTGCCTGCTCGTCCGTCACGCTGTCCGGCACGCGGATCAGCGGCGCGGCCGGCACCCGCAGGCGCTCGGCAAGCCAGCCATCATGGGTGATGCCGATGTCGTAGGCGAAGGCGGTGGGGGAAAAGGCGCCATCCAGCCAGGTGACGAAGTGCGCGAAGATCACGCGGTCGCCCACGGCGACGTTGGTGACGCCGTCACCCAGTGCCACCACCTCGGCGATGCCTTCGGACACCGGGATGCGGTCTTCCGGTTTGCGGGCGCCGTAGGTGCCGGCCAGCACCAGCAGGTCGCGATGGTTGAGGCAGGCTAGGCGCGGTTTGAGGATGACCTCGCCGTGACCGGGCACCGGCTCCGGGCGGGTGACGGCGGTCAGTGAGTCGAGGCCGGTCTGCGATCCGATCTGATAGGCTTTCACTGCTGGCTCCTGAAGTGTTCGAGAATGTCGATGCCGCGGGCAAACCAGGTCTGCGGCCGCGCCGCGAGGTCGGCCAGCAGGTGTTCGAAGGCGTCCATGCGGTAGGGCAGGCCGATGATATAGGGCGTGAGATGCAGCGGCAGCAGGCGTCCGCCCCCTTCGCGGTCCGCTTCCGCCGCCAGCCAGTCGTGCGCATCGAGGATCTGCTCGGCGTAGCTGTCCACCGACTGCTGCTGGACATTGAGAATCTGGCGGTCGGACAGTTCGTGATTGAGCGGGATGTTCACCAGGCCATTGTTGAAGGCGTAGGGCAGCTCGTCGTTCACCCAGTCGCAGCAATAGGCGACACCGGCCTCCTTGAGCAGGCGCGGCGTGTTCCAGCTCTGCGAGCGGGCGATGGACAGCCAGCCGCTGGGGCGGGTGCCGCTGACCCGCTCAAGACTGTCCAGCGACTGGGCGATGAGCGCGCGTTCCGCGTCCTCGGGCAGGCCCGTGGCAATGGTGCCGTTCATGTCGGTCGTGTGGGCGATGATTTCGTGGCCGGCGGCGACGATGTCGCGGATGATCGACGGGTAGCGCTCGGCGATGGCGCCGTTGGCCGCCACCGATGCCCGCACGCCCGCCTTGGCGAAGGCGTCGAGCAGCCGGTAGAAGCCGACCCGCGTGCCATATTCCCGCGCCGTATAGTGGCGGTAGTCGGGGTAGGCCGTCTGCATGTGACCGGGGGCGCGAAATGGCGTGTCGCCGGGGATGATGGGAAACCACTCCAGGCTCACCACGGCCCACACGGCGACCGACTTGCCATCCGGCCAGGCCAGCGGCTTGCGGTCCTTCAGTGGCGACCAGTCGTACAGCGTGTGGTCATAGCCCAGTTGGCGATGGGGGTATTCAAGGTAGGCGGGATCGAGCGTCATGCCGGCACTCCCTGCTGGCCCTGCTGGGCAAACCAGTGGGTCGCGATGTCGCCGGCCCGCGTGATCCAGGCGCGCCCGTCGGCCGCGATATGCCGCAGCACCTCCTCGAAGGCGCCGATGCGATGCGGCTGGCCGATCAGGTAGCTGTGCAGCGGAATGCACATCACGGTGCCGGTGCCCTCGTCCGCCAGCCGCTGGTACTGGCGGATCAGCGTCCGGGCATAGTCCCTGGGGCTCATGTTGTAGATGAAGAAGCCGTAGTGGTCGTTGACCTCCAGGCTGTAGGGCATGGAGATCAGCCGGCCGCTCTTCACCTTCACCGGCATCGGCTGGTCGTCGTGGTAGAGATCGCAGGTGTAGTCGAGGCCGTATTCGGCGATCAGGTCCAGCGTGCGCGGCGTATGGGTCAGCGCCGGCGCCAGCCAGCCGCGAATGGTCTGCCCTGTCGCGTCGCGGACCGTGCGGATGGAGTCCTCGATGATGGCGCGCTCCTGCGCCTCGTCCATGCCATAGGAATAGCGGGTGTTGTAGATGCCGTGGCTGAAAAATTCCCAGCCCCGGGCGTTGGCGTCGGCGACCACGTCCGGGTGGTGCTGGCACAGCGCGATCGACAGCGACACCGAGCCGGGGAAGCCATGTTTGCTCATCACATCGGCCATGCGCCAGTGACCGACGCGGTTGGCATGATCGCGGTGGCTGTAGCCCACCACGTCCGGGTGCGGTTTGGTCCAGCTCTTGCGGTGCGGGTTGGCCGGCGGGTCGATCTCGTAATATTCGAGGTTGGGCGACACCCACACCGCGACCGACTTGTCGCCGGGCCAGCGGATCACCGGGCGATCGCGATAGGCCGCGAAATCATAGAGTGCCGGATCGGGCGCGCCGTCGTGCATCAGCGGGACTCCAGCCAGTCGATCACCACCTGCACCGGTTCGACATCGGCGTATTTCAGCTGCAGGTCGGTCAGGTTGGCGAAGTGGAAGCTCTCGTGCTTGTCGGCGCAGGTCTCGATCGGCACGATGGTGCGGTAACCGCGGCTCAGCGCATCGACGGCGGTTGCCCGCACGCAGCCCGACGTGCTGCCGCCGGTCACCACCACGGTGTCGACCTTGTGCCAGACCAGCAGACTCTGCAACGGCGTCTCGAAGAAGGCCGAGGGCATCCGCTTGGTGTAGATCATATCCTCGGGGCGGATGTCGCAGCGGTCGTCGAAGGCGTGGCGGCGGCTGCCATATTTGATGTTCTGCAACGAGTCGGGCGTGTTGGTGCGGGTGCCCCAGACACCGGCGTCCGCGGCGTCCTCGGCATAGGCGACGTGGGTCCATATCACCGGCATGCCCTTGGCCCGCGCCAGCGCCGAGATGGTGTTGGTATGCTCGATCTGGCGCGGATCGGTTTCATAGGCGGTCTTGAACTCGTCGATCCGGGTGTAGGCGTTCTGGAAGTCGACGTTGACGATGGCGAGCTTGCTGCCGAAGCCGAACTTGGTCCGGCCGGGGTTGGCCATCACTTCCTCGAAAATCTGGCGCGCGGTCTTGCCGTCGCAGACCATGCGAGTCCCGACGATATCGCTCATGCCTGGGTCCTCCAGCCTTTGGGTAATCCTGCATCCGGCACGAAGCCGTACAGCGCCTCGCCCGGCAAAGCGGCGGCCAGAATTGACCGCACAGCGACCAGGGCGTCAATGTCGATGCCGGTGCGCAGGCCCATGGCCTCCAGCATGAACACCAGGTCCTCGGTGACGATGTTGCCCGAGGCGCCGGGCGCGAACGGGCAGCCGCCCAGCCCGCCCAGCGAGGCATCCAGCGTGGTCAGTCCGCACTCCAGCGCCATCAGCGCGTTGGCCAGCCCCAGGCCCCGGGTGTTGTGCAGGTGGATGCCGGTGAGGGCCGCGTCACCCGCGACCCCGCGCACCAGGCCGATCAACCGCTTGACCGCCGCCGGATCGGCATAGCCGGTGGTATCGGACAGGCCGACCTCGTCGCAGCCGGCCGCCATCAGGGCCTCCGCCAGGCGGGCCACCTGCGCGTCGGGAATAGCGCCTTCCAGCGTGCAGCCGAACACGGTGGACAGCGAGCCTTCGAAATGCGGGCGCTGCGCCTCGGGCAGGGCGCGGATCATGTCGGCGATCGCCCGGGCCTCGTCGAGCACCTGGGCGTGGGTGCGGCGCAGGTTGGCGAGGCTGTGCGTCTCGCTCACCGACAGCGGCAGGGTCAGCTTGTGGGCGCCAGCGGCGATGGCGGCCTCGGCGCCACGGGCGTTGGGCACCAGCACGGCCACGGTCAGCCCCGGGATGGCGCGGGCATGCGCGACGATCTCGGCGGTATCCGCCAGCTGGGGCAGGAGCTTGGCGGGCACGAAGCTGCCCACCTCGATCTCGCGCACCCCGGCGGCGGCCTCGGCGTCGATCCAGGCCTTCTTGGCCTCGGTGGGCATGAGGGCCTTGATGCTCTGCAGGCCGTCGCGCGGCCCTACTTCGCTTACCAGAATGTCGATGTCAGCCATGATTTCGTCCGGTCTTCGGTCATTTCGCGGGTTGCCATCCCATCACATGCCCGGTGCGGCCTAGATGGGGCCGGAATTACGGAGAACTGACCGAATGTCGGATACTGACGAACTGCCGCTGGCGGGCCTGAAAGTCGTGGAACTCACCCATATGGTGATGGGGCCGTCAACCGGCCTGATCCTGGCCGACATGGGTGCGGAGGTCGTGCGCATCGAGCCGCCCGGCGGTGATCGCACCCGTCGCCTGCTGGGCTCCGGCGCCGGCTATTACCCGATGTACAACCGCAACAAGCAGAGCCTGTGCCTTGACCTGAAGAAGCCCGAGGGGCTGGCGGCGGCGAAGCGGCTGGCACTGGCCGCCGACATCGTGGTCGAGAACTTCCGCCCCGGCACGCTGGACCGGCTGGGGCTGGGCTATGCGGCGCTCGCGGCGGAGAACCCGCGTCTGATCTATTGTTCCGCCAAGGGCTTCCTGGCCGGCCCCTACGAGAACCGGGCAGCGCTCGACGAAGTGGCGCAGATGATGGGCGGGCTTGCCTATATGACCGGCCCGCCGGGGCGGCCGCTGCGGGCCGGCGCGTCGGTGATCGACGTGACGGGCGGCATGTTCGGCGTCATCGGCATTCTCGGCCTGCTGGAGCGGCGCCACCGCACCGGCAAGGGCGGCTACGTGAAGTGCTCGCTTTACGAGACCACCGCTTTCCTGGTCGGCCAGCACATGGCGCAGAAGGCGGTTACCGGCAAGGCGGCGGCACCGATGCCGGCGCGCATCTCCGCCTGGGCGATCTACGACGTGTTCGCGACGGCCAACGACGGCCAGATCTTCATCGGTGTGGTGAGTGATGCCCAGTGGCAGGCGTTCTGCGCCGCCTTCGACCTCAAGGCGTTCGCCGAGGACCCCAGTCTGGCGCTCAACAATGACCGCGTGCTGGCGCGCGACCGCATCCTGCCGGTGATCCGCGAGATTTTTGCCGGCATGGATCGCGACGCCCTGCTTGCCAAGTGCGAGGCCATCGGCCTGCCGGTGGCGCCGATCGCCCGGCCGGAGGACCTGTTCGACGATCCGCACCTCAACGCCTCCGGCGGCCTGGTGGACCTCACCCTGCCGGGCGGCGCGCCGGCGCGGCTGCCGGCCCTGCCGGTCGAGATCGATGGCGGACGTCTGGGCGTGCGTCACGACCTGTGCGAGCCCGGCGCGGACACGCGCGCGGCGCTGGCGGCGGCGGGCTACAGCGAGGCCGAGATCGCCGCCCTGCTGGCCGATGGCGCCGCGGGCTGAACCCGGGACCTGAAACATGCCCAGTACGCCTCTGACTCTGTTCGACAAACTGTGGAACGACCACCAGGTCGCCAGCATCCCCGGCGGCGGCCTGATCCTCATCGACCGGATATTGCTGCACGAACGCACCGGCGGCATCGCGCTGCAGAGTCTGGCGGACTCCGGCCGGGCGGTGGCGGCGCCGGCGCAGGTGTTCGCCACCATGGACCATGTCGTGGACACCCTGCCAGGGCGCACCGACCGCACCATCATGCCCACCGGCACCGATTTCATCCGCGCCACGCGGGAACAGGCCCATGCCGCCGGCATCACCCTGTTCGACATCGGTGACCCGGGGCAGGGGATCGTGCATGTCATCTCGCCGGAACAGGCCATCGTGCTGCCGGGCGTGACCCTGGTCTGCCCGGACAGCCATACCTGCTCGCAGGGCGCGCTGGGCGCACTGGCCTGGGGAATCGGCTCCACCGAGGCCGAGCACGCGCTGGCGACCCGGACCCTGCGCGTCGCCCGGCCCCGGACCATGCGCGTCACTGTGTCGGGCCGGCTGGCGCCCGGCGTCACCGCCAAGGACCTGGCGCTGCATATCCTGGCCCGTCATGGCTCGGGTGGTGCCAAGGGGCATGTCGTTGAATATGCCGGCGAGGCGGTGCGGGCGCTGGACGTCGAGGCGCGCCTCACCCTGTGCAACATGGCGACCGAATTTTCCGCCTTCACCGCCATCATCGCCCCGGACGAGACGGTGTTCGACTATCTCAAGGGGCGGGCCTATGCGCCGCAAGGGGCGGCCTGGGAGGCGGCGGTCGCCTACTGGCGGACGCTGCGCTCCGACGACGACGCCGTGTTCGATGCCGAGATCGCCGTCGACGCCACCGAGGTGGCGCCGATGATCAGCTGGGGCACCAGCCCGCAGGACGCGGTGCCCATCGACGGGCGAGTGCCGGCGACGGCCGCCGCGCGACCGCTGGAATACATGGGGCTCAGCCCGGATCTGCCGCTGCTGGGGCTGCCGATTGACGCCGCCTTCATCGGGTCATGCACTAACAGCCGCCTGTCCGACCTGCGTCGGGCGGCGGCGTTGCTGGAAGGTCGGCGGGTCGCCCCGGGCGTCAAGGCCATCTGCGTGCCCGGTTCGACGGCGGTCAAGCAGGCGGCGGAAGCCGAGGGGCTCGATCGCGTGTTCAAGGCCGCCGGCTTCGAATGGCGCGAGTCCGGCTGTTCGATGTGCTTCTTCTCCGGTGGCGAGAGCTTTGGAACGCGCCAGCGGGTGGTGACCTCCACCAACCGCAATTTCGAGAGCCGGCAGGGCCCGGAAACACGCTCCCATCTGGCCAGTCCGGAAACCGTCGCGGCCAGTGCCATCGCCGGCCGCATCGCCGATCCCCGAACCCTGGGGTGCTGACATGGAACCTTTCGTCCGACTGACCGCCGTCGCCGCGCCGCTGCTGCGGGACAACATCGACACCGATGCCATCATCCCGTCGCGCGAGATGCGCTCGGTATCCAAGCGCGGTCTTGCCGACGGGCTGTTCGCCGGCTGGCGCTATACCCGGATCGGCGGGCGCGAGCCCAATCCGGACTTCGTGCTGAACCGGCCCGATTATGCCGGCACGCGCATTCTGCTTGGTGGTGCCAATTTCGGGTGCGGTTCCAGCCGCGAGCACGCGGCCTGGGCGCTGGCGGAATATGGCGTACGGGCCATCCTGGCACCGTCGTTCAACCCGATTTTCCATGGCAACTGCATTCGTAACGGCATTGTGCCGGTGGTGCTCGCCGCCGAGGCCATCGCGGCACTGGCAGCGGATATCGCCACGGCGCCGCAGGCCCGACCGCTCACCGTTGATCTTGAGGCCTGTACCGTTGCCACCGCCGATGGCCAGACCCAGGGCTTCGTCATGGCCGACGAAGCGCGCGACATGCTGCTGCACGGCCTGGACGCCATTGACCTGACCCTGCGCGACAAGGCGGCCATCGACGCGTTTATCGACGTCGACCGCCAGCGTCGCGGCTGGGTCTATCGCGCGACCACCTGATTCCTCGATTGCCGCGACATCATGCACGCCGCCGGGCTCTTGAGGCCCGGCGGCGTTGTCCGTTGGCGCGGGATGGGCCGGTTGGCGGGCGGTTTTTATCCGCTGGTTGGATAGTTGCCGCGCGTTCGCCCGTCGCGCGCGGTCCGATTGACATTTGTCATGTCTGAATTTCGGGCCGCCCTCGACAGTCGGCGACAGGCACCGATGCCTGACGACAGACGGAGCAACGCCGATGACGCAAGACAATCTGCCTCCTCCCTATACCAAGGTTGCCCGGCACGGGATGTTCCCCGTGCCGCAGCATGACGAGGTTGCGCGCTACAATTACCTGACGCTGTTCAATCGGTACCTCTCCGGCACCGTCGGCGCCGGTAACAGGATCGCCTACGACACGCGGGTGCTGCCGGCGTTCCGCGCCGAGCATGGCCGCGATCCGCAGGACCGCATGGAAGTGCGTGATGCGATGAACCGCGATCCGTGGCACCGCTTCTGGACCGCCATCAAGCGCAACAGCATGGAGATGCGCCAGCAGAACGGCCGCGCTATCGTGCTGCGACAGCTCGACGACCTGGATGCCCGTGCCCGCGCCCACAACGAAGGCGCCACGACCCTGCAACTCGACCCGACAATGCAGCAGCCGCGCTACATGACGGCGGTCGACATCCATTGCATGCCGGGTGGCTATGCCGGCGAGGAGCGTCCCGGTGACGTATCGGCCGGCGCCAACTACGACTCCGGTCTGTTCGCCACCACCGGCGGTGCGTTGGGCGCCTATTCCGACGGCGGCGGCCAGGCGCTGGTTGCCTGGGCGAAGGCCAACCGGCCGGACTGGAAGCCCAGGCGCATCCTCGATATCGGCTGCACCATCGGCCACAACGCCGTGCCGCTGGCCCAGGGTTTCCCAGAAGCCGAGGTGGTCGCCATCGACACCGCCGCACCGGTGCTGCGCTACGGTCACGCCCGCGCCAAGGCGCTGGGGGTCAACAACATCACCTTCGTTCAGGCCAATGCCGAGGATCTGTCGCGCTTCGAGGCCGGTTCGTTCGACTGGGTGCAGACCACCATGTTCCTGCACGAGCTGTCCTACGGCTCGATGCGGGCGATCATGGCCGAGATCGGTCGCGTGCTGGCGCCGGGCGGGCTGATGCTGCACGTCGAGCAGCCGCAGTACACGCCGGAGATGCCGCTGTTCGAGCAGTTCATGCGCGACTGGGATGCCTTCAACAATAACGAGCCCTTCTGGTCGGCCATGCACGGCATCGACCTGCCGGCGATGATGGCCGAGTTCGGCTTCCCCGCCGACAGCCAGTTCAAGGTTGGCGTCAAGGCGGTGGCCGATAAATCGGTGTTCCCGGCTTCGCCTAGCGGAGAGAAGGAAGATTATGGCCGGGCGGCTTCCTGGAACGCCTATGGTGCGTGGAAGCCCGTCAATGTGATCCAGATGGGAGAAGCAGCATGATCGCGACCACCACGACGCAGAGCATCGACTGGATCGAACGGGCGGGCGCCCGGCCGAAGGGGCGCCGGCCGATGATCAACGGCGACATCGCCCTCGAACAGCTGACCTCGATCCTGATGGCGGTTACCGCCGAGGTGTCGGTGCTGCGGGAGCGGCTTGATACCGTCGAGCGGCTGCTGGAGGCCAAGGGCAGCATCACCCGTGCCGATATCGAGGCCTATGCGCCGGATGACGCCGCGGGTCGTGAGCGCGGCCTGATGACCAGGGCCTATATCGCCCGGGTCATGCGCGGCATGCAGCAAACGATGGAGGCGATGGACAGCTTCGATCCCCCGATCGACGACATTGCCGAGGAATTGAGCCGAGGCTGACACGAAACGGCACCGCCGGGGCACATCCCGGTTCTCGACCATAGAAGGAAGAAAAGGGAAGAGCATAATGTTTGCAGAATTGGATGTGCTCCGGTGGGTGCATATCATCGCCATGGTCTACTGGCTGGGTGGTGAATGGGGTGTCTTCCAGACCTCCTACAATATCGTCAATCACCGGCTGACGATGGAAGAACGGCGGCGTCACCTAGAGACGGCCTATCGCATCGATATTCTGGCCCGCACGGGCATTCTCATGCTGCTGCCGCTGGGCCTGCACATGGGCCACCTGTTTGGCATCCAGCCCTATGGCGGCCACTGGCTGACCTTGATGTGGGTGGTGATGCTGAGCTGGCTGGCGCTGACCTGGTCGGCGTTCCTCACCCGCGAGACCGATACCGGCATCCGTCTGACCAAGATCGACGAGTATCTGCGCTATATCCTGATCCCGGCGATCTTCATCGTCTGCATCACGTCGTTGCTGGGCTATGGGCCGCTCAACACCGGTCCTGGCATGTACTGGTATCCGGCCAAGCTGGGGCTCTACGGCTTCACCCTGATCATCGGCCTTGGCCTGCGTTACATCATGCGGGCCTGGACTACCCGGTTCCGGGTGCTGGCACTGGGCCCGAACCCGGCCGAGGAGGCCGCGCTGGCGCGGGAAGTCGCCTTCGGCCGCTGGATGGCCTACGTTTACTGGATCACCATTTCGGGCATCTGCTTCCTGGGCGCCACCAAGCCCTTCTGAGCACGAAAAGCCTGCAACGAAAAAACCTCCGCAGGGGTCACCTTGCGGAGGTTTTTCATGTCCGGTGGCGGGCGTCGCGCGCGGCGGCGGGCGCCGGCCGCCGACTATTTCAGGCCAGCGAGGAACGCCAGTGCCTCGGCCTCGCTCACCACGTCGGCATATTTCGCGTTCATGTCGAACAGGTTGGCCTCATGAGGGGCGGCGTGACGGTCACCGCAGGCCTCGGCGATCACCGCCGTCTTGAAGCCGTGGGACATGGCGTCAACGCAGCTGGCGCGCACGCAGCCGCTGGTGGTGAGGCCGGTCAGCAGCACGCTGTCGATGCCGGCGGCGGTCAGTGTCGCGGCGAGCGAGGTGCCGAAGAAGGCGCTGGGATACTGCTTGGGCACCACCAGTTCGTCGTCGTGGGCGACCAGACCCGGACCCCAGGCGCCCATCGGGTTGCCCTGGGTGAAGTTGCGCAGCGGTCTGGCCTTCTCGAAGAAGCGCCCGCCATTGATGCCGCTGGGGTGATAGACGACGTTGGTGAGAATGACCGGCACGCCGGCGGCACGGGCGGCAGCGCGCACCCGCAGCGCGGACTCGAGGGCGCTGACGGCGCCCTCGCCGGCGAACAGATCGCAGTCGGGTTCGTAATAAGCCTGGCAGAAATCGATCAGGATCAGCGCCGGGCGCTGGCCGAAGCCGACGCGGTTGTTGTAGGCGCGCGCGTAGTTGGCGGCCAGGTCGTTGCTCATGGACGGGCTTCCTCTTCGAACAGCCAGGGCTGGACGGCGCGATGCCGGGTTTCAAACACGGCGATATCCTTGCCATGGGCGTTGAGCAAGACCGCCGTCTCGTCCCAGCCGTTGATGAGCGCCTGTTTACGATCGGGGGCAATGGCGAAGGAGAGGGGCGCCATGCCCTCGACGGCGATGATCTGCCCCGGCAGGTCGATGGTCAGCTCGGCACCGGCTTCAGCGAGGGCGGCGAGACGCGCGACATCAGCGGCGGGCAGCGTGACGGGCAGAACACCATTGCGGTAGCAGTTGGCATGGAAAATCTCGCCGAAACTGGGCGCGATCACGCAGCGGATGCCCCGCCCGAGCAGCGCCCACACCGCCTGTTCCCGGCTCGAACCGGAGCCGAAATTGGCACCGGCGACCAGGATCGGTGCATCGCGCCAGGGCGCGCGGTTGAGCACGAACTCCGGGCGTTCCTGCCCGTCGGCGGTGAACCGCCGGTCGTGGAAGGCATAGTTCCCCAGACCGTCGCGGGCAGTGATCAGCAGGAAACGCGCGGGATAAATGACATCGGTGTCGATGTTCTCCTCCGGCAGCGAGGCCGCGATACCGGTGAGGCTGGTGAAGGGCTGGATGGTCACGACAGCAGCTTTCGAACGTCGATGAGGTGGCCGGCGATGCCGGCGGCGGCGGCCATGGCCGGGCTCATCAGGTGGGTGCGTCCCCCCGGGCCCTGGCGGCCCTCGAAATTGCGGTTCGAGGTGCTGGCGCAGCGTTCGCCGGGCGCCAGGCGGTCATCGTTCATGGCAACGCACATCGAGCAGCCGGCATGACGCCATTCGAATCCGGCGGCGGTGAAAATACTGTCCAGTCCCTCGGCCTCGGCCTGTTGTCTGGTCTGTGTCGAGCCCGGTACGACAATGGCCTGCACGCCGGCCGCCACCGTGCGGCCGCGCACGACCTCGGCCGCCGCGCGCAGGTCTTCGATCCGGCCATTGGTGCACGAGCCGATGAACACCCGCTGGATCGCCACCTGCTCCAGTGGCGTGCCGGGCTTGAGGTCCATGTAGGCCAGCGCTTTCTCCGCGTGCCGCCGGGCGCTGTCGTCGGCGATGGCGGCCGGATCGGGGATCGTCGCCGTGATCGGCAGCGCCTCGTCCGGGCTGGTGCCCCAGCTCACGTGTGGCGCGATGCCGGCGAGATCGAGCGTCACCTGCTTGTCGTAGCCGGCGCCCACGTCGGTCCGCAATGTCCGCCAGTACGCCACCGCCTGGTCCCAGCGGCTGCCCCTGGGCGCCATCGGCCGACCGCGCAGATAGGCAAACGTGGTATCGTCCGGGGCAACGAGGCCAATGCGGCCGCCGGCCTCGATGGTCATGTTGCACAAGGTCATGCGGGCGGCCATCGACATCGCTTCAACCGCGGGGCCGGCATATTCGACGGCGTGGCCCTGGGCGCCAAGCGCGCCAACCTTGGCGATGAAAGCCAGCGCCACATCCTTCGCGGTGACGTGCGCCGGCAGGGTGCCAACGAGCTCGACCCGCATGGTCCTGGCCTTGCGCTGCTTCAGGCACTGGGCAGCCATCACCGTGCCGCACTCGCTGGCACCGATGCCGAAAGCCAGCGCGCCGAACGCGCCATGGGTGGTGGTGTGGCTGTCGCCGCAGACCAGTGTGATGCCCGGCAGGGTGAAGCCGCTCTCGGGACCGATGACATGGACGATGCCCTGGCCATCGCCCGTCAGCGCGCGATAGGGCACGTCGAACGCGGCGGCGTTTTCCTCCAGCTCGGCGACCTGGGCGCGTGCCAGCGGGTCGGCAATGTCGCCGCCACGCTGCCGGGTCGGTACTGCATGGTCGGCAACCGCGAGGTGTGTCCGTGGCCGGCGCAGTCGCCGGCCTGCCGCGCGCAAGGAGGCAAAGGCCTGCGGGCTGCTGACTTCATGGACCAGATGGCGGTCGATATAGAGCAGGGTTTCGCCGGTGGGCAGCTCGGCGACGGCATGGCTGTGCCAGAGCTTGTCATAGAGGGTCTGTGGAGCCGTCAACGCATCGGTTCCCGTGGCAAGAATCGTGGACAAGGAGTCACGACAGGGCGGGTTGCCACCTGGTGTCCCGCCCTGTCGTGCATGTTATCAGCGATTCGGCGTGGCGGCTTCAATATAGGCCGACAACAGTTGCTCGAAGCGCTCCGGCACTTCAACCGGCGGATAGTGGCCGACATCCGGCATGATGACCCGCGAGATCTGGGCCTGCTTCAGATATTCGGCGATCCGGTAGGCGGCCGATTCCGGCAACAGGTGATCACTTCCGCCCCATAGCAGCAGGGTCGGCGCCTTCACCTGCGACATCAATGTCGTGGCTTCCTTGCCATCGCCGATCCGGGCCACCATGGCGACAGGATATTTCTCAGGCGTGCGGCGGTTGAAGTCGTAATATTCCTCGCGCTTGGCGGCGGAAATTCGTTTGGGGTCGCCGGCGAAGTACGACAGGTACTCGTTCCAGAACGTCATGTCCTGGAAACCGGTCGCCTTGGCTTCCGCCTGCGCCTTGATGAAGCTTTCCGGCATCACCAGGTGGTCGGTCTTGACGGGGTCGGATGGCGTGTTGGACAGGATCAGCCGCTCCACCAGGTCCGGCCGCCTGGCGGCAAGGAACATGCCGAGCGTGCCGCCGGAGGAGACGCCGACGAAGGTGATCTTGTTGACACCCAGCTGCGCCAGCAGTTTCTCGGCGATGTCGGTCGGCTGTACGTTTTTCGCCACCTCGTCGGACACCCGCCCGGAAAGGCCGTAGCCCGGAATATCGTAGCGGATGACCCGGTATTTCGACTTCAGGCGATCGGCGATGCGGTCCCAGGTGCGCAGCGAACTGGCCGAGCCATGGACCATCAGGATCGCCGGCCCCTGACCTTCGTCCTTGTAATAGACCTCGGCACCGTCAATGTTGGCGATACGGCCGGCCGGGTCCTGGTACTTGGCGCGCAGCGCCTCGATGGTCAGGTAGGGCTTGTCGGATTGGGCGGGGGACTGAGCGAAGGCGGAGGCGCCCAGCAGGGTCGAGGCCAGCGCGATCGCGGCGACGGTGCGGCGTACAGCGGACATCACTTGCCTTTCAGGGTCGAGAGATAGGCGATCATGTCCGCCCGGGCCTTCGGGTTGGCCATGCCGGCGAAAGCCATCTTGGTGCCCGGCACCATCGCCGAGGGTCGCTTCAGCCAGGTGTCGAGCGTCTCGGGTGTCCAGGTGATGTTGGCCTTTGTCAGCGCCGGCGAGAACTTGTAGCCAGGAACCGCGGCCGCCTTGGCGCCAACGATGCCCGCCAGATTCGGGCCGACGCCGTTCTTGCCGCCAACATCGACGGTATGGCAGGCGCGGCACTGCAGAAACAGCTTGGCGCCCGCCTTGGCGTCGCCTGCCGGTGCCGCGGCCTGGGCGCTGGTGGCGGCCAGTGCGAGGAACGTGCCGGCAACGATCGCCGAAAGAGAGCGGTGGGATTTCCTGTGGTGCATCACGCGACTTCCCTCTTTACCTCATTACATGCATACCCGCCGCAGCGCGGACGAGGATGCTGTCATTGTTGATTTAGCCTGTTTTACATGAGCGCAGTCTGAACAGTGCCAGGCTGATGGCCCTCGGTGTGCAGCCTAGCGGCACGCATGATGGCTTCGGCGATGCCGGCAGTCGTTATCCGCCTAGTGGTCAAGGGGGATCGCCGGATCGACAGCACCCGGTCGCCGGTGTCGTCTCAGGCAGAGAAAGCGCGCCAAAACGGCTACGGTAAATGTGGTCGACGCGTCGAGCAGTCAGGGAGCCTTGCAGATGGAAATGAGCCGACGGACCTTCACGCTGGGAGCAGCCGCGGTGGGTGCTGCCGCCGCCATGGCGTCGCCCGCGCAGGCCGCCCGTAAGGCAGGCAAATCGGCCACGACGCGGCCGCTCGACGCCATTGTGCTGGGCGCCGGTGTCTCCGGCCTCAATGCCGCCTGGCTGCTGGAGCAGCAGGGCCTGAAAGTGCTGGTGCTGGAAGGCCGGCAGCGGGTCGGCGGCCGTGTGCACACGCTGTTCGATCTGCCAGGCGTGCCCGAAATGGGCTTCAACTCGATGGGTGACGGCTATGGTCGCGGCATCGATGCCGCCCATCGCGCCGGGGTCGAGCTGATCGAGGTCGGCAAGCGCTACATGCATGGCAAGCCGCAGGAGCTGGTGCTCGACGGCAAGCCGCTGACCCGCGAGCAGTGGGCGGCCGCGCCGTTCAATCCGCTGCCCGACGCGCTCAAGACGTCGATGCCGTGGGAAGTCACCAACAAGCTGATCGCCATGCACAATCCGCTGGAGGACTGGGCGGCGTGGCTGGACCCTGCTAACGCATCGCTCGACATCTCGCTCCACGCCTTCCTGACCCAGCAGGGGCTCAGCGATGCGGCCATCCGGCTGGTGAACGATGTGTCACCCTACTATGGCATCAATGCCTACGATGTTTCCGCCCTGATGCTGGAGTTCAACTCCGGGTTCGTGATGACGCAGATCAGTGCCGGACCGAACTCCTGGGCGATCAAGGGCGGCAACGAGAGATTGCCTCAGGGGATGGCGGCGCTGCTCAAGGGCGAGGTGCTGCTGGGTAAGGAAGTGGTGTCGATCGACAGCCGTACCGATGTCGCCGAGGTGCGGTGCGCCGATGGTTCGGTCTATCAGGCCGGACGTGTGGTCTGCTCGCTGCCGTTCTCGACGCTACGGCATGTGGCGATCACGCCGGGCCTGAGCGGCGCGCAGGCGCGGGCGGTGGCGACATTGCCCTATCAGCCGTTGTCGATGGCCTTCCTGACCGCAACCGAGCCGTTCTGGGAGCATGACGGCCGGGCGCCAGGCATGTGGACCAACTCGGCGCTGGGCACGGTGCTGCCGCAGCGGTTCGGGGCGACGGCCGACGAGGTGACCGGCCTGCTGGTACAGGCGCGTGGCGGCCTTGCCCGGCTGTGGGACCGTCTGGGCACGGAGGCCGCGCTGGCAAAAATCGTCGCCACCTTCGAGGAACTGCGTCCGGCGGCCAGGGGCAAGCTCAAGGCGCACCGGCTGTTCAGCTGGGAGGCGGAATATTTCAATGCCGGTGACTGGGCCTATTTCGCGCCCGGCCAGATCGCGTCTTTCGTGCCGACCATGGCCGAGCCGCACGGGCGTATCCATTTCTGTGGCGAACATACGGCGACCGGCGCCCGGGGGCTGGAAGGGGCGCTGGAATCGTCGGAGCGGGCGGCGCTGGAGATCCTGTCGCTGTGAACGGGTGACGAGGCCCGCGAACAGGAAAGGGCGGCCTCGGCCGCCCTTTGTTTTTCACCAGCCGGTAATTCGCCAGCCGGCGCGTCCCTTACAGGCCGAGCGCGCCGGGGTTCATCAGGCACTGAGGGTCCAGTGCCGCCTTCACCGCTTTCAGCAGGGCGGCGGCCTGCGGGTCCAGCCGCGGCTGGTAGGGGTAGGCGCGCCCGAGCTGGAAATGCGCCGCGCCGTGCTTCTGCATCAGGGCAACCGCGTCGCGCTTCAGGCTGTCGGCGGCCGCGCGGGCCTCGGGATTGGCGGGGTAGTCCGGCAGGCCGGCCAGATACTCCTCGCCGAGCGTCCGGCGATGATAGTCGGTGCGCGCATCCGGCCAGTAGATCGCGATTTCATAGAGAAAGCCGCTGGGGCCGGTGGGGCTGAACATGGTGCCGGTCCAGACGCCGTGCTTGTCCATGTCCGCCTTTCGCGCCGCCAGCAGGGCCTGGAAGGCTTCGTGGAAGGCCACCACGTCGTTCTGGTTAAAGACGCCGTGGATGGGTACCCAGCGTTCGCCTTTGGGGCCGAGGATATTGCCCAGCGGCGCGAACGGCATGGAGCGGACGAAGGCCGGCACGGTGTTGGCGATCTCGCGGCCATGGGGCGCGATGATCGCGCGCAGCCGCTGGGCACGCGCCCAGGTGTCGGCCTTGTCGACGCCTTCGAGAATGAAATGCGCCATGTAGGCGCCGGCGCGCATGGCGCCTTCGCCCGCCAGCGCCATGCGCATCAGCTGCTTCAGGCCGGCGATCTTGCCGGGGGCCTTGCGCATCACCTGGGCCGCGATTTTCAGCCGCGCGCCCACCCCTTCCTGACGGGCGATCTGCCCCTGCGACAGGGCGAGGTCGAGGCCGAACAGCGAGTCCTCCAGCTTTTCCTTCTGCGCCAGCCGGACGGCGGCGTGGCAGCTGGCGAAATCGTCGAAGGCGAAGCTCAGCGCCTCGGCTTCGCTGCGGGCGGCGATCAGGGGCAGGGTGATCCGCGTCTTGATCCCGAGCGTGCCGCAGTCGCCGGTGAACAGGCCGGTCAGGTCGGGGCCATAGAAGCGGGTCGCCGAGGTGATGCCGGTGCGGATCAACTCGCCCGTAGCGAGCACCGCCTCGATCGACAGCACGGATTCGGCGGAAATGCCGTAGGCGGCGGTGCCATGGCTGACGGTGTTCTGGCTGATGCTGCCGCCGATGGTGGCGGCGATGCCGGAGAACGGTCCCCAGAACGGCGTGCGCAGGCCCAGCGGGTCGAGCCTGGCCTTCAATGCGGCCCAGGTGGCACCGGCACCGACGGTGACCACCGCGTTGCCGACATCGACCTCAATGCTGTCGAGCGCGCCGGTGTCAATCAGCACATGTCCGCCCGGCGTGTGGATGTAGCCGTCGGTGTAGGAGGCGCCGCCACCGCGTGGCACCATGGCAACGCCGGCGGCGGCGCACAGGCGTACGGCGGCCTGGAGCGCCTCGACGGTCGCCGGGCGCACGACCAGGGCCGGCAGGCCACCGCTGCGGTAAACATCGTTGCTGAGGTAGGACAGTTGAGCCGCGTCATCGGCAACCGCGTCAGCCCCGAGCGCGGCGACGAGTTTTTCCTTCAGAAACTGCATATTCCCGGTGGTCATTCCCTGCTCCCTGCGCGGCGCTGCCGCGCTTGCGCGGTGACGCCGATCCGACTGCCGACACTACCGCGAGCGCTGGCGATAGGCACGCGCACATTGATGCCAGTCTATACTGAGGACGTGTTTGCCCGCCTGGCCGCAGTCGGGCGAGGCGGCCTGGCCAACTATCCGGTGGGCGGGCACTGCCGATTCTGTCCGCATGGCGGATGCTGGCGCGAAGGGGAGGTGCGTGCGGCGGCGACTGGCCTAACTTCACGCAGAGCAGTCTGGAGGACTGGCCGGCGGTAAGATCGGCACGCTCGCAGGACCAGGATACTTCAAGGACGGGGACGATGCAGAGACGGGATTTTCTGGGCGCGGCGGCGGCGATGCCGCTGCTGGGTATGGCCTCTGGCGCGGCGGCCGGGCGTCGCGGGTTTGACGCGAACGATCCGGCGGATCGCTTCAGGGCCTATATGCTGATGCGCGGCGCGCTCGATGAGCGGCTGGTGATCGGCTATGTCGCGGGCAGCTATTATGGCGTCGTGGGCGCCGAGGTGACGCCGCTGTGGGACGTGGTGGGTGTCACCTTCACGCGTTATCGTCGTCGCGCCGACGGTGGCTATGATGGCTATACCGGCGAGATCGCGCATTTCCTCGATCCGGCCACCGGCAAGGCGACGGGTGCTTTCCACAACCCCTATACCGGCAAGACGGTGGCCGACCCGGCCACCAACCTGCCGCCCAATCGCGTCACCATATCGCCCGAGCTGCATTTCAGCGTACCCCGGCTGGCGCCCGGCACGCGGTTCGATCATGTCATCAAGGCGCCACAGGTGCGCGGCGACGATATCTGGATCACCGAGGTGACCCGTGTGGGCGTGCCCGTGCCGGGCAGGCCCGGCGGGTTCAATTACAGCGAGTCCGTGACCCTGCATGCCCGGGTGAGCGACCTTGCCGACCCGTCGGCGATCCGGGTGCCGTGCGCGACCCACTTCACCAACATCGTCGACTGGCGGCCGTGGATGAACATGGATGGCCATCCTGGCCACCTGACCGCCATTGGCGCCGGACGCTATGGCGTGGCGCTGGAGGATTTGCCGGAAACCTGGCTGGCGGCAACGCGCGAACGCTGGCCGCAATATCTGGAAAATCCCGGATCGCTGCTCGACCCGGTCTGGCCGCCGGCTTGATCGCGGTCGGGAAACTCGGTCGCGCGCCGGCGTGGAATTCCGGTGCGCGGCGGCGCGGGATCGGCTCGTCTGGCGTGCACATCGGTCTATCGCGTGTCGGATAGATTACAGCTTGGAGGCAGCGTCAGGCCACCGCGTTTTAACATGCACGCGGATCGATATTCATGGGGGCGGCTATTCGGCTTATACGGCCGAGAGGAAAAGACCCCTTCGATACAATCTCATTTACCATCTGGAAGGGACAGGGACGAAATGACCACAACCGATAAAAAGCGCAAATGGGGTGTTTCCATTCTCGCGCTGACGACCGCCGTGACCGGCTTTGGTGAGGTGGCGCTGGCGCAGGATACCGCGACCGCGGCATCCGGCTCGAATACGGTGGACTTCGGCGAAATCGTCGTCACCGCCCGCCGTCGCGATGAAAGCATCCAGAACGTGCCGATCGCCATCACGGCGATGACGGCGGAAGATCTGGCCAATCGCAACATCAGCAACCTGAACGACCTCACCAACACCACGCCGGGTGTGGCGATCACCTCGATCGCGGGCGGCACCATGCAGATGATCTACATCCGCGGTCAGTCGCCGGCCAACACCACCAACGATCTCAACGTCGAGGCCAACGTCGGCGTGTTCATTGACGATATCTACCAGACCAGCCGCAACACGCTGGACATGATCTCGGTGCTCGATGTCGGCCAGATCGAAATCGCCAAGGGTCCGCAGAGCGCGCTGTTCGGCCGTTCGACCTTTGCCGGCGCGATGTCGATCTCGACCCGCCGCGCCGCCAACGAGTTCGAGGGCAATGTCCAGGCAACCGTCGGCACCGACGAGGATTTCCGTATTCGCGGTTCCATTTCGACGCCGCTGAGCGAAACCCTGACGGCGCGCATTTCGGCCGGCTATCTGACCTATGACGGCTATGGCAAGAACGCCGCCAACACCAGTGACAACCTGGGCGGTACCGAGAAATACGCTGTCACCGCGTCGCTGGAATTCGCGCCGACGCCGGAGTTCTCGGCTCGCCTGGCCGCGTTCATCACTAGCTCCAAGACCGAGCCGTCGGCCGTGTCGCTGATGCCGCTGGCAAACTTCAATTGCGGTACCACCAATGCCGCCACCGGTCTGCAGACGCAGTACTGCGGCGAGTTGGAAGCGCAGAAGGTTTCCGACATCACCCCGGAAATTCCGCGCACCTCCGCCAAGACCCGCCAGGTGTCGCTGAAGATGAACTGGTCGGGTGAAGATGTGGCGATCACCAGCATCAGCGGCATTGCCGGCGCGGAAAACTGGACCTACAACGACTATGACGGCACCTCGGGCGGCACGCTGTTCGGTGTCTGCACCCTGGGCGCGTCGTGCAGCCCTGCCGGCGCTTACGAGCGTCTGGTGCGGGTCAACCTGCTGACCTCCAACCGCGAGCGGGTGCGGACCTTCAGCCAGGAATTCCGCCTGCAGTCGAACAACGACTCGCCGTTCCAGTGGATGCTTGGCGCCAACTACTTCATGTCGAAGGTGCCGCTGACCGCGATCGGCATCGCCACCGATGCCTCGGAGCTTGCCGCCAACGAGCGTCTGGTGCAGGTCAGCCAGATCACCACGCCGGCCGCGACCGGTACCGGCGCCTATGATTTCACCGCCAACCCCTATCTGGCCAGCGATCCGATCTATGGTCAGACCTTCTCCAGCTACACCGATGCGCAGACCCAGACCACGTCGATGTTCGCGGCGCTGGGCTATGATTTCGGCGGTCTGCGGGTCAACGCCGAAGGTCGCTACAACGTCGATCGCAAGCGCGCGCGGGTCAATTCAGTGTCGAACCCGCTGAGCCAGCCGGGCGTGAACCTGCCGATCGACGGCACCCATGTGCCGGACGAGGGCTATTTCCCGGTCAACGGCACGCCGTACAAGCGCAAGTTCACCAGTTTCACGCCGCGCTTCACCATCGACTACAAGGTGACGCCGGACGTGTTCCTGTTCGCCTCCGCCGCCAAGGGCGTGCGTTCGGGCGGCTTCAACACCGGCAATCCGGTGAGCGCCACCGGCATCCTCGCCGACGAAGTGTCGTACGACGAAGAGGAGAACTGGACCTACGAACTCGGCGTCAAGTCCGAGTGGCTTGACCGTCGCCTGCTGATCAACGCCTCGGTGTTCCATGTCGACTGGACCAATGCCCAGGTGTCGGCGTTCACCCAGAACCCGACAGCGGTCAACCCGGTGCGCATCGTCCGCAATGCCGGCAACATCAAGACTGACGGCTTCGAGATCCAGACCCGGTTCCGTGCCACCGACATCTTCAGCTTCGGCGGCAGCGTGGTCTACTCGGATCCCAAGTTCAAGGCCGGCGCCTATGACGGCTCCATCGTTACCCAGTGCGTGATCGGTTCCGGCGAGACCGCCACCGCGGCACCGGGCTGCCCGGACATCGTGCTGGTGACGCTGCCCAACGGTACCGTCCGTGCCCTGCCGTCGCTGGAAGGCAAGCGGCCGGCCCGTTCGGTCAAGCTGCAGTGGAACCTGCATGCCATCGCCGATGTGCCGCTCAATGACGACTGGCACCTGATGGGCCGTGTGGATGTCAGCTATACCGGGCCGACCTACTACAACCTGATCAACACCGGCGAGTTTGGCGAGCGGACGCTGACCAACGTGCGTGTGGCACTGGAAAGCGACCGCTACAGCATCGCGCTGTGGGCCAACAACCTGTTCAACAAGACCTATGTGGGCAACGCCATTGCCCAGCCGCGCTCCGGCGTGCCGTTCACGTTCAGCGTGCCCGAGATCTATCTCGGCGAGAAGCGTCGTGTCGGCCTCACCGCCGGCGTGAAGTTCTAAGCGCCGTGCGTCCGGGGTGGCTGCGGCGACGCGGCCACTCCGGCGCCTGGCCGGCCTTCCATCAGTCGGCGGCCTGAATCCGGGCGTGCAGGACGGGGGAACACTCCCCTGTCCGCACGCCCTTTTTCATGTCCGCACGCGGCTTCTTGCGGGCCGGGGGCAGGGGGGGGAATGACAGCCGCCCGGCAGGCAGCGCCCGCGCCGGCGTTGCCGGGCGGGGTGAGGGTACGCACAACACAGGTCCAGCAG
Organism: Parapedomonas caeni; assembly: GCF_041060555.1. Classification (NCBI taxonomy): domain Bacteria; kingdom Pseudomonadati; phylum Pseudomonadota; class Alphaproteobacteria; order Sphingomonadales; family Sphingosinicellaceae; genus Parapedomonas; species Parapedomonas caeni. The sequence goes on along the minus strand of NZ_JBEUDS010000014.1, from coordinate 45,493 downwards.
ACCCGACAACACACGCACGCGCCAGCAACACACAGGAACGACCGACCGGCGCGGGGTTGCCACCCTTCGTGCCCGGGACTCGATGACAGGTTCCGCGGCGTTGGCGACGGAAGGCTGTCGGTACATCGAGTTTTGGTCGGTGCCGGCGACCGGGGTCGTTGGTCCAGCGTGGGGCGACGGACCGGACCGCGTCTGGCACCTGTGCCGATCTTTCTGCGAGGCCTCGGCTTGTTCACCGGGACACCCGCGCCAGGTCGGTGCGGATCAGGAGGCCCTTTGAGGGACCACCCACCCGCCGGTTCACCCCCGCGTCGCGAGCGCCGAGGATGGTCGCACTGTCTCACGGAAAATGCCGCGCGTCAATAGGTAATTGACGATCAATACTGGCGGCGTCATGACATGTCCGGCGACGGGCGCGGCGCTGGCAGCCTGACCCCCGCGCGCAGGCCGCCGAGGGGCGAGGCGGCGAGATGGATTTCACCGCCGTAGAGCTGCACAAGATCACGCACGATCGAGAGTCCCAGGCCGGCACCCGGCACCCGTTCGTCCAGCCGTTCGCCGATCTGGAACACCACTTCTACCGCCTCCGGCGGCAGGCCAGGCCCGTCGTCGTCGACATGGATGATCACATGCGCGCCGTCGGGGTCGAGCGTCGCCTGTACCGCCACCGCCCGGGTCGCCCACTTACAGGCGTTGTCGATCAGGTTGGCGAGAATCTCGTTCAGGTCCAGCGGGTCGCAGACCACGCGGCTGTCGGGTGCGACGTCGATGGTGAAGGCGATCCCCCGCTCGCTGTAGAGCCGCTTCAGGGCACTGACGATCGCCTGCACCGTGGCGTCCACCGGCGCCACCACGCCCGGCACCGAACGCGAGGCGGCGGCACGGGCGCGGGCGATCTGGTAATCGATCTGCCGCTGCATCCGCTGGCACTGCTGGATGATCACCTGCGCCGCCTCGTCCGCGCCACGAGTGGACAGCCGGTGCGCCTCGTCCACCAGCACCGCCAGCGGCGTCTTCAAGCCGTGCGCCAGGTTGCCAGCCTGGGCGCGGGCACGCGCTACCATCTGGGCGTTGGCGTCGATAAGGCCGTTGAGATCGTCGACCAGCGGCTGCACCTCGGCCGGAAAGCTGCGCGGCAGTCGGGTCGCCTGACCGCTCTTGATCGCCGCCAGCGCCCGGCGCAGGCTGTTCATCGGCTGCAGGCCGAATGCCACCTGCAGCACCGCCGCCGCCACCAGTGCCAGCGCCAGCAATCCCAGCGAGATCACCAGCGCACGGTTGAAATGCGCCAGCACGCCATCGACGAACAGCAGATCGGCGCCGATCTGCACCCGCACCGGCGGCGCGCCAGCGAGCGAGACCGTGCGATCATAGACGATCACCTCGCCATGGGCGCTGGCCAGCACCTGGCGGCGCGTCATTCCCGCCGCCGGCGGATTGCGCGTGACGGGCAGCAGGTGCTCGACCACCGACGGCGAGGTGAGCACGACCTTTCCCGCCTGGCTCACCTGCCAGTAGAAGCCGGTGCCCTGCTGCTGGAAGCGCGGATCGCTGAGCCGGCGATGGATACCAACTCGCCCTTCTTTCACCTCCAGCAGCGAGATCAGCTCGACCAGGTGGCCTGACAGCTCCGCATCCACCAGCTCCACCACATGCTCACGAAACAGCGCGGAAATGGAAAAGCCAGCCAACAGCGCGCCGAGGCTGATCCACAGCACCGCGCCGGCGATCAGCCGGGTCTTGAGGCTATGCAGGATCACGCGCTTCATCCCAGTCGATACCCCAGCCCGCGCAGGGTCTTGATGACATCGCGGCCGAGCTTGCGACGCAGCCGCCCGACATAGACCTCGATGGTGTTGGAATCGCGCTCCTCGTCCAGCGTATAGAGATGGTCGAGCAGTTCCGCCTGGGAGATCACCCGCCCCTGACGGTGCATGAAGTAATTGAGCAGGCGGAACTCCTGCGCCGTGAGGTCAACCGGCTGCCCGGCCTGCCGCACGCTGCCGGAGGCCGGATCAAGCTCGATGTCGCCGTGGCGCAGCACCGGCGAGGCAGTGCCGGAGGCCCGCCGCAGCAGCGCGCGCAGCCGGGCGGCGATCTCCGGCACATGAAACGGCTTGGTGATGTAGTCATCGGCGCCGGCGTTCAGCCCTTCGACCTTCTCGGTCCAGCTGCCACGGGCGGTGAGGATCAGTACCGGCATCTCGCTACCGGCCTTGCGCCAGCGGCGCAGCACGTCGAGCCCCTGCATACCGGGCAGACCGAGATCGAGAATGGCGGCGTCAAAGTCGTCGCGCCGGCCCAGCGCGTAGCCGTCCTCGCCATCGAGCGCGACCTCGGCGGCAAAGCCATGCCCCGCCAGCCCGTCGGCCAGCCGCTTGGCGATGTCGGCATCATCCTCGACGACCAGAATGCGAATGATGAAACTCCCAGGGGTTTTGGGCTCTACAAGGGTTCTGCGCTCTATAGGCCGCCAAGCTGAATGACGGCTGACAGGCACCACCGTCCGGCCGCTGTCAGCCAGCGTTCAGCTTGGCGTCAGGATGGCGACAGCGACATCAAGCATAAGCGGCCATCCTCAGGCAACGTCTGGAATGCCCATGCCTCGCCTTACCCGCCTCCTGCCGTCCACCGCCGTGGCCGCCCTGCTGGCCACGCTGCTGACCAACACGTTGTTGGCGCCGCGTGTCGAGGCGGCACCGATCAAGCTGACCGCCACCCAGCAGAAGAATATCGGCATCCGCACCCAGGCCATCGTCGCTGGTGGCGAGTCTCCCGTCGTCGTGCTGGCCGCCGTGGTCACGGCACCGGCCAATGCCCGCGTCGCGGTTGCCGCGCCGTTCGCCGGCACTGTCGCCAGTATCGAGGCGCTGGAAGGCCAGAGCGTGCGCGCCGGCCAGCCGCTGGCCACCCTGTTCAGCCGCGACATGCTGGCCAGCGAGGCTGCCCTGACCCAGGCCCGCGCCGAGCGCATCGCCGCCGCCGCCAACGCCAGGCGCGTCGGCCAGCTGGTGCAGGAAGGCATCGCCGCCGCCGCCCGGCTGGAAGAGGCCCAGGCGCGACTGGCCGCCGCCCGGGCCATGGAAGCCGAGCAGCAGCGCCTGATGACGGTGGCGCGCCCCGTGGCCGGCCAGCCCGGCACCTACCGGCTCGCTGCACCGATCGCCGGTCGGGTCGCCCGCGTCGATGTCAGCGTCGGCAGCGGGGTCGAGGCGATGGCCAGCGCCTTTGTTGTCGAGCGCACCGAGCGATTGTGGCTGGAGGCCAGATTGCCGGCCGCCGATGCCGGCCGGGTGCGCCCCGGCATGGTGGTGAGCGTGGGTAATGTGCGCGGCAAGGTGCTGGCAGTGGGCAGCGCCGTCGATCCGCGCAGCCGCGCGGTGGTGCTGCGGGCGGAAATTCCCGGCACCGCCGGTCTGCTCACCGGCCGCGCGGTGGCGATGACCGTGCTCGCCCCGGCCCGGCCGGACGTCCTGTCGGTCCCGTTGAGCGCCGTGGTGCGGCTGGCGGCGCGCGACATGGTGTTCGTTGCCCGTGGCGGCGGCTTCGAGCCCGTGCCGGTGCAGGTGTCGGGGCGCGGCGAACGGACAGCAGCGGTCAGCGGCGCGCTGAAGCCGGGCGAGGCGATCGCGGTGGCCGGGCTCTCCGAGCTCAAGGCCCTGGCGACGCAGGACTGACGGCCATGCTGCAACGTCTCATCGAGTTCTCGCTGTCGCAGCGGCTGCTGGTACTGGTGCTGGCGGTGGTCGCGGCGGGCTTTGGCGGCTATGCCTTCTGGAAGCTGCCGATCGACGCCTTCCCCGACATTTCGCCGACGCAGGTCAAGATCATCCTCAAGGCCCCGGGCATGACGCCGGAGGAAGTGGAGGCGCGTGTCATCACGCCGCTGGAGATGGAACTGCTCGGCATCCCCCGGCAGACCATGCTGCGCGCGGCGGCCAAATATGCCATCGCCGACCTGACGCTCGATTTCGAGGACGGCACCGACGTGTTCTGGGCCCGCGCCCAGGTCGCGGAGCGTCTGGCCGCCGTGCGTGACTCGCTGCCCGAGGGCCTGGGTGGCGGGCTGGCGCCGATTTCGACACCGCTGTCCGACGTGTTCATGTTCACCATCGAGGGCGGCAACCTCAGTCTGGAGGAACGACGCACCCTGCTTGACTGGACCATCCGGCCAGTGCTGCGCACCGTGCCGGGAGTGGCTGACGTCAACACGCTGGGGGGGCGGGTAAAGACCTTCGACGTCGTGCCCGACACCGCCGCACTGGCCGCCGCCGGGCTCGGCATCGCCGACCTGCGCGAGGCGATCGAGCGCAACAACCGCAACGACGGCGCCGGCCGCCTGATCCAGGGCGAGGAAGCACTGGTGGTGCGGGCGGTGGGCGCCATGCAGGGTGCTGACGATCTTGCCGCCACCATCGTGCGCGACGACGCCCAGGGCCGTATCCGGCTCGGCGATGTCGCTGCCGTCGCCACCGGCAGCCTGACCCGCTACGGCGCCGTCACCCATGACGGCAAGGGCGAGGCGGTGGAAGGCATCGTCATCGCCATGCGCGGCGCCGACGCCAGCGCCGTGGTGAAGGGAGTCGAGGCCCGGCTGGAGGAGCTGAAACCCAGTCTGCCCGCCGGCGTACGCATCGGCGTGTTCTACGACCGCTCCGACCTCATCAGCCGCGCCGTCAAGACGGTGGAGAAGGCGCTCGTCGAGGCGACGGTGCTGGTGGTGGTGTTGCTGGTGCTGTTCCTCGGCAACCTGCGGGCCGCCTTGGTGGTGGCGGTGTCGCTGCCCTTCGCGGCACTGCTGACGTTCCTGATGATGCGCTGGGCCGGCCTGACCGCCAACCTGATGAGCCTGGGCGGCCTTGCCATTGCCATCGGCATGCTGGTCGATGGCGCGGTGGTGGTCGTGGAAAACGCCGTCGAACGGTTGGGGCATCATGGCGACGGCGCCCGGGTGCCGATGCTGCACCGCGTCTATCGGGCCGCCAGCGAGGTGGCGACGCCGGTGACCTCGGGCATCCTCATCATTGCCCTGGTGTTCCTGCCGCTGCTGTCGCTGCAGGGGCTAGAGGGCAAGATGTTCGGGCCGGTGGCGCTGACCATCATTTTCGCGCTGGCGGGCTCGCTGCTGCTGTCGCTGACCCTGATCCCGGTGTTGTCCTCCATGCTGCTCAAGCCCGGCACCCATGGCGAGGCCTGGCTGATGCGCCAGCTGCTGCCACGCTACCGCGCCGCGCTGCGCTGGGCGCTCGACCATGTGATGCCGGTGTACGTCTCGGCCGGCGTGGCACTGGCGGTGGCGGTCGGCGCCTATCTCGCGGTGGGCAAGACCTTCATGCCGACCATGGACGAAGGCGCGGTGCTGCTGCAGCTCAACAAGCTGCCATCCATCTCGCTCGACCGCAGCGTCGAGGGCGACCTCGCGGTCAGTCGCGCGCTGATGCGCCAGGTGCCGGAAGTCACCGGCGTGGTCGCCCGCGTCGGCTCCGACGAGCTGGGCCTTGATCCCATGGGCCTCAACGAGACCGACGGCTTCCTGGTGCTCAAGCCCAAGGAGGACTGGCGGGTGCCCGACAAGGAGTGGCTGATCGAGCGCATCCGCGCCGTGATGGCGGGCTTCCCGGGCATCGATTACGCCTTCACCCAGCCTATCGAGATGCGGGTGTCGGAAATGCTCACCGGCAGCCGGGGTGACCTCGCGGTGAAGATTTTCGGCCCCGACCTCGCCACGCTGGGCGATCTGGCCGGCAAGGTGCAGACGGCCATCGCCGCCGTGCCGGGCGCCAACGAGGTATACACGCTGGCCAATGACAATGTGCAATATCTGTCGTTCGAGATCGACCGGCTGGCCGCCGGCCGGGTCGGCCTGAGCATCGACACCGTGCAGGAGGAGTTGCGGGCGCGGCTGGAAGGCACGCAGGCCGGCATGATCGTCGAGCCGGGTCGGCGCACCGCCATCGTCATTCGCGGCGAGGACCGGATGCGTACCGACCCCGACTGGTTCTCGCGGCTGGAAATCCCGACGCCCGATGGCGGCAGCGTGCAGGTGGCCGACATCGCCCGCATCAGCCAGCCGGAAGGGGCGGTGAAAATCGATCGCGAGAACGCCTCCCGCTTCGCCGTCGTGCAGGCCTATGTATCTGGCCGCGACCTCGTCGGCTTCGTCGAGGAAGCCCAGGCCGCCGTCGCCGCCAGGGTGCCGCTGCCGGCGGGCTACCGCATCGTCTGGGGTGGCCAGTTCGAGAATCAGCGGCGCGCGGCCGCCCGGCTGGCCGTCGTCGTGCCGGTGGCGCTGACGATGATCTTCTTCGTGCTGTTCGCCACCCTGCGCTCGGTGCGCCAGTCGCTGCTGATCCTCGCCAACGTGCCGTTCGCGCTGGTGGGGGGCATTCTCGCCCTGTGGATTTCCGGCCAGTATCTCTCGGTGCCGGCCTCGGTCGGCTTCATCGCGTTGCTGGGCATCGCGGTGCTCAACGGCCTGGTGCTGGTGACCCATTTCAACCAGCGACGCGACGCCGGCGACGACCTTGACACCGTGGTGTTCGAGGGCGCCATCCGCCGGCTGCGGCCGGTGCTGATGACCGCCAGCATCACCGCCTTCGGCCTGATCCCGCTGCTGTTCGCCAGCGGGCCGGGATCGGAAATCCAGAAGCCGCTGGCCATCGTCGTCATCGGCGGTCTGGTCAGCTCGACGGCGCTGACGCTGATCCTGCTGCCGATCCTCTATCGCGCCTTCGGCATCGATCCCGCCGACCGCGCGTCGCCCCTCCAGCAAGGAGACGCCGCATGACGACCCCGCTCGTCAAGCTGACCCTGGTCTATCCCACCGAGGTCGACGAGATGCTGGTGGAAGCCCTGCTCGACCTGGAGCCACCGCTGAGTGGGTTCACCACCCACCGGGTGGATGGGCACGGCACCCGCTTCGATACCGCCACGGTGGGCGAGCGGGTACGTGGTCGCACCGCGCGTGTCATGCTGATCACCATATTGCCGCCCGACCGGGTGACGGCGGTGATCGACCAGGTGCGCGCCACCCTGCGCTTTGCCCACGGCACCTGGTGGGTGGAACCCATTTCCGAATTTGGACGGTTGTGATGCGCGTGCTTCTGCCCTGCCTTGTCTTTCTTTCCCTGATGCCACCGCCGGCGTCGGCGCAGGAATTCCTGCCGGCGCCTGAACTGGCGGCGCGCTCGATCAACGACCATCCGCTGGTGGCGCGGGCCGAGGCGGCGTTGCGCGCGGCCACGGCCGATGCCCGCCGTCTGGCCGCCGGTGACCACGAGTTCGTCGCCGCTGCCGGCTATACCCGCCGTGACATCGAAGGAGACCGACGTTACGACGAGTGGGAGGGTTCGATCTCGCGCGCCTTCAGGCTGCCCGGCAAAGCCGGTCTCGATCGACGGGCTGGGGTACTCGGCATCACGGCGCAGGAGAATGCGCTTGATGACGCCCGCCACCAGACCGCGCTGAAGCTTGCCGATGTCTGGATGGCGTGGGTCGGCGCGGAAGCGCACGCGCATCTGGATGCTGAAGATGTGCGCGCCTGGGAGCAGGAACAGGCCGCGATGGCGCGCCGTGTCGCCCTCAGGGATGCCGCGCCGCTCGATCTCGACCGCATTGGGGCCGGATTGGCGCTGGCGCGTACCGCGGCGGTGCGATCGGCCGGTCAGGCGCACGTCGCACGTATGGCGCTGACACGCGAATTTCCGGGTCTGTCGCTCCCGAAGGACGCGCCACGCCCGAAAGATCCGGCACTGCCGGAGCGGGGATTGTCGGCGTGGTTCGACGTCATCGTCGCCCGCAGTCATGAGTTGCACTTCGCCGAGGCCGAGGCGGAACGTCAGGCGGTGCTTGCAAGGAGGCAGGCGCTTGATCGGTGGGCGGACCCCAGTGTCGGCGTGCGCGTCTTTTCGGAGCGGGGGGGCGCGGAAAATGGTGTGGGGTTATTCTTGTCAGTACCGCTGGGCGGCCCTCACCGTCGGGCGCTGGCGGACCGCGCCCTCGCCGAGGCCAGCGCTGCCGTCGTTGATCTGGAGATGACACGTCGGGAGATCGAGGGTGTTGCGGAGCGCGACATCGCCGAGGTGGAAAGCAGTTTCAGTGCCTGGCAACACGCGCGGCAGGCGCTTGACGCCGGCGAGCGTGCATTTGTCCGCACGCGTCGGGGCTACGCGCTGGGCGACATTGATCTCGCCGATCTGCTGACTCTTCGTCGCCAGCAGCAGGAGCTGGCCCGAGCCGAATTGCAGGCGCGCATCGACGCCAACGTCGCGTTGCTGAAGTTGAGGATTGATGCCCACGAACTCTGGCTCCAGCCCCATAAGGATCACCCTGACGAACAGATGTAGTGGCGGCGGGCGCTTGCCGCCTTCCGCGCTTCGCGCTCGCCGAAGGGGCGTGCTCGGCTGATGCGGGGTTCAGGCGCCGTAGGGCTTTTTCAGCGCCTCGAAAGCGGCGCGATGCTCTCTTTGCGATGCCGGTACCAGCGGCGTCTCGAAAACAGGGACGGCCAGCCCCGAGGCAACGATGGCATCCCGCAGCTGCGGTGAAATGAAACGGCGCCCCCCAAGACCTAGAATGCCGAACAGGTGGTCACTGACCGACGGCACGGTCAGGCAAAGTCGCTGCCATCTACCCCAAACCTTCCGTTTCCCGTCGATGCTCCAGCGAAAGTCCGAGACCGAGCGCTCGATGTCGTAAATGTCGAGGCGGTTCCAGTGGTGCACCCACCAGTAACCCTCCAGGTGCTCGCCCGAACCATCATCCGGCGAACCGTCGTCCGGGCGGGCCGGGATGTGCAACGTCACCGGGAAAAACTCGATCTTGTCGGTGACGAAAGACGACAGCAGGGTCTTGAACGCCTCGGAGACAATGTTGGGCCGGTTCCACCCGCCCCAGAAGTCAAAGGGATAAGAAAATTCATCCATGGTCCGGTTGGATCGCAACCGCACCGGGGGAATGAATTCGCCCGCCAGGGACTCTTCCTGAGAATCGCGCCCCAACAGTGACAAAAACCGCGTCTCCCGCCCCGGCCACGGCGCCAGGTCGATCGCACGGGGTTCAAAGCTCGCCACATGCGGCCTCAGCTCGTAGAGGAACTCGCCACTGAAATCCTCGGGAAGATCGGCCAGATCGGGTTCATGGATGCTCATAGCGTCTGCTCCTAAAGGTTGGGGGCAAAGGACCATAGCTGGCCGCAGGATATGCGCTCCAGCTTAAACATGCCCGCCACCTGATCGTCCGGCGTGAAATAGCGGTGGACCACCGGCCATCCACCCGCTGGCTGGAAGCCGCGCGCGATAGACACCGACAACCAGTTGTACGCCTTCTCCAAGTCCTGCTTGACGCCACACCCAAAGGCGTAATGCAGCGCCAGCAGAAACTGGGCGCGCGGCATAGCTTGCCTGGTGGGGTCGGGTGATGCCGAGATGCGGGCGCTTTCCGCAAGGCCAGCCGCCGCGGATCGATATGTCGCTGAATAGACCATATGATCATGCGCGGCGCGATTGAGCCAGATCGCGGCCTGCTCATACAACCCGGCTCGCCCATAGCGATCGGCCAGCCCCATCTGGGCCTGCACCGCCATGTCGGGCTCCAGCGGGATGACCACGCGTTCCGCCCGCATCACCGTGTCGTCCAGCCGGATGCGCGCGGTGCAGACCGGCCCGCGCGACGGCCGCCGCCGGCACATGGTCCGGCAGGCGTCGGTGCTGGAGTGCGTCCGGCCGTAGCCGTGGTCAGGCCGAGGCAGCCGCCGGCGGCGTGGCGGGCTCCTGCTCGGTCGGCGCGGTCGCGGGAATGAACTGGAAATCCCCGGGTTGGGCCTTGCGGGTCATGCGCCAGAAGGCGTCGTTGCGCCACGGCGTAATGGCGATGACGCGGCCCTGCGCGTTGCGATACCAGTTCTCGGTGCCCGGATGGGTCCAGACCAGTTTTTCATGCGCCGCGTCGACCTTGGCCACATAGTCGTTGTAGGTCTGTTCCCGCACTTCCACCGCCGCGGCGTCGTGGTCCAGCATCGTCTGCAGGATCTGCAGCGCATAATGGGTCTGATTCTCGATCGACCGGATCATGCTGCCGCCGTGCCCGGCACCGACGTTGGGGCCGAGCAGGATGAAGAAATTGGGGAAGCCCGGCACCACCGTGCCCAGATAGGCGGCCGCATTGTCCTGGCCCCAGAATTCCTTCAGCACCCGGCCGTCGCGACCGACCACCTCGTAGGAACCCAGCACGTTGGCGGCCTGGAAGCCGGTAGCGAGGATGAGCACATCCGCCTCGATGGTCTCGCCGTTGGCGCTGGTCAGGGTCGAGCCCTCAATGCGGGCCAGCCGGTGCGGCACCAGACGGACATTGTCCCGGCGCAGGGTCTTGTACCAGCCGTTGTCCAGCAACATGCGCTTGGCGAACGGCGGGAAGTCAGGCAGTACATGTTCGAGCAGATCCTGGCGATCACCCAGCTGCTCGATGACGTAGCGGGTGAAGTGCTGGCGGTGGCCATCGTTGATGGCATTGACCGAGCGGGCCGGTTCCTTCCAGTCGGGGTCACGGAACAGCGTGCCATGAACGCGGTCGTTGAACGTCCACGACAGGCGCTGCTCGTACCAGGCGCGGTAGAGCGGCAGCACCTGGATCAGGTAACGCACGCCCCTGGGCACTTCCTTGCGGAACTGCGGGAAGGGGGCGGCCCACTGCTTGGAACGGGCGAAGATCGTCAGGCTGGCCACCTGGTCAGCGATGGCCGGCACCACCTGCATGGCGGAGGCGCCGTTGCCGACCACCGCGACGCGCTTGCCGGTGAGATCGACATCCTCCGGCCAGTCGGCGGTATGGATCACACGACCCTTGAATGACTGAAGCCCGTCGATTTGCGGCACCAGCGGCATGTTGAGAATGCCGACGGCGCTGAACACCACATCGGCGTAGTGGACTTCCTCAACACCATCGGCGTTGATGACGGTCACTTGCCACTGATTGGTGTCGCTCTGCCATCGCGCCTTCTTCACCGTGGTCCGGAAGCGCACCAGATCGTACAGGCCATATTCGCGCGCGGTGTCGATCAGGTAGCGGGATATTTCCTCGCGCAGCGGGAAATAGTGCGACCAGTCGGTGCTGCGAAACGAGAAGGTGTAGGTGAGGTTTGGGGTGTCGACGCCGCAGCCCGGATAGCGGTTTTCCCACCAGGTGCCGCCGATTTCGTCATTCTTCTCGAAAATCTGGCAGGGAATGCCGATTTCCTTCAGGCGGATGGCGGCACAGATGCCCGACACCCCGGCACCGATGATGATCGCGCTCAGGGGCCGCTTCACCGCCGGCGGCGCGGCCGGCTCGTCCAGCTTCATGGTGGCGGCGATGACCTCGCCATATTCTTCCGGCACAGGCTCGGCCATGGCGGCCGTCAGCATCGCGGCAAGCTGCTGGTTGCTCGGCCGCGGCATGGCCAGGGGCTGGCCATCGAGCCAGGCGGTCACGGCCGCGAAGGCGGCATCGCGGATTTCCTGCTGCACGTCCTCGGGCAGGCCGGCGGAATCATTGTCATCAAGGCCAACTCCGCGGCGCGGTGTGTAAGGGGCATCCAGCCATTTCATATCGCCCGTCATCTGCACCAGGCACATCAGCAGGGAGGGAATATTCGCCTGATCGACACCGCTACGCAGCAGGGCAAGGTCAACCTGGGCCTTGTCGATCGGACGGTCGGTGATTTTCTCCACGGTCACATGCTCCCCTGAAAGTCTGGCGCCACTCCGGCAGGACGGGCGATCGTCCCGATGGCGCGGGTTTGTACCAATAATTTAAAATAACTACTCATTAGTAGTAATAGTTGTCAATGTGCTCCTGCCAGCCTCTGGTGCCGCCTAGCTCGTCAGGGTCTCGCGCCGGATGCGCATGCCGGCGCTCTCCCGGTCCCAGGTGTCCGCGGTCACGCCGTCGCGGCGCAGCTCGGCTTTCATGATCTTGGCCGACGGCGTCTTGGGCAGCTCGTCCATCAGCCGGATGTAACGCGGCACCATGAAGTAGGGCATGCGCTTGATCAGGAAGGTCGCGAGCTCGGCGGGGTCGATGGTGGCGCCGGGCACGGGCGCGACAATCACCATCACCTCGTCTTCGGAATATTCGCTTGGCACGGCGATGGCGGCGGCCTCGCGCACATGCGGGTGCGCGCAGACCTCGACCTCGACCTCGAACGACGAGATATTCTCGCCACGCCGGCGGATTGCGTCCTTCACACGATCGACGAAGTAATAATAGCCGTCGGCATCACGCCGGAAGGCGTCGCCGGTGTGGAACCAGCCATTGGCCCAGGCCTTGGCGGTGGCTTCCGGATTGCGGTTGTAGCCGCTGTTCATCGCCCACGGGCGGTCGGTCCGCACCAGCATTTCACCGATTGCGCCCACCGGCACCTCGCAGTCCCGCTCATCGACCAGGCGCACCTCGACCCCGGGGCGTACCCGGCCGCAGGTGCCGCGCTTGGTGGGGTTGGCCTCGGAAACGATTGGCGAGGAAATCTCGGTCATGTTGAAAATCGTGTAGACGTCGATACCGAAGCGGGCCGTGAAGGCAGGCGCGTCATCGGTGAGCGGCACCATGAATGCCAGCCGCACCTTGTGATCCCGGTCCTCGGGCAACGGCGGGCGCTTCATCAGGAAGGTCGCCATCACGCCCAGCAGAAACACCACCGTGCACCCGGTCGTGCGGGCGATCTCCCAGAAGCGGTCGGTGGTGAACTGCTCGACGACGGCGACGGAGGCGCCGCGCGCCAGCATGACGAACGGCGGGCCCATGCCGCCAATATGGAATATCGGCGCGACGCAGAGATAGCGATCATCGGCGCCGACCATGGTCCAGGTTTCGGGGCCGGCGTTGGAATACATGTGCAGATAGGATGACAGCACCCCCTTGGAAGGTCCGGTCGTGCCCGAGGTGTAGATGATCGACTGGATGTCCCAGGGGTCGATCGGCCGCTCCAGTGGCGCCAGGTCGCTTTCGTCGCCGTCCAGATCGCCGAAGTGCGCCACGGCGAGGTCGATGTCGGGGAGGCCGGCACCTTGCGCGCCGGTGACGACCAGTGTCTCCAGTTCGCCGCGCTCGACCTCGTGCAGCCGTCCGACCAGATCCGGGTGGGCGATGATCAGCCGGGCGCCGGAATTGGTCAGCACGTGAGCGAGCAGATTGCCGCGATAGGCGGTGTTGAAGGGTACGAAAACCGCGCCGAGATAATTGATCGCGTAGAAGGCCAGAATGGCGTCGCGGCCATTGGGGAGCCAGACCGCCACATGGTCGCCCTGACGCACGCCGAGTTTCTGCAGGCCGACGGCCTTGGCGATGGTGCGTCGGCGGGTCTCGGCGAAACTCCAGCATTCGCCGTCCTCGAACACCAGGTGGGTCTTGTCCGGCTGTGCGCCGGCCCAGCGGTCGAGCAGATAGCGCAGGACGCAGACATCGCGGTCGGGAATGCGCGGGTCGGCGAAGTCACGCGGCTTGAGAGGCTGCGAGGTCGAGTTGATCTGGGACATGTTTTGCTCAGCTTCCCTGTCAGCGGGGGCGGCTGGCGCGTCACCTCTGGCCTTGCCGGCATCGGGGTGTCCGCACCATCGCCCTGACTATCCTGGCGCACCGGTTGGTCCGGCGCTGCCAGAGGTTGTTATTCAGGCGGCCCGCCTGAGGATTTCCAGAATGTCGGCGGGGGAGCGCACCGGCCGGGGATTGGTGCGGCCCCAGATGTCCAGCATGGTGTATTCGGCCACCTTCTGGAACTGATCCGCCTCGACGCCGACTTCCTTGAGCGTGCGCGGCATGCCGAGGCTGCGGATGAAGGCGTCCAGGCAGTCGGCGGCGGTGGCATGGGTGCCGCCGAGGCAATCGCGGATACGCCGCTGCAGGCTGTCGTCGTGCTCGGCGTTCCAGGCCAGGACATAGGGCGACATCACGCACGACGTATAGCCGTGCGGCACATTGCAGGTGCCGCCCAGAATATGACCGATGGCGTGGCTGGCGCCCATCGGTACGCCGCCGATGATGGAAATCATGGATTGCCAGGCGCCGACCTGACATTTCAGGCGGCCTTCGAGGTCGCCGGGGTCGGCCTTGACGCGCGGCAGGCCCTCGACCAGCAGACGCAGCGCACTGTCGGCCAGACCGTTGGCGAAATCGTTGGACTGGTATGAGGCCAGGGTCTCGACGGCATGATCGACGGCCCGGACGCCGGTGGACAACCACAGCCATTCCGGCGTGTGGACGGTGATGGCGGGATCGAGAATGACCATGACCGGCGCCATGCGGCGATGCTCATAACCCTGCTTGTGCATGGTCTTCTCGTCGGTCGCGCCCGAGAGCGCGTTGAATTCACCACCTGACAGAGTCGTCGGGATGCAGATCACCGGGATATCGGGACCGATCGTCAACGGGTTGATGACCGCGCCGGAATCATCGACATACGTGCGCAGCGGCTCGAAGCCATCGACATCCCGGACATTGTGGCGAATCAGCAGCGGCACGATCTTGGCGGAGTCGGTGACCGAGCCGCCGCCAATGGAGACGATCAGATCGGCGTTCGCGGTGCGCGCGGCATTGGCGGCCGCCAGGACATCGGAACGTGGCGCGTGGGGGGCGATGCCGCTGAAGGTGCCGGCATGCGTGGTGCCGAGCGCGGATTCGATCCGCGAGATTTCGCCGGTGTTACGGCGCAGGCTTTCGGAGGCGAGCAGGAACACCCGCCGGGCGCCCAGCGCCCTGGCCTGGTCGACGATCGCATCGCTGGCGGGCCAGCCCATGGTCACGCGTTCGGTGACGGTGAACGTCATCTGGCGAGCCGTCGGCACGGTCATTCCATCCTCCCCAATTCGCCCTTGTCGCTTTAGCGGGCTTTGTCACGATGCGCCAATACCATATAGTAGAAAAATATACCGTTCAAACATTATAAGGGCCTTATTTGACGACAATGGTACCGGATAGTAGTCGGGATGGACGGCGTCTGCGGCGGGGTCATGCAGCCAGGGTGGTTGAGGTTTCGCGGCGACGGGCAGCAGCGGGCGCCGTTATCCGCAATGAGCAAGCATGTGGAGCGGCGCCGTGCCGCTTCGGGGGGAGACGCACACAGCATGACTGAGAACGCAGCATTGCCGGGGCTGATGCAGCACCACGGCCTGACCGTGGATCGCTTCCTTGATTTCGCGGCCCAGTGGCACGGCGATGTGCCGGTCAACGGACGGGATACACGCGGCGGCCGTGAAGAGACAACGTATCGCCAACTGCATCGCCGTGCCCGCCAGCTCTCGGCGGCGCTGCGAGCGACGGGCATCAGATCAGGCGACCGGGTGGCGACCCTGGCGATGAATCACCTCCGTCACGTCGAGGCCTGGTATGCGATCATGGGCGTCGGCGCGGTGTGCCATACCGTCAACCCCAGACTGTTCGACGAGCAGATCGCCTATATCATCAATCATGCCGCTGATCGCATCCTGATGGTCGATGCGGCGTTCCTGCCCACCGTCGGCCGGATACTTTCGGGCTGTCCGTCCATCGAGACGGTGATCGTCTTTCCAGACGGCAGTGCCGACGGGCTGCCGGCCGACCGCCCGGCCGCATGCATCGACTACGAGGCTTTTCTCCAGGCCGGCGCCGGCCTGTCGGTCGCATGGGGTGAGGTCGACGAAACCGCCGCTTGCGGCTTGTGCTACACCTCCGGGACGACGGGCGCGCCCAAGGGCGTGCTCTATTCGCATCGCTCCAACTACCTGCATACGCTCGCCAGCCTGCAGCATGATTTCATGAACCTGTCGGCCACGGACTCGGTGCTGCCGATCGTGCCGATGTTTCATGCCAATGCCTGGGGTCTGGTGTTCTCGGCGCCGGCGGTTGGTGCCAAGCTGGTCCTGCCGGGCGCGCGGCTGGATGGTGCGTCGCTGCATCGGTTGATCGAGGAGGAAGAGGTAACCTTTTCGGCCGGGGTGCCGACCGTCTGGCAAGGACTGCTGCAGCACCTGGCGGCATCCGGCGGGCGCCTGTCCACGCTCAAACGGGTGCTGGTGGGCGGGGCAGCCTGCCCCGAGGCGCTGGTGCGGGCCTTCCAGGACGATCACGGCATTGAGGTGCTGCATGCCTGGGGCATGACCGAGACGTCGCCGGTGGCGGCCGCCGCGGCACCTACCTGGTTTACCCGCCGGCTGCCCGTGGACCAGCAGCGTCGCCAGGCCCTGAAGCAGGGTCGGCCGATGTTCGGCGTCGATCTCGCGCTCAAGGGCGATGCCGGCGATCCGCTGCCGCACGACGGCGAGACGCCCGGGTATCTGATGGTGCGTGGTGCCACCGTCGCGGAACATTATTTCGGCGATGATCGCGAGATACTCGATGCCAACGGCTGGTTCGATACTGGCGACGTGGCGACCATCGATCCGCACGGCTTCATGCGGATCACCGATCGTTCGAAGGATCTCATCAAGTCCGGCGGCGAGTGGATCTCCTCGATTGAAATCGAAAACCACGCGGTCAGCCACCCCAAGGTGGCAATGGCGGCGGTGGTCGGCGTCGAGGACGAGCGCTGGGGCGAGAGGCCGCTGCTCGTCGTGCAGCTTGTCGAGGGCGAGAATAGCTCGGCGGAAGAGCTGCTGGGGCATCTGGAGGGGCGGATCGCGCGCTGGTGGATGCCGGATGCGGTGATGTTCGTCGCCCGGGTGCCGCTCGGCCCCACTGGCAAGATCGACAAGAAGCGCATCCGCGCCGAACTGGTGGGAGACGCCGCATGAGTGGCCCGCTTCGGGACCTGAAGGTGCTGGAGTTCGCCGGCCTCGGCCCCACCCCCTACAGCTGCATGATGCTGGCGGACATGGGCGCGCAGGTGCTGCGGATCGACCGGATCGATGCCGGCAGCAGTCCCGTCGACATGAGTCGCGAGCTGCTCAACCGTGGCCGGCCGTCGATCGCGCTCGACCTCAAGTCGCCTGACGGCATCGCCTTCGCGCGGGAACTGGCCGCGACCGTTGATGTCCTGGTGGAGGGCTTTCGTCCGGGCGTGATGGAGCGCCTAGGCCTGGGACCGGCGCCACTGATGGCGGACAATCCCCGGCTGGTCTATGCCCGCATGACCGGCTGGGGCCAGGAGGGGCCGATGTCGCAGCAGGCCGGCCACGACATCAATTATCTCGCGCTGACCGGCGCACTGCACATGATGGGGCCGGCGGATCGCCCCCCCGTGCCGCCCATCAATCTGGTCGGCGACTATGGCGGTGGCGGCATGTTTCTCGTCACCGGCATCCTGGCCGCACTGCTGGAGCGCGCCAACAGCGGGCGTGGCCAGCAGGTGGATGCGGCCATGGCCGACGGCGCTTCGCTGTTGCTGACCCAGATGTTCGGCTGGTCGAGGATGGGGCTCTGGCGCGAGGAGCGCGAGGGAAACCTCCTCGACGGTGCCGCGTACTTCTACCGCTGCTATGAAACGGCCGATGGGCGTTACATGGCCGTCGGCGCGCTGGAGCCGCAGTTTCACGCCAATCTGATCCGCGGGCTGGGGCTCGATCCCGAGGCCTTCGCCAATCATCTGGACCGGCGGCACTGGGCCGCGCGCGCCGCCGAGCTGGCGGCAGTGTTCAGGACCCGTAGCCAGGCCGACTGGGTGGCGACGTTCGAGGGTATCGATGCCTGTGTGTCGCCGGTGCTGACGATGGCTGAGGCGGTGAACTATCCCGCCAATGTCGCGCGTCGGGCCCACGAGACTCTCGCCGGCATCGAGCAGCCGGCGCCGGCGCCGCGGTTCTCGCGTACACCGGCATCGTTGTCGACACCGCCGGTTCTGCCTGGGGAGGGCGGGGCGTCGCGGCTGGCGGACTGGGGCGTGCCCGGGGCTCGGCTGGACATGTTGCGCGGCGCCGGGCTGCTTCGCGCGTCCTGATACCGCGTGCGCACTCGCCAGTCCCGCCGACGGGACGCCGGCCGGCCACGAAAAAGGGCCGCTCCTTCCATGGAAGGAGCGGCCCGGCAGGTGCCATAGGCAGGGACTAGAAGCTGTAGCCGATCGTCAGGCCGTAGGTGCGCGGCGGCATCAGCGAGCCGACGCGTACCGAACCGTAAAGTGGCGCCGACACGATATTGTTGGCGATGATTTCCTTGTCGGTCAGGTTGCGTACCCAGGCCGTTGCCGACCAGTGTTCGTCCACGGACTTGAAGCTGGCGCTCAGATTGACCAGCGCATAGGCCGCCTGGGTGGCGTCCTGGTTGTTGAACTCGGTGAAATAGACCCGGTCCTGCCAGTTCATTTCCGCGCGCAGGTCGAGGTCGCCGGCGTCACCCAGCGGCACCGTGTAGGTCAGGCCCGCGCCGAACGAGAATTCCGGCGCGTTGGGCAGCTGGTTGCCTTTCAGACTGACCAGCGCGCTGTTGGTCGGGCAGCGGCCGTAGACCGTACCGCCATCTTCCATGCCGTCGCGATAATAGCCGGTGCAGAAGCTCTTGAACTTGGCGTTCAGGTAGGTCGCGAAGGCATCGAAGTTCAGGCCGCGGGCGATTTTGGCCTGAAGTTCGACCTCAAGGCCGTAGTTGCGCGCCGAGGCGGCGTTGATCGTCTCGACGATGCTGTTCTCATTGACGAAACCGACCTGAAGATCCTTGTAGTCATAGTAGAAGGCGGCGGCGTTAAGGCTCACCCGGTCGTCGAACGCCTTGGTCTTGAAGCCGGCCTCGTAGTTCCAGACAAATTCCGGATCGATGACGTCGTTCTGGCTGCCGACGTTGATGACGCCCGACTTGAAGCCGCGGGTGACGGTGCCATAGAACAGCACGCCGCCGTCCGTGCGATATTCCACCAGCAGCTTGGGTGTCACCGCGCCCCAGCCTTCGGACTTGTCGGTGGGGATGGTGATGCCCAGCGCGTCAAACTGGAAGGTGCCGACGCCGGACTTCTTTTCGTAATTGTAGCGGGCGCCTGCGGTGACCCGCAGCTTGCTGGTGACGTCGTAGGATGCCTGCAGGAATGTGCCGTAGGCGTTGGTCTTGACGGTGCCGTTCTGCCAGTAATAGCCATCGTCGAAGGTGTCCGCCGGCAGGCCGAACACCAGGCCGAGATTGACGGTGGGAACCTGCACGCTGCCGAACAGCTTTTCATGGAAATACATGGCGCCCGCCATCACTTCCCAGCTGTCGCTGGTATAGGTCAGCGTGAATTCCTGACTGAACGTCTTGCTCTTCTCGTCGTAATTGTTCTGACCGAACATCCAGACGTCCGACACGTCGAGGTCGTCGCGGTTGAAGCGCTTGAAGTTTCGGTATGCCGTCACCGACTTCAATGCCCAGGCGTCGTGGCTCCAGTCGACCAGCGCGGTGATGCCTTCGCCATGGCGCCGGTTGATGGCGTCTTCGTCGGAGTAGATGTTGCGCAGATCGGCTTTCTCGCCGCGCGCGGCGTAATAGTCGAAGATGGTCTGGCCGCCCAGCAGGTTGTGGGCCAGGGAGTCCTCGGGAACGACGGTGGTGCCGAAATAGTGAAAGGCGTAGTTGTTGTCGTCCTCGTGGAAATAGTCGCCCACCAGCGTGATCTGCAGGTCATCGCTGGCCTCGAATAGCAGGCTGCCGCGTACCGCCTGGGCATCGCGATCGTCGACGTCATTGCCCGTGACCAGGTTCTTGCCATAGCCGTCGCGCTTGTCGAGCTTGCCGGCGACACGGAACATCAGACGGTCATTGCCCAGCGGGCCGCCGACGGCTGCTTCGAGCGACATCGCGTCATAATTGCCATAGGTCGCCCGGACATAGCCTTCGAACTCCGGTGTGGGTTTCTTGGTCACCATGTTGATGGCGCCAGCGGTGGCCCCGCGACCGTAGATGGTGCCTTGCGGACCGCGCAGCACTTCCACCTGCGCCAGGTCGTAGAAGCCGGCGAGCTGGGCGGAGGGGCGGGCGATCATCGCGCCGTCCTGCAGGAAGGCGACCGCCCCGTCGGCGCCGAGGTCGATGCTGGTCATGCCGATGCCGCGAATGAACGTGCGGTTGACACCGAACTGGTCACCCACCGACAGGTTGGGCACGGAGGCCTGGAGGTCACCAATATCCTGGATGCCGCCAGCACCCAGTGCATCGGCCGTGATCGCCGAAATGGCGGCGGGGGTGTTCAGGATGGTGTCCGCCCGCTTGGTGGCGGTGACAACGATATTGGGTAAGGCGTCGTAGGCTTCTTCGGCCTGCGGCGCGGCGGCTTCCTGGCCATGTGCGCTGGCACTGGCCAGCATGGCGACGAGCATGGCGGTGTAGGAAATCTTGCCGGATTCGATAGCGAGCACTGGCGTGGTCCTCCCTGTGGAAACGCGATTGTTCTGGGTTGGGTATCGATCGGCCGGGCGGGTTGTTCGCCCGCGGGGGACGATGCATGCCCCGTCGCAGCGTGTGCGTGCGGGGACAGCGTCGTGCCGCGCGAGCAGGCGGGCGCCACCTGGGCCTTCGTTGAACTTTGTGTACGGATTGTTCAGGCGCGGCTGCGTGCGCGACTTGTGTGCATGCAGGCCATTCGCCGGGCGTTGGCTGCCTCCTCCCCATACTCGACGTCTGGTCGGTTTATTGTTGTAAATGCATATCTACCGATGAGTAGATGCATTTGCAAGGGGGTTCGTGCGGGATGCAGCGTGCAAAGGGGCGGGGAAGGGCGTCAGGCGCGGGTCGGGGTGACCATGCGCATCGCCAGCCCGATGGTATGCATGACGACTTCGGTCGGCGACCACTTGCCACCTGGCCGATACCAGTTGGAGATCCAGCTGATCAGGCCGCTGATGCTGTTGGCGGTCATCGCGGCGTCGCCGATCTCGAATTCGCCGCCGCGCGCGCCCTCCTCAAGCAGCGTGGCCACTTTCAGGTCGAAGCGATGGCGCATGTCGCGGATGCGGCGGGCGTCCTCGGGGTCGAGGTTCTTTTCCTCGCGCTGGTAGACGACGATATATTCCTGATTTTCAATGATGATGTGCGCGACCTTGTCCACCAGCAATTTCAGGCGGCTGCTGGCCGAGCCGCCCTGCGCGAGCGCCCAGTCCAGCGCCTCCAGCGATTGCTGAATGCCGATCTGGCAGATCTCGGCGAGCAGTTCGCCCTTGTTCTTGTAGTAGGAGTAGATGAACGGCTTGGTGACGTGCAGCCGCTCCGCGACGGCATCGAGCGTCGTCGATTCATAGCCGTTGGAGAAGAACAGGTGGCTGGCTTCCTCCAGCAGGCGACGCCGCTTGAAGGCGGCGACCTCGTGTTTCAACTGCCTGGTTTCTCGAGCGGTCGGCATCGCGTGTTGGTGTCCATTCGCGCCGTGATCGGCCGTTGTCGTGGGCTTCGATCGTTAGGCCAATGGCTTGGCGTTGGCAACTCTCGGGCGTCACCAACTCGCGACCCGGCTTGACGCAGGGTTGCATTGAAGTTACCAATGAGTAGAAAATAAAAATTGTTAGAACATTGAATTTCCTGAAAGTAAGCCTGTGCCGGCCGCAACCGGCGCCAAAGCGGATCAGGAGACGGGGGGGGAGGTCGTGGACAGTTTTCGCATTGGCGACATTCGCGTCAGTCGTATCGAGGAGTGGCAGGGCACCTTCGCGCCGCCCGACTATCTGTTCCAGGGCTTCGAGGTGGCGGCGTGGCAGTGTCATGAAGAACAGTTCGTGCCGGAGTTCTTCGACCCCGCTTCAGGCAAGTTGTTCGCATTCTTGCAGAGCTGGGTGCTGGACACCGGGCGGCGGCGCATTCTGTTCGATACCGGTGCCGGCAACGACAAGGATCGCCCCAACCTGCCGGTCTTCGGCAACCTGCAGACCGACTTCCTCCAACGGCTGGCGCGGGCGGGCTATCAGCCCGGCGACATTGATGTCGTCGTCTGCTCCCACATCCATGTCGACCATGTCGGCTGGAACACGCGCCTGATCGATGGCGTCTGGCAACCGACATTCCGCAACGCACGCTATGTCCTGCCCGCCGCCGACCGCGATTACTGGGACCCGAGGATGACAACCGCCGGTCCCGGCACGATTGGCACCGCGGTCAATGCCGGGATGTTCGAGGACAGTGTGCGGCCGATCATCGAGGCGGGCCGGGCCGAGTGGGCGTATGACGGCTTCGAGGTCGCCCCTGGCATCGTGCTGCACGCGCGCCCCGGCCACACGCCCGGCAGTATGGTGATGGAAGTCAGCGACGGCGACGATCTCGCGCTGTTCGTCGGCGATATCATGCACCATCCGGCGCAGATCTTCCGGCCCGACTGGAACAGCATTTTCTGCGAGGATGCCGAGATGGCGCGACAGAGCCGGCGCCAGGTGCTGGAGGACGCCGCCGTGCGCGAGGCATTGGTCGTGCCCGCGCATTTCGGCGGGCAGCATGTGGTGCGGGTGATGCGGGAAGGCGCCGGCTTCCGGCCGGTATTGCGCCCCCTGGCGGACGGCTGATCCCGAGCCCCACCAGCGGCGGCAGGCAGCACAAGGAAAGCGTCTTCACCATGAGTATCGACTCCGTGCGACGGTTTTTCCAGCAGCAAGCGCCCGACATCCGTGTCCGGGAAGCGGCGCAGAGCACGGCGACGGTTGACGAGGCGGCTGCGGCCCTGGGCGTCTTGCCGTGCCGGATTGCCAAGACGCTGGCCCTCCATGTCGGGCGACCAGCGCTGGTGGTGATCCCCGGCGACGCGCGGCTGGACAATGCGAAGTGCCGGGCACTGTTCGGCGTCAAGGCGCGGATGCTGGATGCCGGGGCGGTCGAGCGCCTGACCGGCCATCCGCCCGGCGGTGTCTGCCCCTTCGGGCTGCCTGAACCGATGCCGGTCTATTGCGATTACGCCTTGCGTGCCCATGGCACGGTTTTTCCCGCTGCCGGTGCGCCCAACAGTTTCGTCGAGCTGACGCCGGATCGTCTGGCGGCGCTGGCGGCTGGGGCATGGGCCGATCTGGTGCGGGCCACGGCGGACTGAAGCCGGGATTGCGACATAAGACAGAAGAAACGGGGAGTATTCAATGAACGCGCATGAGCCGATTGCCTCTTTCGATCCGATGGCGCCCGAGCTGATCACGGATCCCTATCCCACCTTTGCCGCGTTGCGGGAGAACGACCCGTTCCACTGGTCCGGTACTGGCTATTGGGTGGTGTCGCGCTACGACCATGTCCGCGAGGTGCTGATGAACCGCAAGGACTTCGGCACCGGTGATTTCGAACGGAACCTGTCAGCCTTCTACGGCCCGGGCTTCCGACTCACCGATCACCCGGCCTATCGCTGGCTGTCGGAGGTCTTCATCTCCCAGGATCCGCCGCAACATACCCGTATTCGGGGCCTGGTGACCGGCGCGCTCAGTGCCAGGCGTGTCCGGGCGATGGAGCCGCGCGTCCGGGCCATCTGCCAGGAACTCACGGCGGCATTCGTGGCCGACGGCGAGGCGGAACTGATGGCGCAGTTCGCCTACCGGCTGCCGGTCATGGTGATCTGCGATCTGATGGGGATCGACTATCATGATCCGGCGATCGCCGATCTGGTGGCCGGCATTCCCGAGGCCTTCGTGGTGTTCGAGGCGCGCAAGCTCTCGGCGCAGGAGCTGGCGCTGGCCGACCGTCGTATTCTGGAACTGGAGGCGTTTTTCCTGGCCCGGTTCGAGGAACGCCGGCGCTGCCCGCGTGAGGATCTGCTGACATCGCTGGCCAACACGGAGTCGATGCCGGACGGCTTGTCCGTGCACGAGGCCACCACAGTGGCCATCGCGCTGTTCGGTGCGGGCTTCGAGACGACCGCCAACATTATCGGCAATGGCCTCTATCACCTGCATCGGTGCTCCGACCAATGGCAGGCCCTCGTCGCCGATCCGGCCCGGCTGGCGGCCTCGGCCGTTGAGGAGGCGTTGCGCTATGAGAGTTCGCTGGTGGCGACCTACCGGACGGCGCTTCAGGACACCGTGATCGACGGGCAGCCCGTCAAGTCGGGGCAGCGTGTGCTGACCCTGATCGGCGCCGCAAATCGCGATGGCCGCAAGTTCGCCGATCCGGACGCATTCGATATCCGTCGCGGAGCGGCTGACCATCTGTCGTTCGGTGGCGGCATCCATTTCTGTGTCGGCGCCGAGCTGGCCCGCATCGAGGGGCGAGTGACGTTCGAGCATCTGGCGACCGTGATCCCGCACATGCAGCTGAACCTGCAGGCCGCGACCTGGCGGGACAATTTCCTGTTCCGGGGGCTGACGCAACTGCCGGCCCGCTGGTAGGCGGCGCACCGTCGTCCGCGAGGCAGGCGCCCGCCCGGACGGATTGAGCGGCTGTCTGCCGTGATGGCCTCGCTGACCGCCAGACCGTCCAAACAGGCGGGATCACCTCATAAGTGCATTCCAACGGGAATTCTGAAACCTGGCATTCGGCATCCGGAAATTTTCCCAGAGCCACGAACTGATACAGACTCTAGGAGTTCGTAGCCTCGTTGATCGGGCCAGAGCCCCGTTCGCGCTCGATGATGAACAAGCCGAAGCCGGCGACCACGCAGCACAGCGCTCCCATGCCTGGCAGGACGGCCATCAGGCAAATCAGTGCCTCGCTGTCGCCGTCACGAAAGGCGACGCCACCCAGCGCGGTGGCGAGCAACAGGCCGCCGGCGGCCAGGGACAGCTTGCTTGTGGCTGCGAACAGCCCGTAACTGAATCCGGCGCGGTGCCGGCCGAGGCGTGCCACTGTTTCGCTGAAGGCTGCCCACTGGACCATGCCGACGCCACCGTTGCCGAGTCCGAACAGGAAGGCCGCGCCCGCCGAGGTGGCGGGGCAGCGGGCACCGGCAGACCAGAAGATCGTCAGCGCCACGACCTGAAGCAAGGCATTGGCCAACATCACCTTGCCGCCAGGTGTTCGCGCGCTCAGACGTAACCAGAGGGGCTGACCGACCACGATGCCCACCGCCATCAGCATGATCACGGCACCGCCCCACCAGGCGGAACGCAGGGCGTAGGCGGCGAAATAAGGCTCCAGTTTCCCGAACGCCGGCGTGAACATCGAGGTCGCGACCATGACCAGCAGAAGCAGCCGGAAGTCGGGAGGCAGTCGCCCGCGGGTGGCGGAGGGCAATGTCGGTGGCGGCACCGGCGGTGCGGCGGCAGGTGTGGCGGGCGGCGGCGGGTGGTGCCACAGACGTGCCAGCAGCCAGGCACTGCCGATGGCGGCCAGCGCGAACAGCGCCGCGAGCCCCAGGAGAAAGGTGACAGCGTCCGGGGCGCCCCGCTGCGCGACCAGGGGGCCGATGGTCGTGGCGACAACCAGCGTCGCGGCACCGCTGAACCAGATGCGGATGGAGGCCAGGCGCAACCGGCCAGGTCTATCCTGCGTCGCCAGCGCCATCAGCGCGTTCTGCGGGATGTCGTAGGTGGCGAAGCCGAGACGGAAGGTGATACTGGTCGCGAGCGCGTAGCCGAAGCGGCAGTGCGCCGGTAGCCAGGCGCCCACGAAGACCGCGATCAGACTGATCGAGCAGATCACTGCGCCGACGAGTTGCAGGCGGCTGGCTGACGCGGCGCTTGCCAGATATCCCGCCAGTCCGCGGCCAATGAGGAGATCGATGGCGGCACTGAGCACGAACCCGCTGGCGATGACAGCCCCCATGTGAGGTGGGGACAGGCCGACGATCTCGGTGAGGAAGTAGGCGAACAGCAGTTCGCTGGTGTACCAGAACAGGCTCTTGCCGAGGTGAGCAAGGCCGTAGACGAGCGTTTCAGCGCGGTTCTCCGCACGTCCCAGGATGGCACACCTCCTGCCGTTCAATGCCTGCTCCCATCGCAGTTCCGTGTGGCGGGGGTGTGAAGCCGCCGGCGGTGTCAGCAGAATGGCGCGATATACCAGGCGGGATGCCATTGCGCTTTTTCCGGCGCGTCGAGCATCGGCTGATAACTGTCACCTTCCTGGCGAACCGTCAGCACCATGCCGCTGCTGGACGACAACAGCCTGAATCCCTGCGCTGTGGAGTCCGTCGGGTAATAGGCGTGCCATATCTGTGCTGGCGCCAGCTGGGGTTCGATGAGCGTCTCGCTGTACAGGCGGCCGCCGCGTTCGGTCAGTACGGTGTTGGTCGCCTCGTTGAAGAGGATGTAGTTACCTGGTCCGAGCTTGCGCAGTGCCTCACGCTTTACCACCGTCCATTGCTGACGCATCGGGTAGGCGGGGCCACAATGTCCGCGCGCGGTCCGTACCGGTTCCCCCGGCATGCCGGCCTCAAGATTGACCTCCGGATCGGCCGTGACCGCCAGTGTATAAGGACGGTCGGCACTGAGGATTTCCGGCGCCGGGGACTCCTTGTTGCCGCAGACGGTGATGGCACGCGCTTCCTGCCGTTCGCTGCCGTTCAGGTGCCTGCCGGTGTTACACGGCGTCAGCGTGTAAGGACTGCGCGGGTTCAGCGAGATGTGGAGGGCTGTCTCGATCCACCCGCGAAGCTCCTGTGGTGTGAGCGCGCGTCTGAAAAGGTGGACCCCGCCAAGGCCGGGCAGCACGGGCGCCGCCAGACGGTCGTTCGAATAGTCCATCGAGCCCAGCAACGCCTTGTTGGCCGGCAGGAAAGTCTTGGGCTGACGGCCATCAGGGTAGGCGGTAATCGGCCAGCCGGTTTCGATGAGGCTGGACTGCATGGTGACCGGACGAGCACCGTCGGGACGATGGACCTGATCGACTCGCAGTTTGCCATCCTTCTGGAATGTCGCGGCGAGCGCCACCCATGCCGGCGTATCCGGCGTTGCCGGTATGGACGGATCCCACAGCGGGAGCCAGTGCGATCGGTCCTGGCCGACGGGACCGCCACGACCGACCAGCAGCTTGTTCCCCTTGATGCCGAACGCCACCATTGTCGCCGCCAGCGGTGCCTTGCCCGCGCGTTGGAAGGCGGCGCTGAACAGCGTGTAGAGTTTGTCCGGGTCGCGCGGGGCATCCGTATAGTAGATCATGACAACCGTAGAGCCGCCGCCGGGGTTTTCGCCCATGGTGCCCAGATCGATATTCAATGGCAGGAAACGGATATCCCGGCTCTTGTCATTCTGGACAAGATAGGCATGGGGCGGGGTCGACGTGGACGCCATGCTGGCATTTTCGGGTAGCGACTGCGTGCGTCGCTGGTTGCCGGCGTCCGAGATGATGAGGCAGCCGCGCCCCTGGGTGTTGCCGCAGGCAGCTTCGTTCCAGACCTGAATGCGAGCCTGAAGGGCGGCCTGGGCTGCCCGCGTGCACGACACAATATCGGTGCATGTCGCCTGTGCGCCGCCGCTGGCGCCGATCAGCGCGGTCAGCAGGAGCAGCCGGCGATAGTGGATGCCGATACGCATGTGGCTGATTACCATGGTGGTCTCCCGACTGTACCTATCGCAGTTGATCGAGATTTCTGAGATGACGTGCCGCCAGATAACTGTGGAGGAACTCGACCGTATCCGCGGTGATCCAGTTCGCGCCGATCTGGAGCTGGTATTCGAAGCTGCCGGAGTAATCCAGGTTTCGGGACGTGTCGTCGGCGTCGGTGTTGCGGCTCATGCAGCACAGCCCGCTGGAGAACGCCACTCCCTCGGGGTAATCATTCCAGCCCGGAAACCCCGGTACGGTTCTGCCGGCCTGCTTCAGGCGTTCGATCCATTTTGCCGCCGTCTTCTGGGTGCTGGATTCCATCACGGCCTCAAAGCCGATGGCGTGGGGGCTGTCGAAATATTGTGCGAGCACGCGATCCCCATTCGGCTCGTCATCCGGATGCATCACCGGCATGAAGTGAAATACATCGTTCGCCGTCAGCGCGAGGTCGTTCGCCAGCACCTCCGGTGAGGGGATTTCCTTTGCCTTGAGCTTGAACACAGTAGCCCGGCGCAGTGGAACACCGGTGGCCTGCTCGATCCGCCTGAGCACTGCCCACGAGGCCTTGAGGGCCTGATACCCCGATACGGACCCGGCCTTCGGGTCGCCGCCAGGCGGGCTCTTGAGGTCGATGATCAGCACCGCACCGCGCAAGCGGGTCGTGTGCTCGCTGGCGTCAGACAGGTATCCCGCAAAAAAGCGGAACATGGCTTCCAGCGATACAAGCTGATGATCCGTGACGATGCCGTGGCGATCGCGCAGGCGGACCGTTTCGAGCGTCGCGTCCCGGTAGGAGGCGAGTGGCCCGTGCGCTTCGGTCAGACGGTCCAGATTGTAATCATGCATCAGCCAGGGCGTGCCGCTGCCGTTGAGCCGGACGTCGATTTCCACCGTCTCGAAACCGGCACGCAGCGCACGCTCGACCGCGTCGATCGTATTCTCCGGCACGTCCTCCCAGAGGCCACGATGTGGCGTGAGCAGCACCAGGTCGGCCGGCGTAGAACGAAGCGCCGCCATGACCTTGTCGACGTCGTAGATTGCCTCGGCATGAACAGGGAACGTCGACAGGAGCAGACAGGTGATGGCGAACAGCGAGCGTCTCATGGGCGTTCCTCGATCTTGGAAGGGAAGGGTCATTGCCCGGGCCGGCATCCACCGGTACTGCGGGCGCTTACATCTTCCACTTGAAGCCAAGCCACCAGGCGCGGCCGTACTGAACCTGCTCATACCAGTTAGGCAGGCCGGTGACCTTGTTGGCGTTAGTGAAACGCTGCTTGTTGTTTGCGAGATTCCAGACCTCTCCGATGATCTCCAGACCATCGATCACGGCAAGACCGACCTTGGCATCGAGCTGCTGATAGTCGTGGACGATGAGATCGGCGGCGCCGTTGATGCTCAGTTCCTGGGTCTGTCGGCTGACGTGGCGCCAGGCCAGGCGTGCCGAGAGTCTTCCATCCTCGTAGAACAGCGTGGCATTGGCCAGGCGTCTGGACATGCCTGGTGGCGCGGTTCGACGGGCAACCGCCCCGGCGGCATCGAGCAGCTCGATGCGGCCGCTGTTGAAGGTGACGTTCGCGCTGACGCCGAGGTGGGCCAGAGGGCCGGGCAGGAAATCCAGCCGGTCCTTCATCAGGCCGAACTCGACGCCGGTGACATGGGCACGGCCAGCGTTGGTGGGCTGCACGAAATAGGAGTCGACATCGTCCCCCAGGTCGTTGGTGAAGGTGTACGGTGTCTGCAGATCGAAAATCTCGTTCCGGATCTCCTTGTGGAAACCGGTGACCGAGATCAGGCTCCTGCCGCCATCGAAGTAATATTCGGCGGCGGCGTCGATGTTGGTCGAGCGGCGCGCCCTGAGGTCGGGGTTGCCGCGCTCGAACACGCCGTTGTCCTTGGGCGGCGTCTCGCCACGCGCGAGGTCGCGGATATCTGGCCGGCCGATGGTGCGGCTGGCACCGAAGCGTAGCAGCAGGCTATCTCCCGGCGTGAAGGTGACGGCAAGGGATGGCAGAAAATCCTCATAGTGGCCTGCTGTGCGGATCATGTCGCCATCGTCGACACGATTGAAGCGATTGAGCGCGCGGGTGTCGGTGGCTTCGTACCGGACACCGCCGACGACATGCAGGCGGTCACTGGTGTAATTGAGCAGGGCGTAGGCGGCCGCGACCCGTTCGCGCACCTGATAGTCGTTGCCGTTGCCGGTGCTTTCCCGCCGGGCGAAGCTGGTTTCGCCCAGCCCCTCGACATAGGCGCTGAGCGCCGCGATGTCACTGAGCACAATCCGCGCGTTGCTGGTGCCCGGGAAGCTATAGTCCTCGGCGGACAGGAATTGCGGCAGGTTGAGGCCGGCGACTGGGTTGCGCCAGCGGAAGTAGCTGGACGTGTAGTCGACCGAGGTTTCCTTCCATTTTCCGCCGAGCTTGAAGCCCAGGCCGCCCGTCTCGGGGGCCTTTCTTTCCCAGTCGGCGCGGACAGTGTGCACGTCTTTCTCCAGCCGTTCCTGGAAGTGACGATAGCCGTTGAAGCTGTAGGAGGACGGGTTGACGAAGGCGTCATAGCTCGCCGGCGCCAGTTCGTAAGTATAGGCGGTACCGTCATAGTCGTAGGTGCCGCCCAGCGGGCCACTATAGAACCAGTCGACACGCGGATCGTCCTGCCAGGACGCGCTTGAGGCGGTCGAACCCTTGACGCTGAAGCTGTCGCGGTCAGTGACGGTGACATCGATGCCCGCCGTTGCGGTCAGCGCGCCATCCACGCCGTAGCGGACGGCGTCGTTGCGCACCGTGGCCTGGGCCCGTGTAAAGGTTCCGGCGGCCGCATCCGAGCGGGCGGCGTAGAGCGCGTGCTTGTTCTTGTCGACCCTGGTTTCCGAATCGAAATAGCTGAGTCCGACGTAGCCCTGGATCTGGTCGCTGGGCCGGAATTCGACCTTGCCGGCGACGCCATAGCTGGTTTCATGCCGCTGGTAGAAATAGCCGCCCACTTCCTGTGGCAGAACGTCGGCTGTCGCGCCACTGGTGTTGAAGGCGTAGGGTTTCAGGTTGTCGCGGTGGACGTCGCGGACATTGGCGTCGAGGACAATGCCGAACTTGCGATCGGGCCCGAAGGCGTGTCCGGCGGACAGGTTGCCCTTGAAAGAGCCCCGGGCGTTGTCAGGGGGCACGTCTTCCTCGTAATAGCCGCCGGAGCCTCCAAGGGAGAGCCAGGATTTTTTCTTATCCAACGCGCTGCGCGTGACCAGGTTGACGGTTCCGGCGATGGCATCACCATCAAGGTCGGGCGTCGCGCTCTTGATGACCTCGACCTTGTCGATGAAGCTCGAAGGCACAGCCTCAAGATTGGCGCCGCGCAGATTCTGGTCCCAGGTGCGGGAGGGCGACGAGGCCTCCAGGCCGTCCATGGTCAGGTTGACGAACTCCTGATTGAGGCCCCGCATGCCGATATACAGTCCAGCGCCTTCGTCCTGGAAAGCGGTGAGGCCCGGCACCCGGCTCATGGCCTCGGCGAGGTTCTGGTCGGGGAGTTCGTTGAGGTCGTTGGCCGCCAGCACGTCGCTGATCGCATTGGCCTCGCGCTTCGCCGCGACGGCGCGACGGTTTGCCAGGCGCTGGGCGGTCACCACGATATCCTCCGCCTGGCTGCTCATGGACTCGCCTTGCGCCCGCGCCGTTGACGGCATCATCGTCTGGGCCATGCAGCAGGCCATCACCCCTGCTGATAATGACCGCGTCATCCGGCGCCGGATCACGCGACGACGCTCAATCTCACCCTGTTCCATAATGGCCCCGCATTTATCCTGAATGGTCGATATGCCCGGCCGCCCGGCCTGGCCATGGGACCTCCTTACGGGGTCAATGTGACATTTTTAATAACATAACGTGATTTAATATTCGCTGGCGCAGTGCGCGACGTTAGCTATTAGAGGAGCGACAGGAAGGACCGCGCATGATCCCAGACGCCGAGCTCAACCCAACCCAGCGCCGGGTGCTGGACCTTGTCTGGCGTCATCAGCCAATTGCACGCGTGGACATCGGGCCGCGCGTGGGCTTGTCGACCATGTCAGTCACCCGCATCATCAAGGAGCTGATGGACATGGGTCTCTTGGCGGAGGGCGTGCTGCGCAACGGCGGGCGAGGCCAACCTTCGCGTCCGCTGACCATCCGGGCCGATGCCGCCTATGCCGCCGGCGTCTATTTCTCAAGGCATGTCGCCCAGGTCGGGCTGATCGATCTGGCAGGGCAGGTCGTGGCGCAGATCGGGCTCGGCGCGGAAGTTGATACGCCACGGGCTCTGGCGCTGGCGACGAGCGAGGCGATCGACGGACTGGTAAAGGTTGCCGGCATCGATCGGTCCCGGCTGGTGGGTGTCGGTTTCGCGCTGCCGGGTGACTTCATTTCCGACCGCAAGCGGCTGAATGCCCACGTGCTGTTTCCCGGCTTTCGCGGTGACGACCTGCAGGCCGAACTGCAGGCGCACGTCAAGGAACGCGTCTATGTCGAGAATGATGCCGCGACGGCGGCGCTGGGCGAACGTCTGCTCGGGATCGGCCAGACCATCAACCACTTCTTCTTCGCCCATATCGGCCACGGCATCGGCGGCGGTCTGGTCATCAACGGGCGTCTGTATCGCGGCGCACGTGGCAACGCAGGTCTGATCGGCGTCCAGTTTCCCAACGACGGGCCGCGGCCCTCGGGCCAGGATCTGCTGGCGACGCTGTGTGCGAGTGGCATCGACATCCATGATTTCTCCGGTCTTGAAGCGCTGCGGCCGCAGACCTGCCCGCCACTCAAGGCCTGGATCAGCCGAGCCGCAGCCCAGCTCCGTCACGGATTGTGGATCACCGCCCGAATCCTCGATCCGGAAGCCGTCATCATCGGCGGGCGGCTGCCACACCATATTCTGCAGGAGATCGTTGCCCGAGTGGACGACGACAGCTTCTGCAACGAAGGGGTGCTACTGCCGCGTCCGCGCGTGTTCGCCTCGTCGCTGGGACCGGCCGCCGGCGTCGTCGGCGCCGCGGCGGTATCGCTGTACCAGCGCTATCTCGCTGTGGACGACTAGTCGCCTGCGGTGCAGTCGCGGTCGGTGCGCACGGGGTTGCAGCGGACGTAAGGGTTGCCGGTTGTGTCGAAACGCGCCTGATAGGGGCCATAACGCGGATCGGGGACGGGGAAATCCGTGGCGATGAACTGGGCGCCGCTGGCGAATGCTCGTTGGGCGCGACGATAGTCAGTGTGCCGCGCCTGCTCGGTATGGGCGTCGGCCCGCGTGTAGACGAGGAAGCCGCTGCGAATCAGGCGCTCGATGTCTCCGGTCTTGGGGGAGGGGCGTATCAGCCACGCCGTCAGTGGATCATGCTCGTCTCTCGCGACGAAGATCAGGGGCGTCTCACCGGCCTCGCCGACAAACGCGGCGTAGGCGTCCTGCCTGGCGACGTCGTCGAGCAGGAGAAACACGATGCGCCCGCGCGATGATGCCAGTGTCGGCCAGCCCACCGTTCGCACGGCGGCGTTGACGCTGGGAAATCGGCCCTGGACATCGCGCGGAAGCAGCAGGTCGTCTTCGTTGAAGACAGTGCGGATCTCGGCATGCAGGCGCCGCCAGGAGTCTTGGTCGAATGGCGTGGACGCGGTGGGCGTGTAACGGCCGCCGATCGCCGGGCGAATGCCTTCCTTCGTTTCGAGCTGAATGAAGATCGGCAGATGGCCGGGATGCGCGCGCGACCAGTCGTGGATTGTCTCCAGGCAGCGGACGAACCGCAGGCAGCGACTGCGGACGTCGATATCGGCGGCATGGAAGACCTTGAAGCCCGGGCGGCTCAGGTCCCCTTCGGGATCGACGGGTGCCGGCGCGTGGGCAGGCGGTGTCCCGGAAAAGACCAGCGCGCCCGGTTGCGCGAAGCGGCCCCCGGCGGGATCGTCGTGGAGGTCGAGTTCGAGCACCCGCACGCCGCGGTCGAGCTGAACGTCGAGCGGGTCGTGCGTATAGGCGAGAGCCCGTGTCAGCCGCTCGGCCGGCCACGATGCGCTTTCGTGGTAGCCGCTCGCGTGCATTGCCGCGAACACCGCACGGTCCGGTTCGATGTGGTAGGCGTTGTGGACGCCGATGAACTGAAGATCATTCAAGCGAACGGCATCGGGGTCATTGCCGGCGGGGGCGGTGGCGATCAGCAGGCTGGCGGCCAATGGCGTAACCAGCGTGCGCAAGGTCTGAATCATGATTGAAAATGTCCTGCGGGGCGGCTGTTAAATCTCGTGTAGTTATTTAATGTGGCAGTTTCAGTACCGACGCAAGCCCTCTCGACATGATCGGGTGTCGGTGCGGGTCGCTGTCGTGGACGTCGGTGGCAATGGTCGCGGCGTGCGCCGTCATGACGACGACACCACCGTCCGGGCGGGGTGTGACGTTCCGCCCTGCTCACGCAAACCTGGTTGGCGGCGAGCGCGTCGCCGCCGTCATGGCGATCTGGCCGCCTCGCGAGCCGGATGCGTCGCCTGACCACTCGGACCAAGTCCGTCAGTATGTCAGCGAGCAGTTCCACCGGCTCATGGCCGACATTGGCGTCACCTGCTCCCTGGGCAGGCGGGCAGCGTCCCGGGCAATGCTGCGATGGGGGACGGCGAATTGCCTGAATGAATGGACCGGAGACGCGTGGTCTGCGCCGGCATCGCCAGTCAAGAAAGAGTTTGCAAATGAGAGTGCGTCGCATTAGTTGTTCTGCCCGCGCGCCGTCCGTTGCAGGGCCGCGTGGCTAAGGGGAGTTGACCATGAAGAACCTGAAGCGGGTCCTGCTTGCGGGAAGTGTGATCTGGCCTTTACCCGTGCAGGCGGAAGATGCGGACGTCGCGATGACCCAGCGCTCCGAGATCGTGGTCACGGCGGCCCGTCAGACCAGCGGCGCGGCGACCAAGACTGACACGCCGGCGATCGAGGCGCCGCAAGCCATCAGTATCGTGACCGACGACCTCTATTTGGCGCAGGGTGCGATCTCGGTGGCCGATACGCTACGCTATCTCGCGGGCGTGCAAGCCAACAGCTATGGACCCGACAGCCGGGTCGATGGCGCTTTCGTGCGGGGCATTGATGTGCTGCAGTTTCGCGACGGCATGCGGGATCTGTTCAGCTACTACGCGAGTATCCGCTCCGATCCCTACAATTTTTCGCAAGTCGAGTTGGTGCGTGGTCCGGCATCGGTGCTGTTCGGATCGGGCTCGATCGGCGGACTGGTCAACATGGTGTCCAAGATGCCTGAATTCGAGGCTTCCGGCGAACTGGCGATCCGCTACGGCTCATTTGATCGCAAGGAGATGCTGGGCGACGTCACGGGGGCACTGGCGGAAGGACTGGCTGGCCGGCTTGTGGTGCGCATGCGTGACGCCGACACCCAGACAGATCATGTTTCCGATGATCGGGTAATGATCGCGCCGTCAATCACCTGGAGGCCGGGCGGTGACACCTCCATCACGCTCATCGGCCTCTATCAGGAAGACGATGGCGGCTCGACGGCGCAGTTCCTGCCGCTTGTCGGTACGCTTTATGACAATCCCAATGGTCAGCTCGATCACGACCAGTTCATCGGCAAGCCAGGCTGGGATCGTTACGATGGTCGGCTGCTGCAAGGCACGGCGATCGTCGATCACCGGTTGGGCGATCAGGTCAGTCTCAGCCTGAAGGCGCGCTACATCGACAGCAACCTGACCTATTTCACGCATTATCCCAACAATTACAGCAATCCGACCAATCCCTTCCTCGACGAGGACCAGCGGATCATCGGCCTCTATGCTGACGGCAGCTACGCTCGCATGAACGTGTTCTCGACCGACAACAACCTGCGGTTCGACTTCAGGACTGGTGACAACATCCGGCACGTTGTGTTGGCCGGCATCGACTACAGCTGGAACCGGGTGCGGAAAACCGGGGGATTTGGCTACGAGGTCATCGATCTCTACGACATCGATTATGACGCGATCTCCGACTGGGGCGGCGGCCTGCCCGACATGTACCCGCTGAGCCACGAGGATACCCGGCAGCGTCAGGTCGGTATCTATGTCCAGGACCAGATCCGGCTGTGGGACCGCGCCTCGGTGGTGGTTGGCGCGCGCCGCGACCATGTCCGTACCCACGCGCAAGGCAGCGCCGTGGAAAAGGCAAGAGCGACCACGTTCCGCGCTGGCGTGATCGCCGAGCTGGTCAAGGGCGTATCGCCCTTCGTCAGCTACACCGAGTCTTTCGATCCGATCTCCGGCACCACCAGCGATGGCAGCCCGTTCAAACCCAAACAGGGTCGCCAGTATGAAGCCGGCATCAAGTTCCATCCCGACGACATGACGCTGGTCACGGTGGCCGGCTACCATATCAGGGAGAGCAATCGCCCGATTGATGACCCGGACAATCCGCTCGGGCAGATCCAGGCTGGATCGCTGACCTCGAAGGGTTTCGAGATCGAGGCCAGTCGCCGCCTCCCGGGCAGCTTCGAGGTCATCGCCGCCTACAGCTACAACAAGGCCGAGATCGACGGCGCAGGGCATCAGCTGGATAACGTACCCAAGCATAACGCATCCGTCTGGGCTACCCGCAATGTCGCGCTGCCCGCTGATCTTGATCTGCGGCTGGGCGCGGGCATACGCTATTCCGCGGCCAATTATTCCTACGGCGCTGCCTACCCCAACGGCGTGAAGACGCCATCCTACACCCTGGTTGATGCACTTGCCGAGCTGACCTGGCGCCAGTGGCAGCTGTCGATCAACGCCACCAACCTGTTCAACAAGAAGTACTATGCCGCCTGCCTGGCGCGCGGCGACTGCTTCAATGGCGCCGATCGCAACGTGTTTGCCACCGTGGCATATCGCTTCTGATGGCCGGGACGCTCGCCATGCTCTGGGCAGGCAGCATTCTGGCGGGCGGCGCCGTGCTCGCGCTGCGCCTGGCCTGGGGGCGGCCGATGCGCACCTGGCCGGTTCTTGCTTGTGCGTGGGCGTTGCTGGCGGCGGGACTGGGCTGTGGCGGCCTCGCGCATGGGGCCTGGGGGTTGGCGGTGGTCTCCCTGGTGACGATGGCCGTGGCCGGGCTGTTGCTGCTGATCGCCGCGACGACCACCGCGGGCAAGACGCGTCGGCCCGCGGAGCGGGGCGGTCACGCACCGCGGCAAGAGCCCCGTCATATCATGCGGCGGATGACCACTTTCCTGCTGGTGGTGCCGCTCGCCTTCGTGGTGGCGTTGCTGGGCGGTCTGGCAGGGCGCGGTCTGGCCGGTCTCGCCGGCTGGCATGAGGCGGATAGCAACACCCTGACCCTGTTCGCGGTGCCATTGTTCTGGGCATTGCTGGCGGTGGCGCTACTAATGACGGGTGTGCGCCAGCGGCAGCTGACGCTGCTCGGCGTGCCCGCCCTGGGCAGTCTGGTGCTCCTGCTGATGGCTCGCCTGCCATGACGGGGGAGCGGGATTCGGTGGAGACGGGTGGGGCGCCTGACAAGCAGCCGCATGTCCGCAAGGCCCTGTCAGCGCATTCGGCGATCGGCCTGCTGGCCGCGGCCTTGCTCTATCTGGTCTGTCTCACGGGCACCCTGACGGTGTTCTACGAGGAATGGCAGCGGTTCGAGCAACCGGACGCTCCGGAGATGTCGTCCATTGCGCCCGACGCCGTGCAGGCGGCGGTGGCAGCTGTACTGGCCAGTGAACGGGGGCAGGCGCGTACCACCCATCTTTATGTTCATCTGCCGGTCGATGCACTGCCGCGCACCACCGTCACCACGGACCATCAGGCGGTGCATGTCGACCGGAACGGACAGGTGGTGGCACCTGAGGAAAACGCCTGGGCGGAGTTTCTCCTCGACTTGCATTACCGGCTGCATCTGCCCTCGACGCTCGGCTTGACAATCGTCGGTGCGCTTGGGGTGATGATCGTGGCGCTGTCAATCTCGGGGGTGCTGGCACATCCTCGCATCTTCCGCGATGCGTTTCGGCTGCGCGCGCGCGACGCCGGCGGCGTCGGGCTGGCCGACTGGCATAACCGGCTGGGAGTATGGACATTGCCCTTCACGCTGGCAATCGCGCTGACAGGGGCGATGATCGGACTGGGCTCGGTAAATGGTTATGGATTGGCAGCGGGATTCTACAAGGGTGATATCGAGGCCGTCTACGCGCCGATCTTCGGCGGCGAGGCGAAGCCGGACCTCCGCCCGGCGGCACTGCCGCATGTGGCGGCGGCGCTGCAAGATATCCAGCAGCGTTTCCCGGATGTGCGACCTATCTATGTGGTGCTGCATGACCCGATGACGGTCGGCCAGCATGTCCAGATCATCGCTGAGCACCCGTTCCGGCTGATCTACGGCGAGACTTATGATTATGACGCGCGCGGTCGTTTTATCGGCACGGCCGGCCTGTCGGACGGCGCGCTCGGGCAGCAGCTCGCGGCGTCCACCTATAATCTGCACTTCGGAAACTATGGTGGCCTGAGCGTCAAGATCGCCTATGCCGTGTTCGGTCTTGCCCTTACCGTCATCACCGCTACCGGCATGTCGATCTGGCTTGGCAAGCGGCGCCGCCGCGGCGTCGACGACTCCCGTCTGCGTGCTGCGTGGAGGGCTGTAGTCTGGGGCGTGCCGTTTGCTCTTGCCATGTGCCTGACTGCCCGGCTGGTGGTCGGAAACGCAGTCGCGCTGCCGGTTCTGTTCTGGGGGATGCTCGGGTTGATCCTGCTGGCGACGGTTGCGCTGCATCGCCGCTGGGAGCCATGAACGGTCGCCACCCCGTGGTCCGAGTTGAGTGTCAGTGCAAGAGCGCCTTCGGTGCCATGATCGATCGCCGGTGGCGCGGTGCGGCGCCGGAGGGCGGCCATGGCTGTGTCGCCGTTCTTGTGGATGGCGGAAGAAAGCTGAGCGAGCCGTGCGATCGGACGGTGTTGTGATGCCGTCTCCAGGCTTCGATCAGACGGCAGGCGTCGGCCAGAGTGTGGAGGATATCGCCGTTGCAGCACTCGTCGCGTATCGAGCCACTGAAGGACTCGCGGCAGCACCTCTCCCGCGGGCGGCCGGCGCCGCCATCCGCCCTGTGCCAGCGTGAGCTCTGCCTCAAGCGACTTGTCGATGATCTCCCTCGGCCTGTGCTTCCGAGCTATTCCATTCCTCAGTCCTGGCCAAGACTGGGATTGTCGATGGAGCACTACAAAGGGGGGCGGATCACGCTTCCTTTCTCAACTGGGGAGGTCCTGCCCTGCTTCATCTGCGCCGCGCCAGCATCGGCACCTCATCACGCCGCAGGGTCAGGACCTCAAATCCATTCTTCGTCACCGCGACGGTGTGCTCGAACTGGGCCGATAATTTTCCATCAGCGGTTACCACTGTCCAGCCGTCGTCGTCCCCAACAGTCCTGTGGGTGCCCTGATTGATCATCGGCTCGATCGTGAACACCATGCCTTCCTGCAAAGGCAGGCCCGTTCCCGGTTTGCCGAAGTGCGGCACCTGCGGCTCCTCATGCATCTCGCGACCAATGCCGTGGCCGCAATAGTCCCGGACAACGGAGTAGCCATGCTTTTTCGCATGGCGTTCGATGGCATGGCCGATGTCGCCCAGGCGTGCGCCCGGTCGCACCCGGCCTATGCCTTGCCACATGGCGTCCTGTGCTACGCGGACCAGCCGCCTGGCGGCGGGAGCAACCGCACCCACCAGATAGGTCTTGCTCGAATCCGAGATGAACCCGTTCTTCTCTAGGGTAATGTCGAGGTTGATGATGTCCCCGTCACGGATCGTCACCCCGTGGTCGGGCACCCCATGGCAAACCACCTGGTTGATCGAGGCGTTCAGCACATAGGCAAAGTCGTACTGCCCCTTGCTTGCCGGTCGCGCGTCGAGATCGACGGTGATGAAGCGTTCCACCAGGTCATTGACGGCCATTGTCGTCACGCCGGCCAACTGCTGCTGATCCAGCATTTCGAAAACCCGGGCCAGCAACTGCCCGGAAATTCGCATCAATGCCAGTTCATCAGGCGTCTTCACCATATCAGGCGGCTGCTACCTCAGGGATATGCACCTGGGCTGCGACCAGCTGTGCCTTGATGATCTCGTTGAACGACAGGGTGGGGTTGGCTTGCGCCAGCATGCCCACCTTCATCCAGAATTCGGCCTGCGCATTGATGGAACGGCACATGACGGTGCTCGCACGGCGGATTTCCTCGTGCAGGTCGTCATCGATCTTGACAATGCCCATGGGCCTACTCACCCTCGAATATATGTAATATATATATTTCGTATATAGAGTTGTCAAATGCCATCACGGCACTGTTCCCGGCCGGCATGGCCGCCGTCTGCGCGCCGTCTGCGCGCCGTCCGCCGCCGACCCTTCGCGGCCGTTCAGTAACGGCAACGCCTGCCACAGTGGCGTTGGGCGCGAAGAGTGGGTCGATGGTCTCCAGGGAGCTGGCCCACAATCCGCGACAGTTTCGAGTGCGCCAACGGCCGTGCCGCTGTGACCGGATGGCTTTGCTTTCAAGGCCGGCACGATGGAGAGACAGTGGCCGCCACGAGTGCCGGAGGGGGGCTGCGCGGGCGGTCCCTGGCGGGGCCTGCGTTGCTCTGCATTTGCCCTGAAGCGCCGTTCCGCGCCGGCAGAGCTGACAGGGCCGGGGCAATCTTCTCAGGGGTGGCAGGGAGACAGACGCCGCCGCAGGGATAAGGGATGCCGGGTCCAGGCAACAGCGCCGGGGCGGCAACGCCTCACTCGGGAACATACACCAGATTGCCGTCCGGTAATCGATAGGTCACGCCGGCCTTCACGCCGCCGCCAGTACCCACCTTGTCGCTGGCGGTGTAGCGTTCGAGGCGTTCCCCGTTCTTGATGGTGATGGTCATGTCCTCCTTGCCAGGGTTCTCCACCACGATCACCTGCTTTGCCTGGAAGGGGTTGAGCGGGTTGCGGGCGATCAGCACCATCAAGACGGCACAGATCACCAGGAAAAGGTCGACCAGGTTGACGACCGAAAGAATAGGATCGTCTGCTTCATCATCTTCAAGAAATCGCATCACGCGCTCTCCTTGCCGGCTGTTTCAAGAGCGAGCAGCTCCTCCAGCAGCCAGCGGCGGCGAATGGTGTAGACGAAAAAGGAGATGGAAGCCGCCACCAGCGCCAGGATGACCGAGGAGAAGGCAATGACGAGGTTTTTGCCGACCGCGGCACCGTCGTTGCTGCCCAGTGCCAGCAGGGCCGGACCCATGGGTATCATCGTCGCAACCAGTCCCAGCATCGGCGCACTGCGGGAAACAATACGCAGCCACTCAAGTCGGCGCATGACGAGCATTTCTAGGTCGTCACTGGCGCAGCCGGTTCGGTTCTGATGAGCGGTCAGGGGGCGATTCGGCCGTCCCGCCAAGCGCGCGAACGCTTCCACAGTGAATCGACCGAGGCTGACCAGCGAGAACGCCAAGGCTGACAGGATCAGCAGAATCACCGGCACAAGAAACAGGCGAGAGGCATCATAAAGCGTTGCTTCAAGCGTGAACATGGAGAGCCTTTTCGAGGTTGGAGGACCGGCGGGCGCGACGTTCGAGCAGGACACCGGCGAGGAAGAGGGCGAGAAGGGTGGCGAGGGCCGGGACTTGGCCGCGCAACGTCATGGACGGCATGGGTGGCGCGAGCTGCTGGCGTAAGAGGATGCGCCCGGTCGGAGGTGTGGGGGCCTGGGCTAGCGGTGGTTGAGGGCGTGGAGCATCGGCTTTAGAGTCGCCATCGACGCGGACGCCCGGCGCGGATGGCGTTAGCCCGAAGCCTTGTGCTGTCAACTGCCGCGCGGCGGCGCGTTCGGCGGCGGCGACGCGCGACTGCAGATGGGCGCGGCGCTGTTCCAATGACTGGCGGGTTGCCGCATCGGGTTGCCAGTAATCGCGCCGGATCGCCTCCAGCATCCGCTCGACGAGTTGCAGCTGGGCGCTGGGGTGCACCCGCTCAAAGAAGCTATTCATTTCCAGCTTGCGATTATCACGCACATAAGTGTCATGCATCGCCTGCCACTGGTCGGCACGCACGCTGGCGGGATCAGCGACCTGCCAGCCCCAAAGATTGTTGACGACTCCGGCGATCGCGTTGGCACCGGCGTAGCCCTCGGCCTGCATTGCTTTGATCCATTGAGGGTTCAGGTAGCGGACGCGCAGTTCATTCGAGAGAAAGGCGCCGGCGGTGGTGACCCGGGACTCGCTGCCACGCATGTCGGTGACAAACAGGTCGGGCGCCTTGCCCGTTATCCGTCGGACCGCGAGCGAGAGCCCGCCCAGGTGTTCGAAGGGGTGATCGGTGGAGACCATGCCGTGGAGGTTGGACGAGCGCACCAGGACGGCCGCATCGACACCC
This sequence comes from Parapedomonas caeni, assembly GCF_041060555.1. Classification (NCBI taxonomy): domain Bacteria; kingdom Pseudomonadati; phylum Pseudomonadota; class Alphaproteobacteria; order Sphingomonadales; family Sphingosinicellaceae; genus Parapedomonas; species Parapedomonas caeni. The sequence goes on along the minus strand of NZ_JBEUDS010000014.1, from coordinate 3,882 downwards.
TCCAGTTGCCGGGCGAACAAGGAGGTTGCCTCCAGTGACAGCCCCCAGTTTCGCGCGCCATAGGCGTAACCCATACGCGCGATATAGGGATCGGCGAGGTCGACCTCGTCTCGCCAGTCGGCTGCATCGCTCTTGCCGCCACGGGTCAGCCGGTCCGGCAGCCCCGTGCCATAATCTCCGGGAGCATTGGTGAAGATGCGCAGACGGGAAAGTGTTCGTGCCCGCTCCAGTGTCATGCCATCGTCGGCGAGCTTGGCTTCAAGCGCCCGTGCATGAGCCGCTGGTCCGGTGTCCTCGTCCAGCGCCGCGATCCGATCGATGCCATCGGCGAGCAGGCGCATGAAGGCGTCGAACTGGTCGCGATAGACGCTGGTCGGTTGAACCAGTACGTCGATGCGCGGGCGACCCAGTTCGCTCAGCGGCACGATATCCAGTCGTTCGACGCGGCCACCCCGGCCCCAGACCGGTCGCAGACCGAGTGCGTGCAGCAGCTGGCCTTCACCGATGCCGAGCGTCCGGATTGTCTCGCCGGAGAACAACGAGACGGCGGTCTTGGTCGGCAATGCGCCGTTGTTCTTCTCGGCATAGGCCGCAAGCAGGCGACTGAATGCCCGGCCGCCTTCCTCATAGGCCGCCTGGGCGGGAATCTTCTCGGCCTCGAAGGCATAAAGATTGCGCCCGCTTGGTACCTCGGGATTACGCACGGGATCACCTCCCGGCCCGGCGCGAATGAAGCCCCCGGCCAGGCCGGCCCGCAGCGCCTGCGTCTCACCCGGCGCGGCGAGATTCTGGTCATAGGCGAGAGCCTGCTCGATCTGCGCGCGCAGCGCCGGGTTGGCGATCGCGGTCACGTCGCCGCCCGCGCGCAGATAATGGTGCAAGATGCGATAAGGCACACTGTCGCGGATCGCTGCCGCGTCCTCGGCGAAGGCTTCGACGGGATCTTGAGCCAGCACTTTCAGATATGCCGGGCCGAGTTGTTGCATCACCGTCGTTAGTCGCTCGTCATCCGAGCTTGGTTCTCCGAAGACATGCAGCCCGAGCGGGGTCGAGGTGCGGGCGAGTTGATGAAGATGGTCGTGCAGGGCGGTGTAATAGCCATGGAAATCGCGGGCGACGGCGTCATCGTCCCATCCCATGTCGGCATCGAGATGTGACTCGCGAGCCTGACGGACGATATCCCGTGCGATGCGATCTCGCACCGGGCCCACGTCAAGCTGGGCATAGTCATGGATAAGCGCATGAATATCGCGCAATTCCTCATAGAGACCGGACGGCGCGAAGGCGGGTGTCTGGTGGCTAATGGTGACGGCACGGCCCCGGCGTCGCGCCTGAAGGGCCTCGGCGACTTTGTCCTGGATATAGGGGTAGAAGACCGGGAGATCGCCCAATAGCAGAAAGGGCCAATCGGCCGCCCAGAGGCCGCGGTCCTTGCCGGGTGTCCATTCCTGCGTGCCGTGCGTGCCAAAGTGAATGATAGCGTCAGCCTGTGCGGCCGCTCGAATCCAAAGATAAGTCGCGAGATATCGATGATCCGGCGGGGATGCCTGATCGTGATAGGCTCTGGCGTCATTGCCGCCGCGCGGCGGTTGTGGAAGGATCAGCAACTTGCCGAGCGCCAGACGCGGGATAAGGATCATGTCGCCGTGGACCGCCGGACTGGCTTCGGGTTTGCCCCACCGCGCCTCGACCTCGGCTTGGCGTGAGGACGGCAACTGCGCCAGCCAGGCCTTGTAGGTGGCAAGCGGCAGTCGGGCCGCAAGACCCTGACCGGCCAGTGCTTCCAGCGTTTCAGGGTGATAAAGGCCGCGCAGCAGCGCCTGACCGCCTGCGATCATGGTCTTTTCATCGATCTCCTGCACATCGTAGCCCGACGCTGCCAGATCGCGGCTCAGCTTGGCGAGGGTCTGCGGCAAATTGAGATTCGAGGCCGCCATGTTCTTCTCGCCGGTCGGATAGTTCCAGAAGAACAGTGCCAGATGCTTCTCCCGTGCCGCCTTGTCGCGAAGAGCCACCAGCCGGGCGATCTTCGCCGTCAGCAACTCGACCTGCTCGGGAATCGGGACGACTTCACCATTCTCCACCGCGCCCAGCACGAGGGGGTCGGATATGCCCCAGCCCTCGGGCACGCTCAGCATGACCGGCGCCGACATGCCGGTGATGCCGGACATCGACGCACGCCATTGGTCCGGTGTCGCGGCGCGTTCGGACAGTCCTTGCAGGACGGGTACGTCGAGCTGTTCGAACTCCGTCTTGCGAGCCTCGCCGTCCTGCATGTGGGTGAAGTTGATCAGCACACGGGCGTTGAGCTGGCGCACGACTTTGCTCAGCGCCTGAGGGTCGCGCTCGTCGTACCAGAAGAAGGCCGCCAGCAGGCCATGGGCATCGGCGCTGGCCGCAAGAGCGGTCAGGAGCCGGGTTTGCATGTCTCGAATCTGGCCCTCGGATACCGCGAAGGCTGCCACCGGCCGGTCACCGCGCAATATCGCCCAGGCACGGAATTCCTGCGCTGTCGCGAACGGGCCTGGCGCATCGGGATGATAGAGGCCGGTCGCCGGCAGGCGTTGCGGGAGTGGCAGATCACCGAGGTCCTTACCTGCAAGAGCGCGCGGCAGCGCGGCGACGAAGGCCCGCAGGTTGGGCTCGCCGCCGCCGGCATAATAGCCGATCAGCTGTCGGGCCACCGCAGGGTCAAGGTGACCGAAGCCCGTTGCGCCGCCGCCGACCGCAAGCCAGGGGGTGGCCAGTTGATCGAGTGACCCCAACGCTTTTTCGATCGCCGCGCGATCGGCGGGCCGGGGGCTATCCACGATCAACATGGCGACCCCGTCGAGGGGAATGGCGCTTGCTGGGCTTTCCACACGGCGCCAGTCCAGTTGATAACCGGCGTCAACGGCCCATTGTCCCAGTTGCTCGAACTTGGCCGGGAGCACGAAGTCGGTGCTCACAATGCGCACCAGCGGCGGCTCCGCAGCACGCAAAGGGGGCGTTGCCAGCAGGAACAGGATGAACAGCAGTCCGAGGACTCGCGGCATCAATCAGTAGCTCGCGCCGAGGCCGATGAACAGGACGCGTCCGGGCTCAGCGAAGCTGTAGAGGGCCGAGTCCTCCGCCAGCCGCTTCTTGAAGACATTGTCGATGCCCGCCTTTAGGGTCAGTCGTTCGTTAACGTCACGGCTGACATCCACCGACCACAGCTGATAACCATCAAGACGAACCGGCAGACTGTTCTGGTAGACGGTCTGCTTGCCGATATAGCGGCCACGAACATTGACGTCGCTCCCGGGCATCACCGTCCATGCCAGGGCCCACTTGACGCTGTGATTGGGCCGCTCGGCAAGTTCCTGGTCCGTCGAAAGATTACGGGGGTCAACGTAAGTATAGCTGGCGGACAGAGTCAGGCCATCGACCGGCGCCCACTGGGCACCGATCTCGGTACCGCGAATGCGCGCTTTCTCGACATTGACATAGGCACGGCGCTCGCGGCCGCGGATGCCGCAGTTCTCCACGCAGGTCGTCTGGATCAGCCCTAAGAGATCATTCTGGAACGCTGTGGCTGTCACATGCCAGGTCGTGCCGTAATAGGCGATGCCGGCCTCATAGCTGGTGCTGGTCTCCGGCTTCAGGTCGGGGTTACCGGTGATGATGAAGCGCCCGCCGGCGGCAACGGTGATATACTCCAGAGACAGCTGCTTGAGACTTGGGGCTTTGAAGGCTTCGCCGACACCGCCCCGCAGCACCAGACCCGCCAGGGGTGATCGGCCCCCACGGACGGGTCCAATTTGATTGTTAGTGCAATGATGGTCGTGGCGCCAGCGCGGGCGGCATCGCTGGTTGGGGTTGCAGGGCCGCCCGCGCGAATGCCGGGATGAAGACCTCCGG
>NZ_JBEUDS010000013.1:0-102415 GCF_041060555.1 Parapedomonas caeni | reverse complement strand
AAGGCATGGCCGAACTCAACCAACCCATGATCGAGGAGGAAAATCAGCCCCTACACATCACCGCCAAAGCCGCCTGACGATGGCCCACGGCCACAGCCGAAATTACACCACCTTGACGGACGCGACCTGCTGAGAAAGCGCAGGATCAATCACGCCGCATTCCGCTGCCCTGCCCCGCCATATGGGTCCGCCCGCATAGTTCCCCGCCCACGATGAATAGCTGTAAAAACCTAGTCTATTAAGGTTAAGTAATAGTCACAACAGAACGAACGCTCTTGTCAAGGCGGGAGCCTTGATGCGTGAATTTGCGGATGTGTCAGGATAGGCCGAGGGCAGCCAGCCGGAAATTAGACAAATGGCTAAGAATGGCAGCTCACGACCCGGAACGGCAGGCGATCGCCATCGGTCTCGGTGATGGAGACATATTCGCCGACCCGCAGCACATGGTTTTCCAGATGATAGATCGGCTCGTCGTCGTCGGTTCCGGGCTCGTAGGAGAAGGCCCAGGCCCTGCCGCGGGTACGGATGACCTGGCCGCGCAGGTCCGGCTCGCCGGGCCAGAAGCGCGTCACCGTCGCCCGTGCCGGGCTCTGGCGCCAGGCGTCCTCGTCGATGTAGCCACGGTCATCGAGCGGCAGATGCAGCATGTAAGCATGCGACGGGCTACCCTCGGGATATTCGCGGGTACGGGCCAGTTCGAGGCGGATGGTGTTCCAGGTCATGAGACTTTCCCTTCTAGTCTCACGACCCTGGCGCAAGCCCGCTGGCGGCGCCTTGCGTCAGGTCAAGTTAATCGGCGGTCAGTCTCAGGCGCGCGCAAAGCGGGCGACCAGCTCGACGTGCGTCGACCACAGGAACTGGCCGACCGGCCACAGCCGCTCCAGCCGATAGCCGCCATCGACCAGCCGGCGAGCGTCGCGGGCGAAGGTGTTGGGGTTGCACGACACCGCCACCACCACCGGAACGCCGGACTGCGCCAGCATTTCCACCTGCGCCTCGGCGCCGGCGCGCGGCGGATCGACCACCACCGCCTGCATGTCCTTCAGCTCCGCCGGGATCATCGGCCGGCGGAACAGGTCGCGGTGCGTCACGGTGACCGGCCGGCCGGCCTCCCGTGCCGCCCGGTCGAGCGCCTGCAAGGCCGGCTGGGCGGCGTCCGCCGCCAGCACCCGCGCGGTGCGGCCAAGCGGCAGCGCGAAGGTGCCGACGCCGGCGAACAGGTCCGCCACCTGCGTCGCTCCGCCCACCGCGTCCAGCACGGCGTCGACCAGCGCCGCCTCGCCATCGGCGGTGGCCTGGAGGAACACGTTGTGCGGCAGCCGCACCGGCACGCCACCGAAGCGCAGCGTCGGCGGCCGCCGCTCCAGCATCACGTCGAGCCCCGAGGCGCCCTCGATCGACAGTCGCGCGAGATCGGCCGCCTCGGCGAAGGCCGCGCAGGCCTCTTCCTGCTCGAAGCCGCGCACCTTCAGCCCGGACAGGGTGACGTCGAGGCCGGCATCGGTGACCGTCAGCTGTACGGTGGCGGCGTGGCCATCGGCCAGCAGGGTGCGCAGAAAGTCGCGCAGCGGCGGCAGCGCCGCCAGCAGCGCCGGGTGCAGCACCGGACATTCCGCCAGATCGACCAGACGGTGGGTGCGCTCGATGTTGAAGCCGATCTCGACCCGCCGGCCGCGCCGCACCGCCCGCAGGCTGGCCCGGCGGCGGCTGCCCGGCGGGCTGAGGTGCACCGGCTCCACCCGGGCCGGCGTCACCTCGTGCTGGGCCAGCGCCATCAGGATGCGCTCGGAAAGCCAGGCGCGGTAGGCGGGCTCGGCGACATGCTGCAGGGTGCAGCCGCCGCAGACGCCGAAGTGGCGGCACACCGGCTCGGCGCGGTTGGGCCCCGGCACCAGCTCGGCGACCAGGCCGGTATCGTCGAGCCGGGCGATGTCGCCAGGTGCCGCGCCCTTGACATAGAGCGGCTTGCCCGGCGGCCGCGGCGCCACACCATCGCCCTGGGCGCCGAGATACTGGACCACCACCTCGTTCATGCCGGCACCTCGTTCACGCCTGCTTCTCCGCCGCGATCAGAAACTCGATATTGCCTTCCGGCCCGGTGATCGGGCTGGGCGTGATGCCGGTCACCCGCCAGCCGGGCAGGCCGTTCAGCCACGCCTCGATGTCGGCGCAAACCTCGGCGTGCAGTGCCGGATCGCGCACCACCCCGCCCTTGCCGACCCGTTCCTTGCCGACCTCGAACTGCGGCTTGATCAGTGCCACCAGCCGGGCGTGCGGCCTGGTGAGCGCCAGCGCCGCCGGCAGCACGGTTTTCAGGCCGATGAAGCTGGCGTCGCACACCACCAGGTCCACCGGCTCGGGGATCTCGGCGGTGGTGAGCGCCCGCGCGTTGGTTTTCTCCAGCACCACCACCCGGTCGTCCTGACGCAGCTTCCACGCCAGCTGGCCGTGGCCGACATCCACCGCATAGACCCGCGTCGCGCCGCGTGTCAGCGCCACGTCGGTGAAGCCGCCGGTCGAGGCGCCGACGTCGATGACCACCTGACCCGTGATGTCCCAGCCGAAATGGCTCAGCGCATGGTCGAGCTTCAGGCCGCCGCGGCTGACCCAGGGGTGGTCGCGGCCGCGCACCTCCAGCGCCGCGTCGGCGGCCAGGGTGTCGCCGGACTTGGCGATCTTGCGCTCGCCGGAAAACACCAGGCCAGCCATGACCAACGCCTGGGCGCGTGCCCGGCTTTCGGCCAGCCCGCGCTCGACGAGCAGCTGATCGACCCGCTGTTTGCTCATGACCAGCTCTCGACACGCAGGCCGGGCACCCGCGCGAACTCGCGGTGGTTCAACGTGACCAGTGTCGCGTCCGCCGAACGGGCGTGGGCCGCGATCAGCATGTCCATGGCGCCGATAGGTGTCCCCTCCCGCTCCAGCCCGGCACGAATATCGGCATAATGCTCGGCCGCCACCTGCGTCCATGGCAGCACCTCAAGCGTCGCGAGAACCCGCGCGACGATGGTCTCGCGCACCCGCCCCAGCGGTCGCTTGGTCCGGCCATACTGGATTTCGGCATAGACGATGGCCGAGATCGCCGCCTCACCGGCGCGCAGACCGGCATAACGGTCGAACAGCGTGGATGGCGACCGCCTGACGATGGCGCTGCAGACGTTGGTATCGAGCAGGAACATCAGGCCAGCGGATCGCGTGCTTCGGGGAGCGGATCGGGCAGATCGGCCCAGGGGTCGTCCTCGGCCGGCCCCCACGCCGGCAGATCGGCGAGCAGGTCACCCATGGTCGGGCACCTGTCCGAGGCCGCGCGGATGACGATGGCATCCCCTTCCTTGGTGATCACCACCTCATCGCCGGGTGGCAGCAGTTCGGCGGGAATCCGCACCGCCCGGCTGCCGCCGGTACGGAACAGACGCGCGGTATACTGCTTGCCCAACGGTGGTGCTCCTCACGGGAATGTAGATACATGGTGTATATACATTCAGCCCGATCTCAAGACAATCGGGGATCAGGACAAATCAGGGCTCAGGCGCGTGCCGTACCGGCCAGCGACACGTCGTTGTGGCGCAGCGCGGCCAGCGCGGTGCGGGCGATATCGGGCGCGTTCAGCCCCGCCTCGTCGTACATCTTCTCCGGCTTGTCCTGATCCTGGAACACATCCGGCAGCCGCAGGGTGCGGATCTTCAGGCCGGCGTCCAGCAGCCCCTCGTCGGACAGGAAGGTCAGCACATGGGCCCCGAAGCCGCCGATGGCGCCTTCCTCCACCGTCACCAGCACGTCATGGCCGAGCGCCAGTCTGCGGATCAGTGCCAGGTCGAGCGGCTTGGCGAAGCGCATGTCGGCCACCGTCGCCGGATAGCCCTTGGCGGCCAGCTCGTCGGCGGCCTTGAGCGCCTCGGCCAGCCGGGTGCCCAGCGACAGGATGGCGACCTTGCCGCCCTCGCGGACGATGCGGCCCTTGCCGATCTCCAGCCGCTCCGGCGTCGCCGGCAGCGGCACGCCGGTACCCTCGCCGCGCGGATAGCGGCAGGCGATCGGGCCGCTGTCGTGCAGCGCCATGGTGTGGACCATGTGCACCAGCTCCGCCTCGTCCGCCGCCGCCATCACCACCATGTTGGGCAGGGTGGCAAGATAGGTGACATCGAACGAACCGGCGTGGGTGGCGCCGTCGGCGCCGACCAGACCGGCGCGATCGATGGCGAAGCGCACCGGCAGGTTCTGGATCGCCACGTCATGCACCACCTGGTCGTAGGCACGCTGCAGGAAGGTGGAATAGAGCGCGGCGAACGGCCGGCGGCCCTGGGCGGCCAGACCGGCGGCGAAGGTGACCGCGTGCTGCTCGGCGATGCCGACATCGAAGCAGCGGTCGGGATAGGCCTGGGCGAACAGGTCGAGCCCGGTGCCCGAGGGCATGGCGGCGGTGATGGCGACCACCTTGTCGTCGCGCGCGGCCTCCGCCATCAGCGCCTGGGCGAACACGCGGGTATATTGCGGCGCCTTCGCAGGCGCCTTGTGCTGGGCACCGGTGATGACGTCGAACTTGTTGACGCCATGATATTTGTCGGCGCTCTCCTCGGCCGGCGCGTAGCCCTTGCCCTTCTGCGTCACGACATGGACCAGAATCGGCCCTTCCTTGGCGTCGCGGACATTCTCCAGCACCGGGATCAGGTGTTCGAGGTTATGCCCGTCGATGGGGCCGACGTAATAGAAGCCCAGCTCCTCGAACAGGGTGCCGCCGGTGGCCATGCCGCGGGCATATTCCTCGGCCTTGCGGGCGGCCTGGGCCAGCGGGCGCGGCAGATGGCGGGCGACGTGGCGGCCGATGTCGCGGATCGACATGTAGGAGCGCGACGACAGCAGCCGGGCAAGATAGGCCGACAGCGCGCCCACCGGCGGCGCGATCGACATGTCGTTGTCGTTAAGGATGACGATCAGCCGGTTGCCGGCGGCCAGCGCGTTGTTCATCGCCTCATAGGCCATGCCGGCCGACATGGCGCCATCGCCGATGACGGCGATCGCCTTGCCCGGCGCGCCGGCGAGCTTGTTGGCGACGGCAAAGCCGATCGCCGCCGAGATGGAGGTCGAGGAATGCGCGGTGCCGAACGGGTCGTACACGCTTTCCGAACGCTTGGTGAAACCCGACAGGCCGCCGCCCTGGCGCAGCGTCGTCATGCGGTCGCGCCGGCCGGTGAGGATCTTGTGCGGATAGGCCTGATGACCGACATCCCAGATCAGGATGTCGTCCGGGGTATTGAACACATGATGCAGCGCCACCGTCAGCTCGACGACGCCCAGCCCGGCGCCGAGATGGCCGCCGGTCTGGCTCACCACGTGGATCAGCTCCTGACGCACTTCTTCCGCCAGCTGCGGCAGCTGCTCGGGCGTCAGCCGGCGCACGTCGGCCGGCAGACGGACCTGATCAAGCAGCGGCGTGGAAGGCGTCAAGGACGGTGGCGTGGGCAGACGATCCGTCACCCTGAACTCCGGGAAGTAATGAAACCATGACAGCGCTATAGCCCTCCATGCGCCATTTGTCGAACCACGAAGGGAGGGGGGCGGATTCAGCCCGCCACGCAGGCCGCGCAGCGGCCCTTGACCTCGATCACCGGCTGGCGCGGCTCGAAGCCCTGCGCGCGCGCCAGCGCCCGAATCTGCGCCGCCACGCCGTCGTCGTCGATGTGGGTGGTGGCGCCGCAGGACTCGCAGACCAGGAAGATGCAGTCGTGCGCGTGGTCGGGGTGGGCACAGACCAGGAAGGCGTTGCGGCTTTCCACCCGCTTGGCAAGGTTGGCGCCGACGAACAGGTCGAGGATGCGATAGACGGTGTTGGCGGCGATGCGCCGCCCCTGGCCGGCGGAGACCCGCTCCGCGATGTCGTAGGCGCTGGCCGGGCCCCCGGCCGCCAGCAGCGCCTCGAACACCGCCTGACGCAGCGGCGTCCACTGTTCGCCGCGCCCCACCAGCGCCTGTTCGGCGGCGGCGAGGAAGTCGGGCGCGCCGAGTTCCGGGTGGCTATGATCGCAGGCGTGGGTCATCGACACTCAAGATAGGGGGTGGGGGTATGGATTGACAACCCGCCCGGCCGCGCTGCGGCCACATGACCGACCCGGCCGCGGCCGTGGCCAAATGGACGGCCCGCTCAGCTGTAGCGTTCCTCGTCCCACGGATCGCCGACATTGTGGTAGCCGCGCACTTCCCAGAAGCCCGGCTTGTCGAGGTCGACGAACTCGATCCGCTTGATCCACTTGGCGGATTTCCAGAAGTAATATTTGGGAATGATCACCCGCACCGGGCCGCCATGCTCGCGGGCGATCGGCTGGCCGTCGTGGCTGTGGGCCAGCAGACAGTCGGTATCGGTGAAGTGGGCCAGCGTGACGTTGGTGGTGTAGCCGTCGTAGCCGTGCAGGACGACGTGGCGGGCCTCCGGCCGCACCCCCGCCACGGCGACGATATGGCGGGTGGAGACGCCTTCCCAGCGGTTGTCGTAGCGCGACCACTGGGTGACGCAGTGGATGTCCGACACGTCCTCGAAGGCGGGCTGGGCGCAAAAATCCGCCCACGACCAGCGCAGCGGATTGTCCACCAGGCCATCGACGGTCAGCGTCCACACGTCGAGCGGAATCGCCGGCTGGATGCCGAGATCGAGCACCGGCCAGTTGGTCACCAGCCGCTGGCCCGGCGGCAGCCGGTCGACCTGGCGGTCGCCCTTGGTGCCGGTGAGCAGCCGGCCCTCGCGCGCCCACTGCTGCTTGGACTGCACCAGCTTGTCCCGGATCTCGCCGGAAGGGCTCTCCCCGGGTGGGATTTCACTGGCAGGGGCCTTGCCCCCCGGCGCGTCGCTGTCGGTGTCGCTCATCGTTGCCTCGTGCTTGCTGCCCCAGCAGATAGAGTGTCGCGGCCGCGCCGACCAGCCCCTCCTGCAGGCAACAGGTCAGGTGACTTGCCATACCGGCACCGTCACGCTATGGGAAAGCCGCTTCATTGGGGAGTAGCCGCCCTCGCGGATCAGAGGGGGTTGCGTCAACAGACTTGGCACGGGTGGCTCGGCCGCCACGGCCATGGCGCAACCGGGAACCACGGTGCCGCACGGCACCGCGACCTTGGCGAGACCATTGGCGAGCCGCGTCCGACACTGGCAGGGTCGGGCGACGCGGTCGTCACTGGTTGTTGCCCGCCCCTGCCCCCGGATTGCGTCATGGAAGCCCTGCTCGTCTCCACCGGCATCGTCGCCATCGCCGAAATCGGCGACAAGACCCAGCTGCTCGCCCTGCTGCTGGCGGCCAAGTTCAAACGCCCGCTGCCGATCATTCTCGGCATCTTCGTCGCCACCATCGCCAACCACGCGCTGGCGGCGCTGGCCGGCACGCTGGTCGCCGACCTGCTAACGCCCGACATCATGCGCTGGGTGCTCGGTGCCTCCTTCCTCGCCATGGCCGCCTGGGCGCTGGTGCCCGACACCATGGACGAGGCGCCGGAGGATCGTGGTGCCTGGGGGGCGTTTCTGGGCACCACCATCGCCTTCTTCCTGGTGGAGATGGGCGACAAGACGCAGGTCGCCACCGTGGCGCTGGCTGCGCGCTACCATGCGGTGCTGATGGTCGCCGCCGGCACCACGCTGGGCATGATGATCGCCAACGTGCCGGCGGTGCTGCTGGGCGAGGCCGCGACGCGGGTACTGCCGCTCAAGCTGGTGCGGATCATCGCCGCCGTGCTGTTCGGCCTGCTGGGCATCGCCACCCTGCTCAATCTCGGCGGCCTGTTCTGAGATGGGTTGCGGGGGGGCACGACCACGCCCCCCCCGCGCACCAGGGGCGCCTCAGCTCCTGTCGCGCCTCAGCCCTTGTCGCGCATCAGCCGCTGCTTCTCGCGCTGCCAGTCGCGGTTCTTCTCGGTCTCGCGCTTGTCGTGCAGCTTCTTGCCCTTGGCCAGCGCCAGCTCGACCTTGGCCCGGCCGCGATCGTTGAAATAGATCGACAGCGGGATCAGCGTCATGCCCTGGCGGTTGACGGCGCCGTGGAATTTCTCCACCTCGCGGGCATGCAGCAGCAGCTTGCGCGGCCGCTTGGGCTCGTGATTGAAGCGGTTGCCGTGGCTGAACTCGGGGATGTTGGCGTTGACCAGCCAGACCTCGCCATTGCGGACCTCGGCGTAGGAATCGGCGATCGAGCCCTCGCCGAAGCGCAGGCTTTTCACCTCGGTGCCGGTCAGCGCGATGCCCGCCTCGTACACATCATCGACGAAATAGTCGAACCGCGCCCGCCGGTTCTCGGCGACCACCTTGCGCTTGGTCAGCGGCTGGGAGACATGCGGACGGGCCATGGCGACACACGGGGCTCCGGAGCGGGCCTCAGAGCAGGCCGGCGTGCTGGAGCGCCGCGTCCACCCTGGCGCAGGCGGCCGCCGATGGCGCCGTCATCGGCAGGCGCATCTCCATCGTCGGCAGCAGGCCCAGCTTGTGCAGCGCATATTTGGTCGGCCCCGGCGAGGCATCGGCGAACAGCGCCAGGTGCAGCGGGAACAGCCGGTCATTGAGCGCCAGCGCCGTACCCATGTCGCCGGCGAGGCTGGCCGCCTGGAACCGGGCGCACAGTTCGGGCGCCACGTTGGCGGTAACGGAAATGCAGCCGACACCGCCGGTGGCGTTGAAAGCCAGCGCCGTCTCGTCGTTGCCGGATAGCTGGATGAAGCCGGTGCCGCAGGTGGCGCGCTGCTGGCTGACGCGGGCAATGTTGCCGGTCGCGTCCTTGACGCCGATGATGGTCTTGAGCTCGGCGAGCCGGCCCATGGTCTCCGGGCTCATGTCGACGATCGAGCGGCCGGGGATGTTGTAGATGATGATCGGCAGCGCGCTCGCCTCGGCCAGCGCCTTGAAATGCTGGTAGAGACCGTCCTGGCTCGGCTTGTTGTAATAGGGGCAGACCACCAGCGCCGCATCGGCGCCCGCCTTTTCGGCGTGCTGCATCAGGCTGATCGCCTCGGCGGTGGCGTTGGAGCCGCAGCCGGCGATCACCGGCACCCGGCCGGCGGCGACCTCGATGGTGAGTTCGGTGACCCGGTGATGCTCCTCATGGCTCAGCGTCGCCGATTCGCCGGTCGTGCCCACCGGCACCAGCGCCTTGCTGCCACCTTTGATCTGCCGCTCGACGAGGGTACGAAACGTCGGTTCGTCGATGACGCCATCTCGGAACGGCGTGATCAGGGCTGGAATGGACCCGCCAATCATGGGACTATACCTCATCTCAAGCAGTTCATGGCAATCAGGAGCTGACCGCCGCGATTGGCGGAGACCCTAAGCACGTTCAACGGAGGCAGGCAAGTTCGATGGCGGCAGGCAGGCCCATGCGCTCGAAGATTTGGATGACGGTGCCGCTGGCGGCCCTGCTGGGCGCCCTCGCGGCCGCGCCGGTGCATGCCGGCACCACGGCCGGTGCCCCGGCACCCCTGTCGGCGGCCTGTCAGGCACGGCTGGACGCCTATGGCCGCGCCGGCCGCACCAGTGACGCCGCCCGCGCCGCCATCGCCACGAAGCTGGCCGCATGGGACCGGCTGCGCTGCCTGGAGGCCAAGGCGCCCTATGCGGACCTGTACGGCTTCCTGATGACCAATCGCGGCTGGCCGCAGGAACGCCAGATGCGCGGCCGGCTGGAACAGTCGATGACGCCCGCCGTGCCGCACACCGAACGGCTGGCCTATTTCGAGCGCCACCCGGCGATCACCGCCGCCGGCAGGCTGCGCCACGCCGAGGCGCTGGCGGCGACCGGCCTGTGGGAGCGGGCCGGCACCCTGGCTCGGGAAGCCTGGACCAGCGGCAGCCTGGGGCCGGAGGACGAGCAAAGACTGCTCAGCCTGTTCCGGGCCCGGTTGACGCCCGACGATCATCTGGCCCGGGTCGACCAGCAGCTGTGGCAGGGCATGACCAGCGCCGCCCGGCGGATGCTGCCGTTCCTCGACGCCGACCGTCAGGCCTGGGCGCAGGCCCGCATCGCCTTGCGCGCCCAGGCAGCCGACGCGCCGGCCATGGCCGATCGCGTGCCGGCCAGCCTGCAGGCAAATGCCGGCCTGCTGCTGGATCGTGCCCTCTGGTACCGCAACAAGGGCAATGACCCGGCCCGTGCCGCGCAGATTCTCGCGGGCGCTCCCGCCAGCCCGGGGGACATCGCCCGCCCGGCCACCTGGGCCGAGGAGCGCCTGCGCCTGGCGCGCTGGGCAACCGGCGCCCGCAACCCGGTACTGGCCTACCGGCTGGTCAGCCAGCATGGCCTCGCCGCATCCGGCGCCGATGCGCCCGACGCCGAACGAATTGCCGTCGCCGACCTGGAATGGCAGGCCGGCTGGCTGGCGCTGCATGACATCCGCCGGCCGCGCGACGCCATCCGGCATTTCGAGCGCATGTTCGCCATTGCACGGACGCCGATCACGCTGAGCAAGGCCGCCTTCTGGGCCGGGCGGGCGGCGGAAGCGGTCAACGACGGTCCGCTGGCACGCGCCTGGTATGATCGCGCGGCGCAGTTCGCCGATGCCTTCTACGGCCAGCTCGCCGCCGAAAAGCTGAGTATCGCCCTGCCCTCGCCCGAACTCACACCGCCGCCACTGCTGGCGAACCAGGCGGTGGCGTTCGCCGCCAGCGACCTGGTGCAGGCGACCCGGCTGCTCAACGAGCTGGGGGAGAGCCCCACCGAATCCGTGTTCATCCGCGAGCTGGCCAGCGCGGCGCAGACGCCGGCGGAGAAGCGCCTCGCCGCCGACCTGGCGCAGGCGCTCAACCGGCCGGATCTGGGCGTCGTCACCGCCAAGCTGGCGCGCGGCAAGGGCATCAACCTCGCCTACGCCTCCTATCCGCGGATTCCGCTGGCGCGCGAGCTGGAAGGCATGTGGACCATGGTGCATGCCATTTCGCGCCAGGAGAGCCTGTTCAACATCCAGGCGGTGAGCCCGGCGGGCGCGCGCGGCCTGATGCAGCTGATGCCGGGCACGGCGCAGCTGGTGGCGAAGAAAGTCGGTCTGCCTTACGAACCGGCGCGGCTGACCACCGACCCCGCCTACAACATGACGCTGGGCGCCACCTACTTCCAGCAGATGCTCGATCGCTTCCGGGGGAACCACGTGCTGGCGGTGGCCGCCTACAACGCCGGACCGGGCCGGGTCGTCCGCTGGCTGGAACGCTTCGGCGACCCGCGTGACCCCACCGTCGACACGGTGAGCTGGATCGAGCAGATCCCGTTCAGCGAGACCCGCAACTATGTCCAGCGGGTGCTGGAGAACGCGGTGATCTACCAGAGCATCGCGCCGGATGGCGGAACCGGCGACAAGCCGGCGGGACAACCGCGGCTGAAGGCGCTGTCGCGCCTGCTCGGGCTGACGGGCGACAGCTGACAGACTGGCGACGGTTGATGGCCGAGCTGGCCGGCGTTGCCATGACGGCAGCGCGCCACAGGAACAGACGTTGAGGCACCATGAGCAAGGCACTCGTGCGGGAATCGCAGGACGCGGACGACGAGGACGACGACACCCCGCCGCCGCTGCCCGGCGACCGGAACTACATGACGCCCGAGGGCTATCGCCGCCTGCGCGAGGAACATCAGCAGCTGGTGGCGGTGGAACGACCGAAGATGGTGGAAACCGTTACCTGGGCGGCCTCCAACGGTGACCGCTCGGAGAACGGCGACTATCTCTATGGCAAGAAGCGGCTGCGGGAGATCGACCGGCGGCTGCGCTTCCTCGCCAAGCGACTGGAGACGGCGATCGTCGTCGACCCCGAGCGCCAGACCGACAAGTCGCGGGTGCTGTTCGGTGCCACCGTCACCTATGTCGACGAGCAGGACGTCGAGCGCACGGTGAAAATCGTCGGCCGCGACGAGGTGGACATGGGCACGGATGCCGATCGCCAGTATGTGAGCTGGGTGTCGCCGATCGCCCGCGCCCTGATGAAGGCACGCGTCGGCGACTCCCTGACCCTGACGACGCCGCGCGGCCCGGTCGAGATCGAGGTGCTGGCGATCGCCTACGACGCCTGACCCGGCCCCGGACGGTACCCGGATCAGGCGCCGGACGCTCACGCCACCGCGCGATCAGCGATCGCGCCACCAGCGCCCCGCGCGATCAGCGATCGCGCCACCAGCGCCCCGCGCGATCAGCGATCGCGCCACCAGCGATTATCGTCGCGCCAGTCGCGGTCATGTTGGCCGCGGTCATGGCGGTCGCGGTCATGGCGGTCGCGGTCGCGATGATCGCGGCGATCATGCCAGGCATAGGCCGGGTGGCGGTGGTAAGCGGAGGAACGCACGAAGCGGTCCCATTCCTTCTCGCTCACCCGGCCGTTGCCGTTACGGTCGGCCAGCGTCAGCGCCGAGCGCCGTGCCATCGTCATCTCGCGCTCGCCAAGACGGCCATCGCGGTTGGCATCGAAGTTGCGATAAGCCCAGCGGAAAAACGCCTCGCGATCGTTGCGGCTGTCGAACACGGCATGCAGCGCGCCGTCGCGGACGCCATAGCCATGAGCCTGCGCGGCGGCGCCCGGCAGAGCCGACGCCAGCATGCCCAGCGCCACGGCCATCATCATCGTCCTGCCCATCGTCGTGTCTCCTTGGGTCCAGTGTCCTCGCCATCTCGGGGTGGCGATGATCCGACCATGCCAGTGGCTGGCTGAACCGGCGCTGAGCAGGTCGTTCAGCAGACATTCAGCCAAACGGCGCGGATGACGACGACGGATGGCAACGACGGGCCACCAACGGAAAAGGGCCGGGTGTTTCCACCCGGCCCCGCGTCTGGCGAGAGTCAACGTCCCGTCGTTATTTCTTCGGCGCGTCCATGTCCGGGCCGTCCATATCGCGGCACGGCATGTTGTCGCGCAACTTGTCCCGCCGGGCCATGCGATCGGCGCGATCGAGCTTGCCGTCCTTGTTGGCGTCCATGCCGGCGAACCGCTTGTCCTGCGCCGCCTTGAACTCGGCGCGGCTGACCGTGCCATCGCCATTGGCGTCGAGGTTCTTGAACTGCTGTTCGGTGCGGGCGTCGAAATCCGCCTTGGTGACCTCCATCATGCCCCGACCCTTCCCCGGCCCCATCCCCGGCGCGGGCGTCTGGTCGGCGGCGAGCGCGGTCATGCTGGCAAGGCCGAGGCCGAGGGTCGCGGTGGCGACGATCCATGTGCGGGTCATTGCTGTTCTCCCAATTTCTTCAGGCAATCGATGGCAAGCCATTGCCACCTCACAACCAGTTACGCGCCACCGTCGCGCGAGCCTTCGTCCGGCTGTCGGCGCCCAGGCACCGTTCATCGCCCCGCCGGCGACCTCCCCGCGCCCGTTCGGTCGGCCTTGAGCCGCCAGCCGGCTCAGTCAGCCTTCAGCCGGACCCCCAGTGATTTTTCCGCCAGCCGCTTCAGCGCCGGATCGAGCACCGGGTCGGTGAGGTCGACGTCGCGCGACAGCGTGGCAATGATCGTCTCGATACACCGGATGCGCGCGGCCTTCTTGTGGTTGGCGGCGATCACCGTCCACGGTGCGTGGCGGGTCGATGTCCGGTCGAACATGTCCTCGATGGCGGCATGATAGTCGGCGCGGCGGTCACGGTTGCGAAAATCGTCAAAACCGGTCTTCCAGCGCTTGTAGGGCACCTCCAGCCGTTCGCGCAGTCGCTCGGCCTGCACCGCCGGCGTGACATGCAGGAACAGCTTGACCAGCCGGGTGCCATCCTGGGTCAGCATCCGCTCGAACTCGTTGATCTCGCCGTAGGCGCGGCCCCACGCCTCGGGCGGACACAGGCCCTCGACGCGCTCGACAAGCACCCGGCCGTACCAGGAGCGATCGAACACCGCCAGCTCGCCCCGGCCGGGCAGCCGCCGCCAGAAGCGGTAGAGATAGTGGCGGGCGAGTTCATGCTCGTCGGGCGCCGCGATCGGCCACACCCGGCAGAAGCGCGGGTCGAGCGGTTCGGTCAGCCGCTTGATGGTGCCGCCCTTGCCGGCGGCGTCCCAGCCCTCGAACAGCACGATGGCGCGGCGCTTCTGGACGATATAGGCGGTCTGGATGATCTGGAGCTGGCGCTGCAGCTGCTTCAGCGTCTGCTCATAGACGGTGTCGGACAGCGGCTTGCCGTCCTCGAAGTCCTTCAGTCGCAGCCTGCCGGCCATGGCCCGTTCCCTCGCGTCCGTCTCCTGACGATGCGGGAGAGTAGGACTGGACCGGCAGGCAGGCAATCGCCCGAGGGGTCAGCGTCCGGCGGATCGGGGGTCAACGGGTCGGATCAGGCCCGGCGGCGACGGACCAGGACGACGCCGATCAGTCCGCCGGCCAGCAGGGCCAGCGCCGCCGGCTCCGGCACGGGCGCGGCCTGGCGCAGCAGCAGAACCGCATGAATGAAGCGATCCTCGTCGAGTGCGGTGGCCGCGATGTTGCCGGCATTGTTGAGGTCGAACAGGCCGAGCATCAGCCAGTCGGTCGGCAGCGCGGTGATCTCGTCAAGGTACTGCAACCCGGCCGCAGGGGTCCAGAGTGCGGCACGGTCGTCGAACATGCCGATGGCGGCCCCGGAATCATTGATGTCGACAATCGCCCCATTGGTGAATTTCAAGCCGAGATCGGTGAAGCCGGTCAGCGCCTCCCAGCGGAACAGGCGCTGCTCGCCAGCGACCGTGCGGACCCCGAAAATCTGGCCCTGTTCGTTGATGTGGTAAGGCATCGCGCCGCCCGCCGCCGGCCAGTCCGTCAGCAGGATGGCGGTGCCGCCGGCCGGCGCCCAGAACGGCGTGGTGGCGGTGACAACACCATTGTCCCTCGTCACCACCCGACCGATGATGTCGCCGCGATTATTGAGGTCCACGGCAAGGACGCTGGTGGTCCGCAAGTGCTCGGTGCCGTCGACGACGACCGTCTCCAGGCCCGGCGGCAGACCATCAATGGTCGAGACATTGCCTGCCGCATCCCAGCGGAAGACGGTGGTGAAACCAGCCGTGCCGCCATCGGGCAACTGCTTGACTATCGCGACCCTGCCAATAATGACACCGCTGTCGTTGATGGCGACCGGATGATAGTTGCGCCAGAGTTCGTCGGGTGCCAGCGCCGGCTCCGGCAACAGCGTCAGACCCTGGCCGACCTTGCCGCGCAGGATACGACGATCCGAGCCATCAACGCCGAGCAATGTGCTGGTGATGATCTCGCCAGCGTTGTTGATCGCGCCATCGGACAGGATCGACGTCTCGCCGATGACGTGCGAATTTCCGTTCCGTTCCCGGATCCAGGCGGCATAATCAAGCCCGCTCTGCTCGTCATCGCCCAACGACAGATAGACATCATCACGGTCGTTAAGCGCCGCGATCGCTTCGGCGCGATCAGGCGTCAGGTCGATGACACCGTATATCGGGCTGGCGTGGGCGGCGGGCGCCAGCACGGTGAGCACGGAGGCCGTCAGGACCAAGGCGAACGACGCCGCCCTCGCGAATGCCGTGCGACTCATGATGCCCCTCACATCATATCGAGTAAAACTCCTTATACGCGAAATAACGCGCCACATCAACACGCCTGGCGGACATGCCCTGCCAAGCCGCCGCCAGCAGGATGCCTACGCCAGAGTGTCGAAAGCCACCGCGCTTGCCCCCGTCACTCCCCCAGGCAGCGGGCGAGCGTGGCGGGGTCGATATTGCCGCCCGACAGCGTCAGCACCAGCGTGCGCCCGGCGGCGGCGACGCGACCGGCGAGCACCGCCGCCAGCGCCGCCGCCCCGCCCGGCTCGACCACCAGCTTCAGTTCGGTGAAAGCGAAGGCCACCGCCGCCGCCACCTCCGCCTCGGTCACCGCGACGCCGCGCGCCCCGGCGGCGTGCAGGATCGGGAAGGTCAGCGCGCCGACCATCGGCGTCTGCAGCGCGTCACACAGGGTCGGCGGGTAGCCGTCGATGCCCAGCCGGGTGCCGGCGGCCAGCGAGCGGGCGACATCGTCATATTGTTCGGGCTCGGCGGTGACGATGGCGATGCCGGGGAAGGCGTCGGTAAGCGCCAGCGTGCAGCCGGCCGCCAGCCCGCCGCCGCCGCAGCAGACCACGAAGGTATCCGGCACCACGCCGAGCGCCGCGCAGTCCTCGGCGATCTCCAGCCCGGCGGTGCCCTGGCCGGCGATGATGTGCGGGTCATCGAACGACGGCACCAGCACCCGGCCCTGCGCCGCCGCCAGCCGGCCGGCGATCGCCTCCCGGCTTTCCGTCGCCCGGTCGTAGAACACCACCTCGGCGCCCAGCGCCCGGGTGCGCGCCACCTTCAGCGCCGGCGCGTCGGCCGGCATGACGATGGTCGCCGGCACCTCCAGCAGGGCGGCGGCCGCCGCCACCCCCTGCGCGTGGTTGCCGGAGGAGAAGGCGACGACGCCGGCCCGGCGCTCGGCCGGGCTCAGCCGGCCCAGCCGGTTGCAGGCGCCGCGGAACTTGAACGAGCCGGTGCGCTGCAGCGCCTCCGCCTTGAGCAGAATCCGGCCGCCAACCCGCTGATTGAGCACCGGATTTTCCAGCAACGGGGTGCGCAGGGCGACGCCGCGAATCTGGCGCGCGGCATCATGGACGTCCGCCAGTGCTACCGCCTGTGCCGGCGCAGCCGCCGTTAACCCTGCATTCATAAATCAACCCCTTGAAAGACAAAGGACATTTCACGTCCCCCAGGACCACGGACGATGTCACAAAAAGCATCTTTACATGGGGGTCCGCAGACCCTATGTGCGCCTTCTGCTGCCCCATGGGACTTCCAACCGCAAGGCAGCGTATCGTCAACTACCCGTTGGAGGTCCCATGAGATGCGCAACGACCATAGCGCGCTGGGGTTAGCGTCAACCCGTCGTCCGGCTCAGCCGGTCACCTGCATTCGTCCGCACGCCGCTGCACGAGCCGCCCGTTTCTTCACCGAGAAGTTTCCGGGCAAGGTTCTGTACGCCGTGAAGGCCAATCCGTCGCCAGAGCTGATCCAGCTCCTGGGGGACAGCGGCGTCACGCACTTCGACGTGGCCTCGATCGCCGAGGTGCGTCTGGTGCGCCGCATCCACCCGCAAGCGACGCTGTGCTTCATGCATCCGGTCAAGGCGCCGGAAGCCATCGCGGAAGCCTACTTCCAGCATGGCGTGCGCACCTTCTCGCTCGACAGCCATGACGAGCTGGCGAAGATCATGGCGGCGACCGACAATGCCGCCGATCTGACCCTGTGCGTGCGGCTGCGGGTGTCGTCGGGCCATTCCAAGCTGTCGCTGGCCTCGAAGTTCGGCGCCGGCGTCGAGGACGCGCCGGACCTGCTGCTGGCCACCCGTCAGGCCGCCGACACGCTGGGCGTGTGCTTCCATGTCGGCAGCCAGGCGATGTCGCCGCAGGCCTATGCCGACGCGCTGGCGATCGCCCGCGCGGCGATCGTCCAGGCCGGCGTCACCGTCGACGTGGTGGACGTGGGCGGCGGTTTTCCGTCGGCCTACCCCGGCATGATGCCGCCGCCGCTGGAGGCGTATTTCGAGGTGATCAAGACCCACTTCGAGGCGCTGCCGATCTCCTACTCGGCCGAACTGTGGTGCGAGCCGGGCCGGGCCTTGTCGGCGGAATATGCCAGCGTCGTCGTGCGCGTGGAGCGCCGGCGGGGTGACGTGCTGTTCATCAACGACGGCGCCTACGGCTCGTTGTTCGATGCCGCCCACGTCGACTGGCGGTTCCCGGTGACGCTGCTGCGCGCCGAGGCCTCGCGGGCCAAGGAGATGGGCTTCAGCTTCTACGGCCCGACCTGCGACGACATGGACTTCATGCAGGGGCCGTTCATGCTGCCCGCCGACATCCAGGCCGGCGACTATATCGAGATCGGCATGCTCGGCGCCTATGGCGCGGCCATGCGCACCGACTTCAACGGCTTCCGGGCCGACGAAACGGTGGTGGTCGCCGACGCGCCGATGCTGTCGCTCTACGACGACGCCGACATGGAAGCGTCACGGGAGACGCTTAACGTCGCCGGCACGGCCGAGTAAGACAACCCGCACCCATTCCTCGCCCGGGGCGAAGCCCGCATACCCCGGGCGAGGATCATGCCCATGGCCAGCACACGCCGACGCGGCTCGGCGGGTCTTGGCCGTTTGAGTATGGAAAGGCTTGCCTCCATGTCCCACAACCTGAGCAACGACAAGCGCAAGGCGGCACTGCTGTCGACCACCGTCGAGCACATCGACATCACCAGCTTTGACGCCCGTCCGATCATCGACTCGATGGCGAAGATGAGCTTCACCAGCCGTGATCTCGCCCGCGCCACCAGCATCTACAACCAGATGCTGGCCGACCCGGACTGCTCGATCTTCCTGGTCATCGCCGGCTCCACCTCGGCGGGCGGCTGCATGGACGCCTACGCCGAGCTGCTGCGCTCGAACATGATCGACGGCGTTGTCGCGACCGGTGCCTCGATCGTCGACATGGATTTCTTCGAGGGCCTGGGCCACAAGCACTATCAGGCGCTGGAAATCCCCGACGACAACACGCTGCGCTCGCTCTACATCGACCGCATCTACGACACCTACATCGATGAAGAGCAACTGCAGGACTGCGACCACACCATCGGCAAGATCGCCGACAGCCTGGAGCCCAAGGCCTATTCCAGCCGCGCCTTCATCCGCGAGATGGGCCGCTACCTCGCCGAGCACGGCAAGAAGGACAACAGCCTGGTCAAGCTGGCGTTCGAGCATGACGTGCCGATCTTCTGCCCGGCGTTCGTCGACTCCTCGGCCGGCTTCGGCCTGGTGAAGCACCAGGTCGAGCGGATGAAGGAAGGCAAGCCGTACATGATGATCGACGCGGTGGCCGACTTCCGCGAACTCACCGACATCAAGATCAAGGCCGGCACCACCGGCCTCCTGATGATCGGCGGCGGCGTGCCGAAGAACTTCATCCAGGACACCGTGGTGTGTGCGGAAATCCTCGGCCACGAGGACGTCGAGATGCACAAGTACGCGGTGCAGATCACCGTCGCCGACGTGCGTGACGGCGCCTGCTCGTCCTCGACGCTGAAGGAGGCGGCGAGCTGGGGCAAGGTCGACACCGCGCTGGAGCAGATGGTGTTCGCCGAGGCCGGCTCGGTGCTGCCGCTGCTGGCCTCCGACGCCTACCACCGCGGCCACTGGCGCAACCGCGTCAAGCGGCGCTGGGGCGCCATCTTCGACTGATCGCTGACGTCGACGGCTCGGCGGCGGCCAGCCGGCCGCGAGCCATTGCTGAACCGACACGGGGCGTGCCTAGCCGGCGCGCCCCGTTTGCATTGGCGTGACCGGATCAGCGGGCGTGGCGGATTGCCTCTTGCGGATGATAATGAGTCGTAATAACAGATACGCGATCGAGTTGTAGAGACAGGGGACAAAGATGACGCGTCGCACCCGAAGCGCCGCCTGGATGACCGCCGCGCCGCTGGCTGTGCTCGTGGCGGCGGTCGCCCTGCCGGCGGCGGCACACATGCCGTTCCTGCTGCCCAACTATTTCTCGGTGACCGATCGCGACCACGTGACGGTGGACGCCGGGTTCACCGAGACCGCCTTCGCGTCGGACATCGCCCTGAAGTCGGAGCAGTTTCACATGCTCGCGCCCGATGGCAGCCGGGTACGGCTGGCGCCGGTATTCTCGGTGCGCGACAAGACGGTGCTGGAGGCGGCCCTGCCCACCCGGGGCACCTACCGGTTGTCCACCGGGCTGCGCCTCGGGCGGCTCGGCCGCATGGCGCGGGTGAAGGATGCCTGGGTGGTGCTGGGCGAAGGCAATGCGTCACCGCCGGCGGGCGCCACCTCGGTGGTGCCGGTGCAGAGCGTGACCACGTCGGAGACCTACGTCACGCGCGGCGCGCCCACCGCCACGGTGCTCGCGCCCACCGGCAGCGGTGTCGAGCTCCACCCGCTCACGCATCCCAGCGAGCTGTTCGTGACCGACGGCTTTGCCTTCGAGTTGCTGCACGACGGCAAGCCGCTGGCCAACCAGCGCCTGGAGCTGTTTCTCGGCCATCAGGTGCCAGGCAGCCACAAGCCGCTGACCAGCGTCACCACCGACGCCGCCGGCAAGGCCCGTCTCGATTTCAGCCAGCCCGGGCTGTTCATGCTGATGACCCGGCATCGTGGGCCGGCACCCGCCGGCGCCGCCACGCCCTGGCGCAGCCACACCTACACGCTGACCTTCGAGGTCATGCCGTGATCTTCACCCTCTCTCCAACAAAGGACATCGTCATGACCAGAACCTTCGGGCTTTCCCTCGCCATCACGCTGATCGCCGGCACGGCAGGCGCCGCGCCCCATGGCTTCGAGGCCTTCGTCAAGCAGTACGACAGCAACGGCGACGGCATCGTCAGCCCGCTGGAGTTCCAGCAGGAGCGCGACGCCAGCTTCAAGGAGACCGACACCAACCGGGACGGCGTCATCAGCGAGACCGAGTACGTCGCCGAATTCACCAAGCGCCTGGACGAGAACATGAAGCGCATGCGCGAGACCCAGCTCAAGCAGGCACACATCCGCTTCGAGTCGATCGACTCCAACGCCGACAAGCGCATGTCGCGCGACGAGTATCTCGCCTCCGGCTGGCGGATGTACGGCAGCCACGACAGCAACAGCAACGGCAAGCTGTCCGGCGCCGGCGAGAACAGCGCCGTCACCGCCAACCAGCCGCCGGCGAAGAAATAACCCCGCCGGGATGGCGATCGCGGCCGCCGACCCCGGCGGCCCGGCGCCGTCCCGATCATTCTTGTGACACTTTTCCCTGTCCTGACGGGCAGCCGCGCGGCTGCCCGTCTTTTTTGGTTATTTCGTATAATTCAAATTCACCTGTACGTCATTATTCATATTGATTCTGCGACTTATTATTAATAACGATCCCCACGGTTCATTCACACCCAAGGGGGTTTCCATGCGTCATGCTCTGCTGCTTTCACTGCCACTGTGGGTCGGTGCCCTCGCGGCGCCAGCCCTGGCCGCCGATGCCGCCGCCGACGCCGATGTCAACAAGGCACCGGCCCGCGACTCGGCGACACGGCTGGGAGCGGTGACGGTCTCGGCGACCAAGATCGAGACCGACATCGCCGACGTGCCGTCGACGGTCAGCGTCATCGACGACCAGCAGATCGAGGAAAATCTGGTCACCGACATCAAGGATCTGATCCGCTTCGAGCCCGGCGTTTCAGTCCGCAGCGCCCCAAGCCGCTACTCCGCCGCCGGATCGGCGACGGGGCGTGACGGCAACAGCGGCTTCAACATCCGCGGCCTGGAAGGCAACCGCATCCTGATCCAGGTCGATGGCATCCGCCTGCCCGAGGCGTTCAGCTTCGGCGCCCAGGCCACCGGGCGCGGCGACTATCTCGACCTCGACCTGCTGAAGTCGGTCGAGATCCTGCGCGGGCCGACCTCGGCGCTCTATGGCAGCGACGGCGTGGCCGGCGCCGTCAGCTTCACCACCAAGGATCCCGATGATTACATCGACACCGACGGCTGGTATGCGGAGGCCAAGGCGGGCTATGCGAGCGCCGACGAGAGCCTCGCCAAGAGCGCGCTGGTGGCCGGCAGGTCCGGGGCCTGGCAGTACCTGCTGGCCTACACCCGCCGCGACGGCCACGAACAGGACACCAAAGGCGACAACGACGAGCCCAACAGCAACCGTACCCGCGCCAATCCGCAGGATATCGGGTCCAACGCCGTGCTGGCCAAGCTGGTGTTCGCGCCCAGTGACGCCCACCGCCTGCGCCTGACCGCCGAACACAGCGACCGCGAGATCGACACCGACGTGCTCAGCGCCGTCGCGCCGACGCCCACCGCCGCCACCAGCACCCTGGCCCTGTGGTCGCGGGACAACATCAAGCGCGACCGGGTGAGCCTCGACCACCGCTATACCGGCGACGGCGGCCTGCTGCACGCCGCGCGCTGGAACCTCCACTGGCAGCAGAGCCGCAACAAGGAATATGCCGAGGAGGACCGCAACACCGCCGCCGATCGCATTCGCGACAACCGTTTTGACACACGCGTCATCGGCGCCAACGCCGATCTGGAGACCGTGATCGAGGGCGAGGCCATCTCCCACCACTTCGTCTACGGCGGCGACCTGTCGATCACCCGCCAGAAAAGCCTGCGCGACGGCACCGTGCCGCCGGCCGGCGAGACCTTCCCGGCCCGCGCCTTCCCGACCACCGACCACACACTGGGCGGCCTGTTCGTGCAGGACGAAATCAGCCTGATGGACAAGCGCCTGACGCTGTTCCCCGCACTGCGCCTCGACTATTACCGCATCAAGCCGGAGACCGACGCCACCTACACCGGCTCGCCGCCGACCCGGCAGTCCGACACCCACCTGTCGCCCAAGCTCGGCCTGGTGTTCAAGGCGACCGACTCGATCGGCCTGTTCGCCAACTACGCCCGCGGCTTCAAGGCGCCATCGCCGTCGCAGGTCAACTCGGGCTACACCAATCCGGTCTCCAACTACCAGATCGTCTCCAACGCCGACCTGAAGCCCGAAACCAGCGAGACCATCGAGGCCGGCGTCCGTCTCTCCGGCAAGGCGTGGTCGCTCAACGCCACCGCCTTCAAGGGCTGGTACAAGGACTTCATCTCGATGCAGCTGGTCTCGGGCAGCTACACCGCGACCAATCCGGCCATTTTCCAGTACATCAACCTCAATCGCGTCGAGATCAGCGGCGTCGAGGCCCGCGGCCAGCTGACGCTGCCGGCCGGCTTCGGCCTGCTGGCCACCGCCTCCTACACCAAAGGCGACACCAGGATGGACGGCGACGACGTGCCGCTTGACACCATCGACCCGTTCAAGCTGGTGGCGGGCCTGAGCTGGCGCGCCGCCGATGACCGCTTCGGCGGCCAGCTGATCGCCACCATGGTCGCCGACAAGAAATCCTCGCGCATCTCGACCGCCTGTTCCGGCGGCTGCTTCGCGCCCGATGGCTTCACCCTGGTGGACGCCACCGCCTTTTTCAACGTCAACAGCCACCTGAGCGCACGGGTGGGCGTGTTCAACATCCTCGACCGCAAATACTGGTGGTGGAGCGACGTGCGCGGGCTCGGCGCCACCTCGACGGTCAAGGACGCCTACACCCAGCCGGGGCGCAACGTCGGCCTGTCGCTCACCGCCCGGCTGTAGCAGACCCGCCGGCACACGCGGCCCGGGCGAGACCGGGTCGCGGCCATGGCCCTCGCGGGCCCCGCCTCGGCGGGGCCCGCTCGTTTTTTTGACTTCCCACAGCGGCGCGCGGTGCTTAAAGCCTTTCCGCGAGTGACCGTGGCCCGGACAGGGCCGCGAGTCTCATTGGTTGGTTTGTGAGGGCAAGACGACATGGCGAACAGGGCGCGACCACTCTCCCCGCATCTTCAGGTCTACCGCTGGCGGTCCAACATGCTGGTGTCCATCCTGCACCGCGTGACGGGCAGCGGGCTGGCCACCGTCGGCGCCGCCGTGCTGCTGTGGTGGCTGCTGGCCGCCGCGTCCGGCCCGCAGGCCTATGCCTTCTTCCTCGACGCCGCGACCAGTCCGCTGGGCCGGCTGGTGCTGTTCGGCCTGACCTTCGTGTTCTTCCAGCACCTGTGCTCGGGCGTCCGTCACCTCTATATGGACACCGGCGAGGGTTACGACCCGGCCACCAGCCGCAGGCTGGCCAGCCTCACCCTGGCGGGATCGACGATCCTGACCCTGGTGACCTGGTTCCTCGTCTATTTCGCCTAAGGGAGCATGAGACCGATGAGCTTGCGCACCGAACTCGGCAAGGTCCGCGGCCTGGGCGCCGCCAAGGCCGGAACCCATCACTGGTGGCTCCAGCGCGCCACCGCCATCGCCCTCATTCCGCTCGCCGTCTGGCTGATCGCCTCGCTGGTCTCGCATGTCGCCGGCGGCCATGCCGTGGTGACGGCCTGGATCGGCAACCCGCTGGTCGCCGTGCTGCTGCTGCTGTTCGTGGTGGCGATGTTCTATCACGCCAGGCTCGGCCTGCAGGTGGTGATCGAGGACTATGTCCACGACCACGGCATGAAGCTGGCCGCGCTGCTGGCGGTCAACTTCCTCGCCATCGCCGGCGGCGTCGCCGGCGTGTTCGCCATTCTCAAGATCGCGTTCGGAGCCTGATCCATGTCCGAGGCTTACAAGATCATCGACCACACCTATGATGCCGTCGTCGTCGGCGCCGGCGGTTCGGGCCTGCGCGCCGCCATGGGCATCGCCGAAAGCGGCCTGAAGACCGCCTGCATCACCAAGGTGTTCCCCACCCGCAGCCACACCGTGGCGGCCCAGGGCGGCATCGCCGCCAGCCTCGGCAACATGGGGCCGGACCACTGGACCTGGCACATGTACGACACGGTGAAGGGCTCCGACTGGCTCGGCGACCAGGACGCCATCGAGTATCTGTGCCGCGAGGCCCCGGCCGCCGTCTATGAGCTGGAGCACTTCGGCGTGCCGTTCAGCCGCACCGAGGAAGGCAA
Organism: Parapedomonas caeni; assembly: GCF_041060555.1. Lineage (NCBI taxonomy): Bacteria > Pseudomonadati > Pseudomonadota > Alphaproteobacteria > Sphingomonadales > Sphingosinicellaceae > Parapedomonas > Parapedomonas caeni. The sequence continues at coordinate 77,990 of NZ_JBEUDS010000013.1, read as the reverse complement.
GATCTACCAGCGCGCCTTCGGCGGCATGACCCAGAACATGGGCAACGGCCCGGCCGCCCAGCGCACCTGCGCCGCCGCCGACCGCACCGGCCATGCCATGCTGCACGCGCTGTACCAGCAGAGCCTGAAGTACGACTGCGACTTCTACATCGAGTATTTCGCCCTCGACCTGATCATGGAGAACGGCGAGTGCCGTGGCGTCGTCGCCATGTGCATGGAAGACGGCACCATCCACCGCTTCCGCGCCAAGGCCGTGGTGCTGGCGACCGGCGGCTACGGCCGCGCCTACTTCTCGGCGACGTCCGCGCACACCTGCACCGGCGACGGCGGCGGCATGGTGCTGCGCGCCGGCCTGCCGCTGCAGGACCTGGAGTTCGTGCAGTTCCACCCGACCGGCATCTACGGCGCCGGCGTGCTCATCACCGAGGGCGCGCGTGGCGAGGGCGGCTATCTCACCAACGCCAACGGCGAGCGCTTCATGGAGCGTTACGCGCCGTCGGCCAAGGATCTGGCCAGCCGCGACGTGGTCTCCCGCTCGATGGCCATGGAAATCCGCGAGGGTCGTGGCGTCGGCAAGGAAGGCGACCACATCTACCTGCACCTCAACCACATCGCGCCGGAGATTCTCGCCGAGCGCCTGCCGGGCATCACCGAGACGGCGCACATCTTCGCCGGCGTCGACCTGCGCAAGGAGCCGATCCCCGTGGTGCCGACGGTGCACTACAACATGGGCGGCATCCCGACCAACTACCACGGCGAGGTGGTGACGCTGAAGGACGGCAACCCCGACACCGTGGTGCCGGGCCTGTTCGCCGTCGGCGAGGCTGCCTGCGTGTCGGTGCACGGCGCCAACCGCCTGGGCTCCAACAGCCTGATCGACCTCGTGGTGTTCGGCCGCGCCGCCGGCCACCGCATCGCCGAGATCATCAAGCCGGGCACGGCGCACGCCGCCCTGCCCAAGGACTCCGCTGATCTGGCGCTGGGCCGGCTCGACCACTTCCGCCACGCCAAGGGCGGCACGCCGACCGCCGAGCTGCGCCTCAAGATGCAGAAGACGATGCAGGCCGACTGCGCCGTGTTCCGCACCGAGAAGATCCTTGAGGAAGGCAAGGGCAAGATCGACGCCGTCTATCAGGGCATGACCGACATCGGCGTCACCGACCGCTCGCTGGTGTGGAACACCGACCTGATCGAGACGCTGGAACTCGACAACATGCTGCCGCAGGCGGTGGTGACCATGTATGGCGCCGCCAACCGCAAGGAAAGCCGTGGCGCGCACATGCACGAGGACTACCCCAACCGCGACGACGACAACTGGATGAAGCATACCGTTGCCTGGTTCTCCAACGACGGCAAGGTGACCATCGACTATCGTCCGGTGCACACCAACACGCTGACCGACGAGATCGAGTACATCAAGCCGAAGGCGCGCGTGTACTGATCCGGCGGCGCACCGCTGATCGCCAGGGCCACGGGGCATCCCCGTGGCCCTTCGCGTTTCAGCTGGGCCTCGGGTAAAGACCAACAATGAGAAAGAGCAATACGCCTACTGACGGCTTTCTGGCACAGTTATAGGAAAAAAGCAATCATAAATTGTTAAACTCATTCCACGGTGCCGGATCCGCATGATCGCGGGTACAGACATCCGCCCCTCGCCGGGCGGGGATGGCACCCACCGATCCGGCTCCCGGCGACAGCAGCCGGTGGCGACGCTTGACGAATCGGACCCGGCCCGGCAGGTGACGGGGATGAAACGCCCGTTGCCCGAGTTGCCATGCTGACCCTGCTGTCCCCCGCCAAATCGCTCGATTTCGAGTCCGCCCTGCCCGCCCCCCTGCCCGCCGGGGCGCCGACCCAGCCGCGCCTGCTGGACCGCGCCGCGGACCTGGTGGCCCACGCCCGGGCGCTGTCGGCGGACGATCTGAAAAGCCTGATGGGGATTTCCGACGCGCTGGCGACCCTCAACGTCGACCGTTTCCGCGCCTTCCGCACCCCCTTCACCCCGGACAACGCGCGCCCGGCGGTGTTCGCCTTCAACGGCGACGTCTATGCAGGCCTCGCCGCCGGCACGCTGGAGGCCGGGGCGATCGCCTTTGCCCAGCGGCACCTGCGCATTCTCTCGGGCCTCTATGGCCTGCTGCGGCCGCTCGATCTCATCCAGCCCTACCGGCTGGAGATGGGCATCGCCCTGAAAACCCCCGGCGCGCGCACGCTCTACGCCTATTGGGGCGACACCATCACCGACCTCATCGCCGCCGATCTGGCGGACGCCGGCACGCCGGTGGTGGTGAATCTCGCCAGCCAGGAATATTTCGGCGCGGTGCGCCCCCAGCGGCTGCCCTGCCCGGTGGTGACGCCGCATTTCAAGGAGCGCCGGGGCAACCAGCTCAAGGTGATCTCGTTCAACGCCAAGCGGGCACGCGGCGCCATGGCCCGCGCCCTCTGCGCGGCCGGCATCGACCGGCCGGACGACCTGAAGGACCTGGCGCCGGACGGCTACCGCTTTGACGCCGCGCTGTCCGACGACCGGAACTGGGTGTTCGTGAAGTAACGCCAGGCGCGCGCCGCGCCGGCTTTCCCGACCTCAGGCGTCCTCGGCGCGCCGCTGGACGACGCAGCCATACCAGCCGAGGCCGCGATAGGTCTCGTAGCCCGGCGTGCGGGCATAGCCCACCACCGCGCCGTCGCTGGTCTCGTAGTGGCCGATGTCACCGCGCTGGGTCGCCAGGGCGAAATGGCTGGCCAGCACGCCGACATTGTCGGAGGCCGCGATCACCTTGTGCTGGCTGTCCAGCAGCAGCACCCGCGAGCGCCGGCGCTCCTCGGCGGACAGCCGCACACCGTTGACCACCGCCATCGCCTGCGGCTGCCAGTCGAAATGGATGCCGAGCACGCCGAGCACCCGGCCATGCCGCTCGCCGCCCTCGCGGATGGCGGCGGCATAGGTGGCGACCAGGCTGTTGTCGAGCGCCCGGCAGGCCGTGATGTCGGCGACCGCATAGTCGTCGCCGCTGGCCGAGCCCAGCGCGTCGCGGAACCACGCCTCGCCGGCGACGCTGTGGCCGGCCACCCGGTAGCGGTCCGGCCGGCCGTTGGCGATCACCGTGCCGGCGGCGTCGGCGATCCACAGGTCGAGGTAGACGGTGTAGGCGTCGAGAATGACCCCCAGCCGCTGGCTGGCGTGACGGCAGGCGGCATCGCTGCGCTCGGCGGCGGCGGCCACCACCGCGCTGTCGGTCGCCCACCAGCGCACGTCGCAGGTGCGCTCGTAAAGATTGCGGTCGATGATCTCGATGGCGTTGAGCGCCAGATCGGCCAGCCGCTGGCCGCGCACCGCCTCGGTGAGGCGCGCGCCCACCTGTTCCAGCAGGCGGGCCTTGCCGACCAGCTCGGACTCGAGATTCTGCGCCACCTCCTCGATCTCGCCGGAGATGCCCTTCACCTCGTTGGCGACGATGGAAAAGCCGCGCCCGGCGTCCCCGGCGCGGGCCGCCTCGATCAGCGCGTTGAGCGCCAGCATCTTGGTGCGGCTGGTGATGCCGCGAATGGCCTCGGTGCCTTCCTGCACCGCCTGACCGACAGCGACCGCCAGCCGGGCGATCTGCTCGGGATCGGTGGACTGGGCCTGATCGGCGGGCATGGACTCAGTAACGGACATGGTGACGCGACCCCTCAACATTGGCCAGACGGCCAAACATGAATCACGGATCATATGTGCGCCGGCTTATATGACAATGCGACTAAAGACATTATCCAACCAGCGAAAATCCTGGCATCTCAAGGGCTGGGAAGTGTGCGCCCGCCAGCCCCGCCGGCAGGCGACTCCACCAGCCCAGCCGGCAGGTGATCCGCCGGCTCAGCCGGCAAGGGCTTCTGATTCCGCCGGCTCAGCCGGCAAGGGCTTCTGATTCCGTCGGCTCAGCCGGCAAGGGCTTCAGCCTTTTCCGCCAGTTCGAGCCAGCGTTCCTCGCGCGCCGCCAGGGTAACGCGCGCGGCCTCCAGCTCGGCGCTGGTGCGGGCGAACAGGTCCGGTTTCTTGGTGTACAGGTCGGGGTCGGCGAGCTTGACCTCCAGCTGGCAGATGCGGTCGGTCAGCGCCTCGATCTCCGCCGGCAGGCCGTCGAGTTCCCGCTGGTCCTTGTAGGACAGTTTGGTGGCGGCCTTGGCCGGGGCGGGCGCGGCGGCCTCGGCGCGGGCGGCAGCGGCGGGTCTGGCCGTCGGGGGTGGCAGGCGCTTGGCCTCCCAGTCGGAATAGCCGCCCACCACCACGTCGGCCTTGCCGGAGCCATCGAGCGCGATGACCATGGTGACGGTGCGGTCGAGGAAGTCGCGGTCGTGGCTGACGATCAGCACCGTGCCGTCATATTCGGCGATCACTTCCTGCAGCAGGTCGAGCGTTTCGAGGTCGAGATCGTTGGTCGGCTCGTCGAGCACCAGCAGGTTGGACGGTTTGGCGAACTCGCGCGCCAGCAGCAGCCGCGAGCGCTCGCCGCCGGACAGCGTCTCGATCTTGGCCTCCAGCATGCCGGGGTCGAACAGGAACTCCTTGAGGTAGCCCGCCACATGCTTCTTCTCGGTGCCCACCGTCACCCAGTCGCCACCGTCGGCCAGCACGTCGCGCACGCTCTTGCCCGGCGTCAGGAACGCCCGCGCCTGGTCCACCATCACCCGGTCGAGGGTGCGGGCGACGCGGATGCGCCCCTCGTCGGGGGCCAGCTCGCCGGTGAGCAGCTTGAGCAGGGTGGTCTTGCCGACGCCGTTGGGGCCGATGACGCCGATGCGGTCGCCGGCCTGCACCTTGATGTTGAAGTTCTTCAAGATGGTCTTGCCGCCAAAGGCCTGACCGACGCCCTCGGCCTCGATGACCACCTTCGACTTCTGCTCGGATTCGGCCAGCGCGAGGGCGGCGACACCCTGCGGCCCGGTCATCCGCCGGCGGACCTCGCGCATCTCCATCAGCTTGCGCAGGCGGCCCTGGTTGCGCCGGCGCCGGGCAGTGACGCCGCGGGCCAGCCAGTGCTGTTCCAGCCGCAGCTTGGCATCCAGCCGCTCCGCGTTGCGCTGCTCCTCCTCGGCGACCTTCTCGCTCCACGCCTCGAAGCCGCCGAAGCCGACCTCGGCGCGCCGCACCTGACCGCGATCCAGCCACAAGGTGGCCCGGGTCAGCCGGGAGAGGAACATGCGGTCGTGGCTGACGACCACGAAAGCACCGGCGAAGCTGCGCAGATAACCCTCCAGCCATTCGATGGCGGCGACGTCGAGATGGTTGGTTGGCTCGTCCATCAGCAGCAGGTCTGGCTCCAGCGCCAGCGCGCGGGCGATCGCCGCCCGCCGCCGCTCACCGCCGGAAGCCGTGGAGGCGGGCCGGTCGAGATCGACGCCCAGCGCATCGGCGAGCTTGGCCACCGCGTGCGGCTCGGGCGGCTGCGGCTGGTCGCCGGCATCCATGGCGAAGTCGCGCAGGGTGGCGAAACGATCCACCGCCGGCTCCTGCTCCAGCAGCACCACCCGCAGGCGCGGCCGCAGCACCCGCCGGCCCTCGTCCAGCTCCAGCCGGCCGGCCAGCACGTTGAGCAGGGTCGATTTGCCGGCGCCGTTGCGGCCCACCAGTGCCAGCCGGTCGCGGTCTCCGATATGGACGTCGAGCTGGCGGAACAGCCAGCCCTCGCCGCGATGGACGCCGATGCGCTCAAGGGAAAGGATGGGAGCAGACATTGTTTCTTGGCCGATACAACTGCTAGAACACGCCGCCGGACCATGAACGGCATGTTCATGGCGGGTTCACGGGGGCAGAGGTAGATAGCGCATCCATGAACATGCGTCAGACTTTTTCGCGGCTGCTGGGCGCCGCCCTGCTTGGCCTGATGCTGGCATCGCCGGCCCAGGCCTGGCGGGACGACTCACGTCAGGAACGACAGGCACGGCCCGACCGACCACCGCCGCCGCGTGCCGCTGGCCGGCGCGTCGACGATGAGCAGGACGAGGCCTATCGCGCCGTCAATGCCGGCCAGATCCTGTCGCTGGCCCAGATCCGCGCCATCGTCGCCCGCCGGGTCGGTGGCGAGTTTCTGGGCGTGGAAATGGATGATGGCGGGGCGCGGCAGGGGTTGTATGTCTATCGCCTGACCTACCGGCGGCCCAGCGGCGCCGTGGTCCGCGTCGATGTCAACGCCCAGACCGGCCAGATACTGGCGGTGCGCGGCGACTGATCACTGAGGGGAAGATACCGGCATGAGACTGCTCCTGGTCGAGGACGAACCGGCACTGCAACGCCAGCTGAAAACGGCGCTGGAAGGTGTCGGCTACGCGGTGGACGCCGCCGGTGACGGCGAGGACGGCCACTTCCTCGGCGCCACCGAGACCTACGACGCCGTCATCCTCGATCTCGGCCTGCCGAAGATCGACGGCATCACCGTGCTCGAACGCTGGCGGCGCGACGGCCGCGCCATGCCGGTACTGGTACTGACGGCGCGGGATTCCTGGTCCGACAAGGTGGCGGGGCTGGACGCCGGCGCCGACGACTATCTCGCCAAGCCGTTCCAGATGGAGGAACTGCTGGCGCGGGTACGCGCACTGATCCGCCGCACCAGCGGGCTCGCCTCCTCCGAGATCGAGGCCGGTCCGGTGGTGCTCGACACCCGCTCAAGCCGCGTCACCGTCAATGGCGAGGCGGTGCGGCTGACCGCCCAGGAATACAAGCTGCTGGCCTATCTCATGCACCACAAGGGCAAGGTGATTTCCCGCACGGAACTGACCGAGCACATCTACGATCAGGATTTCGACCGGGACTCCAACACCATCGAGGTGTTCGTCACCCGCATCCGCAAGAAGCTCGGCGTCGACCTCATCAGAACGGTGCGCGGCCTTGGATACTGCCTCGAAGACACACCCGCCTAGGCTCGCCGGCCTGCCCCGGCTGGGCGAGCGGCTGTGGGTCCTGCGACGCGGCTCGCTGTCGCGGCGCATGCTGGCGCTTGCCGCCGCCACCTTCCTGCCGCTGCTGCTGGGCGGTGGCCTGGCGCTCGACCGCGTGCTCGCCGACACCCTGACCCGCAACTTCGACGACCAGCTGAGCCAGTATGTCCGCTCGATGATCGCCTCGGCCGAGATCGACCCCGCCGGCGAGGTGCGCTTCACCCGGCCGCTGGGCGACCAGCGCTTCTTCGAGCCCTATTCCGGCCTCTACTGGCAGGTCTCCGGCAAGGGGATCACGCCGTTCCGCTCGCGCTCGCTGTGGGACCGGGCGCTGCCCTACGCGCCCGACAAGGTCAATTTCGACGGCACCTACCGCACCGTCGCCGTCTACAGCGACGAGACGTTGCGCATCGCCGAGCGCGACGCGGTGCTGCCGGGCTCGCCGCGCATCTTCCGCTTCGCCGTCGCGGTGCGGGTGGACGAGTTGCAGGCGCAGATTCACGCCTATCGCCGGGTGCTGGTGTGGTCACTGGTGATCCTCGCCTCCGGGCTGCTGATCCTTGCCGCCCTGCTGGCGACCTACGGGCTGTGGCCGCTGCGCCGGGTACAGCGGGCGCTGACCGAGATCCGCTCCGGCGAGGCCAGCCGCATCGACGAGCCCTCGTTTCCCCCGGAAATCCGCCCGCTGGTGCACGAGATGAACGCGCTGCTGGCCCACACCGAGGTCCAGTCGGAGCAGGCCCGCACCCATGCCGGCAATCTGGCCCACGCGCTGAAAACCCCGATGAGCGTGCTGCTGAACGAGGCGCGCGGCGACGACACCCCGCTGGGCCAGGCCGTGCTGGCCCAGGTGGCGCTGATGAAGCGCCATGTCGACCACCATCTGGCCCGCGCCCGCGCGCTCGGCCGGCGGGCGGCGATTGGCGCCCGCACGCCGGTGTGGCGTTCGCTGGAAAGTCTGAAGCGGGCACTGGAGCGCATCTACGTCGACAAGGGCGTGCACATCGAGCTGGTGGGCGACCCGGAGCTGGCGTTTCGCGGTGAACGCCAGGATCTGGAGGAAATGCTCGGCAACCTGCTCGACAACGCCTGCAAATATGGCGGCCAGCGGGTGCGGGTGAGCGTGCGGCTCGCCCCGCGCGAGGACGACGAGCCGTTCCTGACCCTCACCGTCGAGGACGACGGCCAGGGCATTCCCGCCAGCGAATGGAGCAAGCTGTTCGAGCGCGGCGTGCGGCTTGACGAGACCTCGACGGGCACCGGCATCGGCATGGCGATCGTGCGCGACATCGCCGAGATCGTCGGCGGCAAGGTGTGGCTGGAACGCTCCGCCGACCTTGGCGGACTGGCCGTCGTCGTCGTTCTGCCGGCGGCGGAATAAACCGCCTGCGTCCATTGTTCAGCCGCAGTTCAGGCAGCCGCCCCTAGTTTCACCCTCAAGTTCGACGTTGAGAGCTTCTGGAGTGTGACGATGATCACCAAGACCTTCGCCCGCGCGGCCCTGCTGACCGCCGCCGCCCTGTCGCTGGCCGCCTGCGAGGCCAACAAGGAAGGCGTCGGCACGCTGGCGGGCGCCGCGCTCGGCGCCTGGGCGGGCTCCGCCATCGATAACGACGGCTCGGGCGGCGTCATCGCCGTGGCCGCGGGCACCATCATCGGCGGCCTGATCGGCAACCAGATCGGCAAGGGCCTCGACAAGGCCGACCGGCTGGAGGCCGAGCGCGCCCAGTACGAGACGCTGGAACGCCGCCGCTCCGGCGAGCGCGGCACCTGGTACAACCCCGATACCGGCCACTCCGGCTGGACCGAGGCCAAGCCCGCCTACAAGAACGACAAGGACCAGTATTGCCGCGAGTTCACACAGACGGTGGAGATCGGCGGCAAGAAGGAAACCGCCTACGGCACTGCCTGCCGCCAGCCGGACGGCGCCTGGAAAATCGTGAAATAGTCCCCGAGCCAACCTCATGCCCCTGATATCCGGTTGACTCCTGGCATCCGGCGCCCGTGCCGGTTCTGCCATACCTCACAGCCGGTGACGCCCGTCGTCACCGGCTTTCTTGCGCGAGGGCGGCACGATCCCGGCCGGATCGCCGCAAACCTTGCAAAAGAGCGGCTATCAGCCTAATATCGTCGTCTGCCCACGCCCGGGGTGGTCGGTGTGCCGTGTCATGAGCCTGGCAGAAGGCCAACAAAGACGGCGGATCCACCCCACTTATCGCTCTCGCGCGCAATCATAACTACCGCGGGCACAACAACCGCGGGGGTTGAATATCTGCTGACACTGACATATCGTGGCAGTCTGCCCACGCCCGGGGTGGTCGGTGTGCCGTGTCATCAGCCTGGCAGGAGGCCACCAAAGACGGCGGATCCACCCCACTTTTCACCCTTGGCCGCCACAGCGGCGCGATCCCCGCCCCCGCCCTCAGCGCCTACCGCTCCTCCAGCGGCAGGGCGGTGGTGTGCTTGATCTCCGATAGCGCGATGGTCGACTTGATTTCCTGCACCCCGGGCAGCTTCGACAGGGTGTCGAAGAAGAAGCGCTCATAGGCCTCGATGTCGGCGGCGACGATGCGCAGGAAAAAATCGGTCTCGCCCATCATCACATAGCATTCCAGCACCTGGGGAATCTCGCGGATGGCGGCGGTGAATTCGTCCAGATGCGCCCGCCCGTGCGCCGACAGCCGCACCTGGGCGAAGATCTGCGCGTTCAGCCCCAGCTTGCGACGGTCGAGCAGCGCCACCTGGGCGCGGATGAAACCGGCCTCGCGCAGGCGCTGGATGCGCCGCCAGCACGGCGACTGCGACAGGCCGACCCGTTCGGCGATCTCGGCCGCCGACAGGCTGGCGTCCTGCTGCAGCAGGGCGAGGATGCGGCGGTCGAGGCGATCGAGCGCGTGTTGCATGGCCTTTCCAACATCTACATTATGAGTGGATGATTAATGCGCCATATCAGCCATATTCCGCAAGTTTGCAAAGATTTTCCGCGTTCATCCGCCTATAAACTGCATGATTTTCGCTTGAACTGTGGATTGATGACAATGGTCATGCCGAGCAATGAGGGTTTCACCTACCGGGTGGTGACGGAGCAGGACCCTGGCGCCCTGTCGCGGGTGCTGGAGTTCTTCGCGCTGAACAACCATGTGCCCGAATGCCTGACCGCCAACCGGCGCGGCGAGGACGAGATGGAGGTCGAGGTGACGGTGCCGGACCTCGAATATACCCGCGCCCGGGTGATCGCCGCCAAGATCGGCCAGCTGGTGCCGGTGCGCCATGTCCGGCTGTTCGCCACCCGGCGCAAGGCGATGGTGGGAGCCTCCGGCGGGCTGATGGAGTTCACCGAAGTCCTGGTCTGATTCCGGTCGCACGCTTTCCCCTTCTATTCCCGTCGATCCGTCCCTATATTGGGGATGCCGCGTTCGCGCGGCTATGGCGATAAATGGTGTCGTGAAATAGGCACAGCGGACCCGGGGGCGGTACCCGGCGCCTCCACCACAACCGCCGTTTCCCGCAAGGGTGCGGCGGTTCTGATGGGGGCGAACTAGGATCGACGTGTGTTGAAAGACGAGACTTTCGCCCGGCCTGACTGCGCCGCAAAAACGGTCAAACCTGACAAATGCCAACGACAACGAGGCATTCGCTCTGGCCGCGTAACCAACCCTAACGGGAGCGGTTACTTCAACCATAGCGCGGTTTGGAACGCACCGGGCAACAGAAGCGAAATCCGCGGCAGGGAGGGCGCCGGGCAACAGAAGCCCCTCCACTCATGATGTTAGCCGGATAGCCGCCTTGACGCCGCCAACGCTTTGCCGCACGGTTGGGACGTGACCACAGAATCGCTCATTCCCTACGAAGACTATGTGCAGGCCGCCCTGCGCGGCGTTGTCGCGCGCATCCTCAAGGGCGTCGACCCGGCCGGCCTGCCCGGCAACCACCACTTCTACATCGCGTTTCGCACCCGCTACCCTGGTGTGGTGGTGCCGAAATCGCTGCTGGACAAGTATCCCGACGAAATGACCATCGTGCTGCAGAACCGCTTCTGGGACTTGCAGGTGCACGAAGATTATTTCGAGGTCGGCCTGTCGTTCAACCAGACGCCGACCAAGATCGTGGTGCCGTTCAACGCGCTGATCGGCTTTGTCGACCCGGCGGTGAACTTCGGCCTGCAGTTCCAGCCGCCCGAGGTGGAAGCCGCCGCGCCCGAGGCCGAACCCGCCATCGCGGCGACCGACGCGCCGGCCGCCGAGGAACCCGCCAGCGATGAACCGGCCACCAACGTCATCACCCTGGACCGCTTCCGCAAGAAGTCCTGACGGCATGCCCGGTCCTGACGGCAGCGGCGGCGGTTTTGCTGCCCCCGGAGGCTGACGTGACCATGCCGAACCCCGACCTCGCCACCCGCGACGAAACGGACAGCCTTGGCGCCATCGCGGTGCCGGCGCGCGCCTACTGGGGCGCCCAGACCCAGCGCGCGATCGGCAATTTCCCCATCGGCGACGAGCGAATGCCGCTACCGCTCATCCATGCGCTGGCGCTGGTGAAACTGGCGGCGGCGCGCGTCAACGCGCGGGCAGGCCGTCTGGAAGCCCGCCTTGCCGATGTCATCGAGGTCGCCGCACTTGAAGTGGCCGATGGCCAGCACGACGACCAGTTCCCGCTGGTGGTCTGGCAGACCGGCTCCGGCACCCAGACCAACATGAACGTCAACGAGGTGCTGGCCGGGCGGGCCAACGAACTGCTCGGCGGCGCCCGCGGCGGCAAGGCGCCTGTGCATCCCAACGATCATGTCAACCAGGGCCAGTCGTCGAACGATTCCATCCCCACCGCCATGCATGTGGCGGCCGCCCGCGAGCTGGCCACAAGGCTGCTGCCGGCGCTGCAACATCTGCACGCGACGCTGGACGCCAAGGCACGCGACTGGGCGGGTCTGGTCAAGATCGGCCGCACCCATCTGCAGGACGCCACCCCGATCACGCTGGGCCAGGAGTTCTCCGGCTACGCGCACCAGGTGGCGATGGGCGTCACCCGGCTGGAGGCCTGCCTGCCCCGGCTACACCAGCTGGCCCAGGGCGGCACGGCGGTGGGCACCGGCCTCAACAGCGGGCCGGGCTTCGCCGAGGCGGTCGCCGCCGAGCTGGCCGCCATCACCGGCCTGCCGTTCGTCACCGCGCCCAACAAGTTCGAGGCGCTGGCCAGCCACGACACGCTGGTCGAGCTGTCCGGCGCGCTCAACACCATTGCCGTGAGCCTGAACAAGATCGCCAACGACATCCGGCTGCTGGGCTCCGGCCCGCGCTCGGGACTGGGCGAGCTGGCGCTGCCGGAAAACGAGCCCGGCTCCTCGATCATGCCGGGCAAGGTCAACCCGACCCAGGCGGAGAGCCTGACCATGGTCGCCGCCCAGGTGATGGGCAACCATGTCACCGTCACCGTCGCCGGCGCCCAGGGGCATCTGGAGCTCAACGTGTTCAAGCCGGTGATCGCGCTCAACGTGCTGCAGTCGATCCGCCTGCTGGCCGATGGCGCGGCGTCATTCGCCGACCGCTGCGTCGCCGGCATCACCCCCAATACCGACCGGCTGGCGGCACTGATGGAACAGAGCCTGATGCTGGTGACGGCGCTGGCGCCGGCCATCGGCTATGACAACGCGGCGAAGATCGCCAAGCACGCCCATGCCCATGGCCAGACGCTGCTCGCCGCCGGACTGGAGCTGGGGCTGATCGACGAGGCACGTTTCCGCGCCCTGGTGCGGCCCGAGGCAATGCTGGGGCTGGCGGACTGACCTGCCACTCGCCGGATGCCGCTCCCGGCAACGCCGTCATGCCCCGCACGGTGGGGACTCGACAGGATCAATGACAACAGACGGAAGCACTGGCACAACCAGAACACCCCCTGTTCGGAGTTCCCCGATGACCGACCGACTGCCCGAGACGATCAACTGGGTACGCACCGCCCAGTTCTCCCGCCGTCAGGCCATGCGCGCCACCGCCGGCGCCGGCTTCGCGCTGGCCGCAGGCCCGGTGGCCGCCTCGGCCGTGACCACCGACGATGCCGGCCTCGACACCGCCTGGGTCGACGTCCCGGTGAACGGCCGCACTATCCCCGCCTACCGCGCCCGACCGGCCGACAGCGGACCGAGGCCGGTCATCCTCGTGGTGCAGGAGGTTTTCGGCGTCCATGCATGGATTCAGGACATCGTTCGCCGGCTGGCCCACGCCGGCTATTACGCCATCGCGCCAGACCTTTATTTCCGTCAGGGCGACCCCACCCGGATCAGCGACATCAAGACTCTGGTCGACTCCATCGTCGCCAAGGTGCCCGACGATCAGGTAATGCGCGACCTCGACGCGACGGCCGCCTTCGCCGGCGGCGACGGTGGTCAGGTGGATAAGCTTGGCATCACCGGCTTCTGCTGGGGCGGGCGTATAACCTGGCTCTACGCCGCCCATAATCCGACACTGAAGGCCGGCGTCGCCTGGTATGGCCGGTTGACCGGACAGCCCAACCCGCTGCAGCCCAGCCGTCCCGTCGATCTGGCGGCACAGCTGCAGGCGCCGGTCCTCGGTCTCTATGGCGCGCTGGATCGCGGCATCCCACTTGCCGATGTCGAGCAGATGCGCCAGCGCCTGATCGCGGCACGGTCACCCTCGACGATCACCGTCTATGACGGCGCCGACCACGGCTTCCTCGCCGACTACCGGCCGAGCTACAACGCCACGGCCGCCGCCGCCGGCTGGGCGGCGGCGCTGGCGTGGTTCAAGGAACGACTGTAACGCTGCCGGGCGCCGCGCCGGCCGGACCTCACTCCGGGCCGACCTGCAGCAGCAGCTTGCCGGTGTTGCCGCCGGAGTAAAGCTCGCGCACGGTGGCGATGGCATTTTCCAGCCCGTGGCGGACATCGACGCGGACCTTGAGCCTGCCTTGCGCCAGCCATTTGCCGAGGTCGGCGATGCACTCGGCGATGCGCGGCAGAAAATCGAGCACAATGAAGCCCTGCACCTTGATGCGACGCATCAGGATCAACGGCCAGGTGCGCGGCCCCGGCGCCGGCTCGGTGTCGTTGTAGGTGGAGATCAGTCCGCACAGCGGCATGCGGCTGTAATTGTTCATCCGCTGCATCACCGCTTCCATGATCTCGCCGCCGACATTCTCGAAATTGACGTCGATGCCGTTGGGGCACAGTTCGTCAAGACGGGCGCCGACATTCTCGCGCTTGTAGTTGATGGCGCCATCGAAGCCGAGTTCCTCGGTGATCCAGCGGCACTTGTCGTCGGAGCCGGCAATGCCGATCACCCGGCAACCCTTGATCTTGGCGATCTGCCCGACCAGGCTGCCGACCGCGCCGGCGGCGGCCGACACCACCACTGTCTCGCCGGGCTTGGGCTGGCCGATATCGAGCAGGCCGAAATAGGCGGTGGGACCGATCAGCGAAAACAGGCCGAACTGCACCGCCAGCGGCACGCCCGGCGCCGGCGGCATCGGGCTCAGCATGCTGCCGTCGGAGACGAAATAGTCGGCCCAGCCGCCGAGCCCCGACACCGTGTCACCGACCTTGAAACGAGGATTGCGTGATTCAACGACCACGCCGGCGACCCCGCCGCGCATGATGTCGCCGATCTCGACCGGCGGCATGTACTGGTCCATGTCGCTCATCCAGATACGGTTGGTGGGATCGAGCGACAGATAGACGGTACGCACCAGAAACTCGCCGTCGGCGAGCGACGGAACCGGCTCGCTCACCAGTTCGAGATCGCTGTCCTTGATGTCGCCAACCGGGCGATGGCGCAGGCGCCAGGAACGCATGGTGGTCATAGGCTCACTCCCCAAAGTTGCTTCTCGATATATCGCGCACGACAGGTGTCCGGGCAACCTTGGCAGAGCCGGCCTCAGCCGTCCATGCTTACCACCCGATCCCCCCCACCTCGGCGTAGATCGCCCGGTAGCTTTCGACCATGCGCTGCTGGCTGAACTGGCTTTCCACCCGCACCCGGTTGGCGTTGCCGATGCGGTGGCGCAGCTCGGCATCGGCCAGCAGACGTTCCAGACCGCGCGCCAGCGCCGCCTCGTCTGTCGCCGGCACGACATACGGACTGTTCTCGGTCGCCACGATGTCGGCGATGTCGCCGACGTCGGTGCAGATCGCCGGCAGGCGTGCCGCCATCGCCTCGACGAGGCTGATGGGGAACTGCTCGGTGTCGGAGGAAATGGCGAAGACGTCGAACAGGCCGACATAGCGCGCCGGATCGCGCAGATAGCCGGGCAGCAGCAGCTGATCGGCAACGCCATAGGCCTGCGCCTCGGCGCGGATGCCAGCTTCCTCGACGCCCTTGCCGGCGATCACCAGCCGGACGTTGCCGCGCCCCCGGGTGGCGAGGGCGAAGGCGCGCACCAGACGGCGCAGGTTTTTCTCCGGCCGCAACCCGGCCATGGTACCGACCACCAGGTCACCCGGCCGCCGTGTTAGCCCCGGAATGGCGTCGGGCGCGGGATGGCGATCGAACGCCAGCACGTCGACGCCGTTGGGAACATAGTGGACGCGGGCCGTGGACTGGCCCCAGCGCGTCAGCGCCAGCTGTTCGATCCGGCGTGAGCAGGCGACCACGGCGCCTGCCCCCGGCAGCGCCAGCCGGCGGATCAGATCACGCCGGGGCAGTGTCCCCGCCGCCTCGTCCGGTCCAAAGCCATCCTCATGGTGGACCAATGGCACGCGCGCCAGCAGCCGGTTGGCCAGCGCAACCTCGATGGCGCCCCAGTTGTAGGTCAGCACCAGGTCATAGTCGCTGCGTGCCAGCGCCTGGCCGATCTTCCAGAGCCGCACCGGGAGCGCCGGCCCCTTGAAGGGCGCAAGATCGTCGACGATCGCCAGCGGGACCACCGGCTCCACCAGTGCGCGCGCCGCATACTGACCGGCGTTGGCGGAGGCAACATGATGCTCGATGGCATCGCCCCAGATGTTCATCAGCTGGCAGGCGCGCACCTGTGGTCCACCGACATCGAAGGTCGAGAAGACATGCAGCCAGCGTCGCCGAGGCATCGCGCGCGCCTAGTCGAGCAGCGCGCGCGCCGGTACGCGGATGCCGCGCTCGATAAAGGTCTCGCGATCGCGGTTGGGCGACCAGCCCAGCACGCTTTCCGTCTCGCTGATGTCCCAGCGGACCGGCATGCCCCGCGAGGCAAAGTCGCGCGGGGTCGGGAACGGCACCTGCTTGCCGCCGACGCGCTTGACCAGCCACTTGCCGCGATCGATCAGCACCTGCAGCCAAACCGACTGCGGGCGGAACACCAGCGGCCGGCCCAGTATGCCCTTGAGAATATCGAGATACTCGCGCGCCGACATGTAGACGCCGCCGACGATGTTGTCGGTACGCCCGAGCACCCTGTCGTCGGCCTTCAGCGCCGCCACCACGGCGGTGGCGACATCCTCCACCAGCACGAACGGCAGGCCGTTGCGACCGTCGTTCCAGCCGAGGCAATACTGGTCGTTGTTGAACAGACCAAGACCGGAGTGGAACGGCGAGGTGCCATCGCCAACCACCACGCCTGGACGCTGGATGGTCACCGGCAGGCCCTTTTCGCGATGCAGCGCCAGCAGACGACGCTCGGCTTCAGCCTTGGCGAAGGAGTAGTCGCCACGCTCGGCGCCCTGCGGGTCGGGCGGCGTCTGGGGCGAGATGACGGCGCCCGGTTCGCCCAGATACAGCCCGGCGATGGAACTGACATGCAGCAGGCGGGCGACACCCTTTTCCATGCAGACCCGGGCGACCAGCTCGGCGGAACCGACCATGGCGTCGACGATTTGCTGGCGCGACCCGCTGGCGCCGCCATGGGCAAGGTTGACCACATACTTCGCCGACCCGACACCGCGCTCGACATCCGCCGCGCGAGTGACGTCTCCGCGCAGCAGATGCACCTTCTCGTGACGGAACACGGGCGCCAGGCCACGAAGGTTGCGTGCCACAACGCCAACGCTGTAGCCGGCCTCCACCAGCTTCTCCACCGCCACCCGGCCGATGAAGCCGGTTCCCCCGAACACCGCCACGTCGTAGGCGGGTACCGGCGCGTCCGGCGCAACCACGTTGGCCGGCAGCGGTGCCGGCGCGTCCGACACGCCGGCCAGGCGCGCGACATCAAGGCACAGCCCCACCAGGTGGCCGCCAAAGGCGCCATCGATCGGCGGGTTGTCGCCGACATCCACCGCCTCGTGGAAGGCGGCGATCGAACCGCGCATGCCGGTGAAGAACACGTCCGACCGGCGGGCCAGCCGCACCTGGGCCCCAACATAGCGGGCGAAATCGCGAACGCCCTGGCCGACAAGGCCAAAGCCGGCCTTGACTCCGACCAACGCGGTGTCGGCGGCATCCAGCCACGGCGTGCGACCGAGCCGGGTGATCTGGTTGCGGAACATGTCGATGACGACGGCGCCATCGTCGCACACTACCGTCACCAGCCAGGCGGGATAGTTCTCGCCGAACGCCATGTGCAGCTGGGCCGGCGCGCGCTCGCCCTGCAGCATCACCTCGAAACCCTTGTGGAAGTGCATCCCTGGCGCCAGTTCGATCGCCGGGCGGGCGACGGCGGCGGTGATCGTGGCCCGCCCAATGAGATGGATGACCTGGGACAGCGGATGGACCATCTGTTCCAGCAGGATATTGGAGGGCCGCTCGAACATCCAGTGGCCGAACTGGCGGCCGGCAAGCTGGCGCAGCGGCACCGCGATGGAGGCGCTTACATGACGCAAGCGGCCATAGCGGCCGGCCTCGAGATCCTTGCAGAAGGTCTGCAGCGCCGGATGATAGATCAGATTCTGGTTGACGCCGAGGCGGGCATTGCCGGCGTCGGCCGCCGCCAGCAGGCGGGCAGTTTCCTCGGCCGTCACCCCCAGCGGCTTTTCCATGAAGGTGGCGATCCCGGCACTCAGCAACTGCTCGCCGACGGCAGCATGCAGGTGCGGCGGCACCAGCACATGGGCACGATCAAACGCCTTTTCGGCAATCGCCGTGGCAAGATCGGCGAACACCCGCACGCCGCTGCGCTGGGCGGCCAGCCGCTCGGCGGCTTTCACATTCGGGTCGACAATCGCCGCGACCTGTACCGATGGCAGCGCCGCCAGCGCCTCAAGATGCGTCTGGGCGATATAGCCAGCCCCGATAATGCCGACACGACGGCCAACCATATACCCCTCCTATCAGTTCATCCGTTCAGATGTCGCCACCGGCAGCCGGTCGCGCATGTCTGCCGCGGGTCTCGTCTAGGCCACCAGCGTTAAACTTCCCTGAAACATCGCAACATCTTATCAGTCCAGTGCGAAGGCCAGAAACTTCAGGTAGGCAGTCTGCGGCAACTGCGGGTGGACCGGGTGATCCGGCCCGGCGCCGGCCTGGTGAATGAGCCGCGCCGAACGCCCGCCGGCCCGGATGCCGGCGGCGCAGGCATCGAGGAACGCCTCGGGCGCCACATGATGGCTGCACGAGGCCAGACACAGGAAGCCCTCCGGCGCCACCTTCGCCGTGCTCAACCGGGCCAGCTTCTCGTAACCCTTCAGCGCGGCGGAAATGTCCTTGCGGGTCTTGGCGAAGGCCGGCGGGTCGGCAACCACCAAACCGAACGTTCGGTTATTATTCTCCAGCCAGCCAAACACTTCCGCCGTCTCGGTCGTCACCCGGTCGGCCCAGCCGTTGCGCGCGGCGGCCTCGGCGGCCAGCGCCAGCGCCGGCGCCGAGCGGTCGACCGCCGTCACCTGGGCCGCACCGCCCTGGGCGCAGGCGAGCGCGAAGGCCCCGGCGTAGGTGTAGAGGTCGAGCACGCTCTGGCCGCGCGCCAGCCCGGCGGCGAAGGCGCGGTTGAGCCGGTGATCGTAGAACCATCCGGTCTTCTGGCCGCCGATCGGGTCGGCAAGATAGGTGATGCCGTTCTCGACCAGCGGCACCGGCGAGGCGACGGCGCCGACAAGCACCTCGGCGCGCGGCGCCAGCCCTTCCTGGGCGCGGGCCGGGCCATCGGCGACCACGGCGATGCCGGCCGGCTTGACCAGGCTCTCCAGCGCCGCGACGATCAGATCGAGGCTGGCGTCCATGCCGGCGGTGTTGGGCTGGACCACCAGCACATCGCCATAGCGATCGACGATCAGGCCGGGCAGGCCGTCGCCCTCGCCATGCACCAGGCGGTAACACGGCGCATCGAACAGCCGCTCCCGCAGGGACAGCGCGCGTGTCAGCTTCTCGGTGAAAAAGCGCGCGTCGATCGCCCGGCTGTGATTGCGGGTGAGCAGGCGGGCGGCAATCAGCGAATGCGGGTTGAAGTGGTAGAGGCCGAGCAGGCGGCCGTCCGGCTCCATCAGCCGCACCACCGAGCCCGGCGGCAGGGCGCGGGTCTCGGCCGTCATCTTGAGCTGGTTGGCGAACACCCAGGGGCGCCCCCGCACGGCGGCGGGCTTGGTGTCGGCGGCAAGGGCGATCTTGGGGCAGGCGTCAGGATTTGTCATGGACGGTGGGTAGCGGTGCATTCACCGAGTTTCAATCCTTTGCCGACATGGCTAGAGCTTGATCGCGTTGGGCCGAAGGGGATTTCTGCCCCGACCGCGGAACGGAACGAGGGGACGATGGGCGGCTGGTATCTCTGCCGGAACGACGCGCGGGCCGACGCCCGGCTGGCGCAGGCGCGCGCACAGTTCGCCCGCCACGGCTTTGCCGAGCCACAGGCTTTCGCGACGCCAACCCACCGCGGTTTCCACGTCGGCCACATCCACCCCGGACTGGCAACGCTCGCCACCGAAGGCGACGACTTCATCGCGGTGGCCGGCACCCTTTTCTACCAGGGCCAAGGCGGCGAGGCCGCGCTCAAACGCCTGCTGGCCGATTTCGCGCCACCGTTCGACCGCTGGACCGACGTGCTGGGCCAGTTCGGCGCGCTGGTGCGCAAGAACAACCAGCTGCATGTGTTCGCCGACTGGTTCGGCGGCTTCCACGTTTATCACGACGCCAGCCACGACGTGGTGTCGACGTCCTTTCTGGCGCTCGCCCAGTCGCTGACGACCCTGCGCTTCAACCGCCAGGCGGTCTACGAGTTCGCGTTCACGTCGACGCCGCTTGGCCAGGACACGGTGCTGGACGGCATCGCCAGGCTGGCACCGACGGCGCAGCTGTCGCTGGGCGAACATGTCACCGTACACCAGTCACCACGGCGGCTGCCGTCGGTCGTCAGCGACGAGCCGGTCGATACCCTGGTGACGCGCATGGCCGACCAGCTCGGCCGGATGTTCGAGGTGCCAGCCCGGCTCTACGGCGACAATGTGCAATGCCCGCTCTCGGGTGGCTTCGATTCCCGGCTGGTGCTGGCGCTGCTGCGTCAGGCGGGCGTGCGCCCCCATGTCTACGTCTACGGCAGCGCCCGTGATGCCGACGTGACCGTGGCCCGCCATATCGGCGCGGCGGAAGGCTTCGACGTCGAGGTCTTCGACAAGGTAGCCTATCGCCAGATCACCCCGGACGCCTTCGCCGACATCGTGGCGCACAATTTCCATGAGATGGATGCAACGCCCATCGATGGCGGCCTGTTCGACAACGGCTGCAATTCGGCGGCACGGCACGCGCGCGCGCGCGGCGGCGCATTGGCGGTCTCGGGGGCGGCGGGCGAAATTTTCCGCAACTATTTTTACCTGCGCGACCGCCCATGGCGCAGTCGCGACATCCTCGACGCCTTCTATGCCGGCTTTGATCCGCGCGACTGCACCGGGACATTCGACGAGAGCCGCTATTTCGCCAACCTGGACGCCAAGTTGCGGACGTCCCTGGGCGTCGAGGACGACCGACTGACCCGCCAGCAGGTGGAAACCGCCTATCCGCTGTTCCGCTGCCCGCCGTTCTTCGGTCGCGAGATCAGCATGGTCGGCCGCTTTGGCGCTTATTTCGTGCCATTCTTCGAGCATGCCATCGTCGAGCACAGCGTTGCACTGCCGGTGTCGCTGCGCACCCACGGCGTGTTCCAGAGTCAGCTGCTCGCCGCCATCGACCGCCGGCTGGCCGCCTATCCATCGGCCTATGGCCACAGCTTCGTTGAACAGCCCGGCCTCGCCCACCGGCTGGACGACGCGGTGAGCCTGTACCGCACGCCGGCCATGCGCCGCTGGAGCAACCGCCTGCGCCACCGCCTGCGCCGGCCCGCAGCGCCCTCGGGCTTCATGGCGCCCGACTATCTCGGCCGGGTCATCGACCTCGACTTTCCGGCCATGCGCGCGTTCTTCCGCGTCGAACGGCCGCTCGACCCCGGGCTTCTGAAGCGCATCGCCACGCTGGAATATCTGGCGAAAAACCTCGGCAGCCGGTTGAAATAGCCGCCGCTACACTCTGACCCGAAAGTCTAATTGGTTGTGCGGCGCACAAACAGGGATGCTGTGACCGATGTCGGAGCAGGCGGGGGAGACGCGTCATGCCGACATGGGGATCAACGAAACATACATAGGGTTGGATCATGGCGACTTCGGCAGTCAATACCGGTGCGTCCGGCCCAGTTCAGGATGAACTGGGCGACAAGGACCATCGCATGGTAATTTTCGCGTCATCCCTCGGCACGGTGTTCGAGTGGTATGACTTCTACCTCTACGGCACCCTGGCGACCTTCTTCTCGGTGCTGTTCTTTCCGCAGGGCAATGAAACGGCGGCCCTGCTCGCCGTGATGGCGACCTTCGGCGCCGGCTTCCTGGTGCGTCCGTTCGGCGCCATCGTCTTTGGCCATCTGGGCGACGTGATTGGCCGCAAGCACACGTTCCTCATCACCATTTTGCTGATGGGCATTTCCACTGCCGCCGTCGGCCTGCTGCCCACCTATGAACAGATCGGCATCTGGGCCGCGATCCTGATGCTGGTGCTGCGCCTGCTGCAGGGCCTCGCCCTGGGCGGGGAGTACGGCGGTGCCGCAACCTACGTGGCCGAGCACGCGCCGGCCGGCAAGCGCGGTTTCTACACCAGCTGGATCCAGACCACGGCGACATTGGGCTTCTTCCTGTCGCTGGCGGTCATCGGCGGCATTCGCGGCGTCATGGACGCGGAATCGTTCAAGGCCTGGGGCTGGCGCATTCCATTCCTGGTCTCGGTCGTGCTGCTGGCGATCTCGGTCTACATCCGCATGAAACTGTCGGAAAGCCCGGTGTTCAAGCAGATGAAGGCCGAGGGCAAGGTCTCCAAGAACCCGCTCAAGGAAAGCTTCGCCCACTGGTATAATCTCAAGTACGTGCTGCTGGCCCTGCTGGGCGCCACCGCCGGTCAGGGCGTGGTGTGGTACATGGGCCAGTTCTACGCGCTCTATTTCCTGGAGAAGTCGCTGAGCGTCGACTACACGACCGCCTACACGCTGATCGCCATCGCGCTGGCCATCGGTACGCCCTTCTTCGTGTTCTTCGGCACGCTGTCCGACCGGATCGGCCGCAAGAAGATCATGATGGCTGGCTTCCTGCTTGCCGCGCTGACCGCCATCCCGCTGTTCAAGGGGCTGGCCAACTTCGCCAATCCGGCGCTGTTCGACGCCATGGAACGGGCGCCGGTGACGGTACAGGTGACGCCGGACTGCCAGTTCAACATGTGGGGCAAGCAGGCCAGCGACTGCGCCAAGGCGCTCGACTTCCTGTCGAAGAAGGGCATCCAGTACACCAAACAGGAGGGCACGGCCTCTCAGGTGACGGTCAATATCGGCCCGGACATCATGCTCTCGGGCTTCAACGAGGACGAGTACAAGGCCGCGCTCGATCAGGCCGGCTATCCAGCCAAAGCCGATCCGGCGCAGATGAACAAGCCGATGATCGTCGTCATCCTCACCGTGCTGATGCTGTACGTCACCATGGTCTATGGCCCGATCGCCGCCTTCCTGGTGGAGCTGTTCCCGGCGCGGATCCGCTACACGTCGATGTCGGTGCCCTACCACTTCGGTAACGGCTGGTTCGGCGGCCTGCTGCCGTTCATCTCGCTGGCCATCGTCGCCGTCACCGGCAACATGTACGCTGGCCTTTGGTATCCGATCGGCATCGCCGTGATGTCGCTGATCGTCGGCGGTTTGTTCCTCGCCGAGACCAAGGATCGCGAGATCCATCACGACGCCAAGTACCAGTAACGAACCTCGTCCAGAGTTCTGCGCCTCCCCGGGGCCGCGCCGCCAGCGCGGCCCCGATTTTCTTGGTGGCCGCCCCCCGGCACGCCGGCAACGCCTTGTTGATTTTGGCTCCTTTTCACGCCAGACGATCACCCGCTATGGTCAGGCCTTGCCAGCAAGGGGAGACGGACGGCATGACTGACAAGCGCCGCCTTCCGGCAGGACAGGCGACGGATAACAAACACGGGGAGACACAGTCGATGGCGCAGGAACAGGGCGTTGGGCAGGACGTGACGGATCACGAGATGGATGCCCACGTCATCGGCAAACGCGACCGGCTGGTCATCGTCGCCTCGTCGCTGGGCACCGTGTTCGAATGGTACGACTTCTTCATGTACGGCACGCTGGCGGCCCTGCTCGGCAGCCTGTTCTTCCCGGTCGAGAACCCGACCGCCGCCTTCCTCGCGTCGCTGGCCGCCTTTGGCGCCGGCTTCGGCGTGCGCCCCATCGGCGCGGTGGTGTTCGGGCACCTCGGCGACATGATCGGCCGCAAATACACCTTCCTTGTCACCATCACCCTGATGGGCGTTGCAACGGCCGCGGTCGGCATCCTGCCCACCTACGCCGAAATCGGCATCTGGGCACCGGTGCTGCTGGTGACGCTGCGGCTGTTGCAGGGGCTGGCGCTCGGCGGTGAGTATGGCGGTGCCGCCATCTATGTCGCCGAGCACGCCCCCAGGGGGCGGCGCGGCTTTTACACCAGCTGGATCCAGATGTGTCGGTGGTTGGCGGCTTCCTGCTGTCGCTCGCGGTGGTGCTAGGTTGCCGGGCGATGTTGCCGGCGGATGACTTCAACGCCTGGGGTTGGCGGATTCCGTTCATCTTCTCGCTGTTCCTGCTGGCGATCTCGCTCTACATTCGGCTGAAGCTCAAGGAGAGCCCGGTATTTCAGGCCATGAAGGCCGCCGGCGAGACCTCGCGCAATCCGCTGAAGGAAAGCTTCTCGACCTGGGCCAATACCAAGCTGGTGCTGGTGGCGCTGTTCGGCGTGTCGGCCGGCCTGACCGTCATCTGGTACACTGCCCAGTTCTCCAGCCTCTATTTCCTGCAGCAGACCGCGCAGATGGAACCCAGCCACGCACAGGAACTGATCGCCCTGGCGGTCATCCTCGGCGCACCAGCCTTCGTGGTATTCGGCTGGCTGTCCGACAAGGTTGGCCGCAAGAAGCTGCTGATTGCCGGCTACGCCCTGACGCTGGCGTTGCTGTTCCCGCTGTTCCATCAGCTGGCCGATGCCGCCAACCCGGCACTGGCGCGGGCGATGAAAGCCGCCCCGGTCACGGTGACGGGCAGCGACTGCCAGTACAATGTATTCGCCCAGAAAGGCCAGGCCACCGATTGCGCCCGCGCCATCGACTATCTGACCAAGCGCGGCATCAGCTACACCAAGGCCGAGGGCACGACGCTGACGGTAAGCGCTGGCGACCAGCTGGTGACCGGCTATGACGAGGCGGCACTAGCCGACGCGCTGGCAGCCGCCGGCTATCCGCTGAAGGCCGATCCGGCGCAGATGAAACCGGCACTTATCATCGCCATCGTCGTCGCCATGACCTGGCTGTCAGGCATGACCTACGGACAGGTGGCGGCGCTGCTGGTGGAACTGTTCCCGGCGCGCGTCCGCTATACCTCGCTCAGCGTCCCCTATCACCTGGGCACCGGCTATTTCGGCGGCTTCCTGCCCTTCGTGTCGCAGTACATCATCGTGAAGTCGGGCGATGTATACGCCGGCTTGTGGTACACATGGGGCGTGGTCGCCATGGCGCTGGTGGTGAGTCTGCTGTTCCTGCCGGAAACGAAAGACCGCGATATCGGCCACGACAGTTGAGCCGGCGCCCGGGAAATTGACGCAATCCCCTCGCCTTGCGGGAGAAATGGGCTAACATGGCCTGCATCCGGTGGTGCGCCGCAGCAGCGGACACCCCAGCAGGAGCAGGCCATGACAGTCGCGTCGTCCGACACCCCCTTGTCGCTGCACGTGCTGATCGTCGATGACGACGATCTGGTGCTCGACTCCATCAGCGCCGAGGTGGAAAGCCTCGGCTGCACGGTGATCACAGCCGAGAGTGGCGACGCGGCCTGCGCGATCCTGGCCACCGGTTCACCAGTGGACACCGTGCTGACCGACCTCAATCTGCATGGCGGCATGGATGGCCGGGGGCTGCTGACGCATGTGCGCGCCCGTCACCCCACCATTCGCGTCGTTTTGATGTCGGGTAGCCTGACAGACGCCGATCAACTCTCCGAACCCAATTGTGCCGCCCTGCCCAAGCCATTTACCCGCGCGCAGCTGCGCGCCGCGCTCCACGGCGGGAACTGACCCACCAGCGCATCGCTGTCACGCTCCATCGCACCTGATAGGTGCGTCAGGGCGCCAAGCAGCAGACGCGATCAGGGTCTAGCCCAGATGCTGCGGATTGGTTACGTTGCGAATCATTGGGTGCCTGACGTTACGGAAGCCGGAACCGGACCGCTGCTCAGGCATGGGGGAGGGCGCATTCCATACAGCGGAACCGCCTGAAAATAAAAACAAAGGCACGCCGATATGAGCATGAGGCGCAAGTCGGGCCAACACGCCACATCGCAAGGGGCAAGGGTAAATCTGAGTTTTCTGCCGGACCTGCTTCAGCATAGTGTCCGGCGGGCGCAACTGCACCTCTGGCGCGACTTCGCCAGCGAGGTTGGCCAGGGAGAACTGCGCCCCGGACAGTTCAGCACGCTCGCGCTGATCGTCGCCAACCCCGGCATCTCCCAGATCGAACTCTCGCGCGAGCTGGACATCGACAAGGCGACCATCGTGTCGCTGATCGACCTGCTGGAACGCGAGGGTCTGGCGGAGCGGCGCCAGTCCGCTGACGATCGCCGCCGCCATTGCCTGCACGCAACCGACAGGGGCCGGGAAACGCTGACACAGATGCGCGAGGCGGTTTTCCGCCAGGAAGAGAAATACCGGGCGTTGTTCACGCCCGACGAACTGCGTGCGCTTATCGGCATGTTGAATCGCCTGATCACGACCGCCAGCCACACCGCGGCACCGACGGATTGAGCATCCGTCGCGCCGTGCCGCGACCGGTTTCGGTTGACCCCCCCTGTCAGCCCCTTATCTAGAAGGGTCAACGAGTTGACGTGACGCCGCACGTGGCGGCGGGCAGCCGGCTTTGGACCGAGGTGTACCGCCTTTAGCCGGACCGACCCGATCGCCACGTTGACGAACCGCAGGAGTGAATGATGCGTGCACCGGTATGGCGAGCCCCGGCAACGATGTTACGGGAGTTTTTCCGCCTGGAGGCCGCCGGTGGCATCATGCTTCTCATTGCCGCCGCCATCGCCATCATCATGCGCAATTCACCGGCGGCGCCCCTTTATGACGCCTTCCAGGAACATCGTCTGACGCTCGGCATCGACAGTGCCAGCCTGACCAAGCCGCTGATTCTCTGGATCAATGACGGCTTGATGGCGATCTTCTTCCTGCTCGTCGGGCTGGAGATCAAACGCGAGATCGTCCAGGGCCAGCTGTCCAGCCGCGACCAGATCATCCTGCCAATGGTGGCGGCACTGGGCGGCATGGTGGTGCCCGCGATCATCTATGTGCTGTTCAACCACCAGGACGCCTCGGCCGTCCATGGCTGGGCGATCCCGTCGGCCACCGACATTGCCTTCGCCATCTGCATCTTCTCGCTGGCCGGCAAGGGCACTCCCCTGACGTTGAAGGTCTTGCTGACCGCCATCGCCGTGGTCGACGACATGGGCGCGATCATCATCATCGCCCTGTTCTACACCGCCAAACTCAGCCTGGGTTACCTGCTGGGCGCCGTTGTCTGCATGGTGGTGCTGGCAGCGCTCAACCGCTTCTACCCCAAGCGACTGTGGCCATTCCTGCTGGTGGGTGCGGCAATGTGGGTGTTCGTTCTGAAATCAGGCCTGCATGCCACCATTGCCGGCGTGGTGACGGCGCTGTTCATCCCGCTGCGGCTGCCACGTCGTGCCGATGTGTCGCCGCTGGAGACGCTGGAACACGCCCTGCACCCTTGGGTCGCCTTCGCGATCCTGCCTATCTTTGCCTTCGCCAACGCAGGCCTCGACCTGCGCGGCCTTTCGCTGGCCGATCTCGCCGCCCCCATCCCCATGGGCATCACCGCCGGTCTGGTGGCCGGGAAGCAGATCGGCGTGTTCGGTGCCTGTTGGCTGATGATCAAGGCCGGCTGGGTGCGGATGCCGGACGGCGCCAACTGGACCGGCCTCTATGGCATGTCGGTGATCTGCGGCATCGGCTTCACCATGAGCCTGTTCATCGGCGGGCTGGCCTTCCCCGGTGGGCTGCACGCCGACGACATCCGGCTGGGCATCCTGACCGGATCACTGATCTCGGCACTGGGCGGCCTGGCGCTGCTGCGGCTTGCCGCCCGGCAGCGCTGAACGCGCAACCGGGCGGACAGCATCGATCTTGCCGTCAGCGGGTGCCGGGGGCACCACTCTCGCCGCGAGCCCAGGCCGCGACATTCTCGTGCAGGATATCAAGCGGTACCGGGCCTGCCCCCAGCACCACATCGTGGAAGCCGCGGATGTCGAAGCGGTCACCCATGATGGCGCGCGCCGATTCACGGGCCTTGACGATCTCGGTCATGCCGATCTGGTAGGCGGTCGCCTGACCGGGATAGATGATGTAGCGTTCGACCGCCTTGGTCGCTTCGCCCACGGAATTTGGCGTGTTGTCGAGGTGATACTGGATCGCCTGCTCGCGGGTCCACTTCTTGGCGTGAAGGCCGGTGTCGACAACCAGCCGCACCGCCCGCCACAGCTCCTGACTCAGCCGGCCGAATTCGGCATAGGGGTCGGTGTAGAAACCCATCTCCTTGCCCAGCCGCTCGGCGTAAAGCCCCCAGCCCTCGGAATAGGCGGTGAAGCGGCCGAACTTGCGCAGGCTCGGCACATCCTTCAATTCACCCGAGATTGCCAGCTGCAGGTGGTGGCCGGGAATGCCCTCATGATAGGCCAGGGCCTCCAGCTGATATTTCGGCATGTCCTTCATGTCGTAGAGGTTGGCGTAATAGACGCCCGGCCGTGAGCCATCCGGCGCCGGCCGCTGGTAGAAGGCCTTGCCGGCGGATTTCTCGCGGAACGCCTCCACCGGCTTCACCACCATCTCCGCCCTGGGCAGTAGACCGAAATAGGCCGGCAGCTTGGCGCGGGCGGCGTCGATCACCCGCGTCGCCTCGGCGAGATAGGCGGCACGACCCCTGGCGTCGTTCCGGTAATATTGCTTCGGATCGTCCTGCACGGCCTTGAAGAAGGCCTTGAGGTCACCCTTGAAACCGACACGCGTCATCACCGCCGCCATCTCCTGGTGGATGCGGGCGACTTCAGACAGGCCAAAGCTGTGGATCTCGTCAGGCGTCAGGCTGGTGGTGGTGTAGTTGGCCAGCCGCTCGGCGTAATAGGCGGCGCCATCGGGCAGCTTCCACACGCCGTCATCATTGGTCGCCCGCGCTTCCTGAGCCTGCATCAGCGCGATCAGTTCCTCATAGGCGGGCTTGACCGCGCCCAGCAGCGCGGCACTGGCGGCGTCCACCAGCGCCTTCTCCTCGGCCGCCGGCAGCTTCAGCCTGGCGACCTTGGCCTTGAAGTCGGCCAGCAGCGTCGAGTCCGCGCCCTTGGTGAAGGGTGCTCCGGTAATGATGTTGCGTGCATCCGCGATGACGTAGGGGAACACCCACTTGGGCGGCATCACGCCCAGTGCCGCCCGCTTGCGGGTCTCGGCGAGCAACGTCGCCATCAGCGGTTTCAAGCCGTTGAGGCGCGAGACGTAGGCCTCGGCGTCCGCTTTGGTATCGATGCGATGCAGGTTGATGAGAAACGCCGGCAGCTGGCTCTGCGCGCCGTTCATCTGGTCGAACACATAGTCATGGTTGCGGAAGCGCAGGGCCGCTTCCTCGCGGCGGGCGTTGGATTCCATGATCCGCCACGACAGCCGCGCGTCCGGCGACAGCTTGGCGAAATCGAAGCTCTCGCGCATCACTGCAAGTGTCTTTGCGCGCCGCGCATAGTCGTCGATCGCACCGGCCTCCGACATGTCGTCCCACTTGCCATAGTCGGTCTTGATGCCGAGCTGGGTCTGGAAGGTCGGCGAGCTGGCGACCTCGGCCTGGAAGGCCTGCTCCAGAAAGGCATTGAAACGACTGGTCTCGTCCTCGGCCGCCTCGACAGGCGCCGCCAGGATGCTCAACGAGCCCATCGCAGTGGTGGTGGCGAGAGCCAGGGCGAATGACGTGGCGAAGGCGCGGAAAGCGCGCATGATGAACCCTCCTTGTTGCACGGCCGTACCCCCGGCGCAGACACGCGCCCCCGGCCTGAATGGCGGCAGGCTAACGCGTGCGGGGATCGACGCAAGATTATTTCAGCGCGACGCCAGCCACGCGCTCACGCCCCGCGCCGCCGCCCGGCCAGTGGCGAACGAAGCTTGCAGCAGATAACCGCCCGTCGGCGCTTCCCAATCCAGCATTTCACCAGACAGGAACAAACCCGGGCGATCACGAACCATCAGGCTTCCATCGAGCGCCCCAAGATTCACCCCGCCGGCGGTGGAGATCGCCCGCGCGATCGGTTGCGCCGCGAGCAGCGTCAGCGGCACCGCCTTCACCAGCGCCGCCAGCGCGCCTGCCTCGCGTGGCAACGCCACGCCATGGGCCTCACGCAGCAGGTTGACCGCCAGCGGCGACAGGCCCGCTGCCTTGCGCAGCACCGTCGCCAGCGAGGCTCCAGGGCGGGCCAGCGCCTTGGCGAGCTTCGCCGCCAGCGCGTCCAGCGGCTGGTCCGGCTTGAGGTCGATCGCGACACACGCCCGCCCCTCAGTGGCGATGGTGTCCCGGAGCGGGGCCGACAGGGCATAGACCGCGCCCCCCTCGATACCGGTGGCGGTCACCACCGCCTCGCCTCTTACGGTGCGCGCGCCCAGTGTCAGCGCGATGGTCTTGAGGGGCTGGCCCTGGAAGCGCGCGGCGAAGTCACGTGTCCAGCCGACGACAAAGCCGCAGTTGGCGGGTCGGAGCGGCGTCACCGCCATGCCGGCGGCGGCGAGCGGGGCCACCCAGTCGCCATTGGCGCCAAGCCGGGGCCAGCTCGCCCCACCCAGCGCCAGGATGGTCGCCGCCGGTTCCAGCGTCGCCACCGCGCCGTCGGGGCCGGCCACCAGCAGACGCCCCCCCTCGTCCCAGCCGCGCCAGTCGTGGCGGAGATTGATCGCCACCCCCAGGGCCTGCAGCCGGGCGATCCAGGCCCGCAGCAGCGGCGAGGCCTTGAGGGCGCGGGGGAACACCCGGCCGCTGGAGCCGACGAAAGTCGGCTGGCCCAGCCCCTCGCACCAGGCGACGAGATCGGCGGGCGGGAAAGCCTCGACCGCCGCCGCCACCGGGCCGGCCGCCGGGCCGTAGCGGGCGAGAAAGGCCGGCAGCGGCTCGCTGTGGGTGAGGTTGAGACCGCCGCGCCCGGCCATCAGGAGTCGCCGGCCCAATGAGGGCATGCGCTCGTACAGCCGGACCACCAGGCCGGCGCGCGCCAGTGTCTCGGCGGCCATCAGCCCGGCCGGGCCACCGCCGACGACGGCGACCCAGCGGGCATCGCCGCCGGCGGGCGGGGCGGGGGTTGTCGCGGCGGTTGGCAGGGTATCCATGGCGCCTCCCTAGCCCAAGTCCGCCGTCAGGGGAAACGCACCGTGCGTGCTCGGCACCGCGCGCCTTAGGGGACAGGCGACAAGGCCCTTGCTGGACAGGCCGGCAAAGCGCCCTAAACTCGCCGCCACGGCTGGTCACGGCCGGGACAGGTGTTGAGCAGTGGAGTTGGGCATGCAGGGACGGCGGCTTGATTGGGTGAGGACGGCGGCGCTCGCCATGCTGGCGCTGGCCGCCCCCCCCGCGCGGGCCCAGGTCGCCTACGAGGCCCAGGTCAGCCGCGACGCGCCGAAGGCGGCGGTGCCGGGCCGCACGTCGATGGTGGTCTCGGCCAACCCTATCGCCACCGCCGCCGGTCGGGAGATCATCGACGCCGGCGGTTCGGCGGTGGATGCCGCCATCGCCATGCAACTCGTGCTGGGCATCGTCGAACCGCAGTCGCAGGGCATTGGCGGTGGCGGCTTCCTGCTCACCTTCGACGCCGCCAGCCGTGAGATCACCAGCTTCGACGGCCGCGAGACAGCGCCGGCCTCGGCGACGCCGGCGCTGTTCTTGGACGCCGACGGCAAGCAGCGCCCGTTCCCGCAAGGCTATGTCGGCGGCCATACGGTGGGCGTGCCCGGCATGTTGCGGATGATGGAGATGGCCCACCGCCGCCACGGCAAGCTGGCGTGGGTGCGGCTGTTCCAACCGGCGATCCGCATCGCCACCGACGGCTTCGCCATCTCGCCACGCCTCAACGCAGCCTTGACCAGCGCCCGTGACATCGCCCGCCAGTTCCCGGCGATGCACAGTCATTACTATCAGGCCGACGGCACGCCCAAGCCGGTAGGCACGGTGCTCAGGAACCCCGAGCTTGCCCAGCTGCTGCGCGAGATCGCCACCGGTGGCGCGGACGCTTATTATGTCGGCCCCGCCGCCGCCCGCGCCGCCACCGCCATCAGCACCGCACCGCTGTCGCCGGTGCCGGTGACGGCCGCCGACTTCGCCGGCTACCGCGCCATCGAGCGACCGGCGGTGTGCGGCGGCTACCGCGTCTACACGGTGTGCAGCATGGGGCCGCCATCGTCCGGCGCCACCACCCTGCTGGGTGAGCTGAAGATGCTGGAGCGCTTCGATCTCAAGGCGCTGGGACCGACGTCACCCCAGGCCGTCCACCTGATCGCCGAGGCGACCGCGCTGGCCTTCGCCGACCGCGAGATGTACCTCGCCGATCCGGCGTTCGCCGAGGTGCCGGTGGCCGGCCTCACCGACCCCGGCTACCTGCGGGGGCGCGGCCGGCTGATCGACCCCGACAAGGCCGGACCGCCAGCGACCGCCGGCACGCCACCGGGGCTGGTGCAAAGCGCATGGGCACCGGGCCGGAGCGCCGACCTGCCCTCGACCAGCCACTGGGCAGTTGTGGACAAGGCCGGCAACGCCGCCACCTTCACCGGCTCCATCCAGTCCGGTTTCGGCAGCTTCATCATGGTCGACGGCTATCTGCTCAACAACGAGTTGACCGACTTCGCCATGCGCCCCGAAGCCAATGGCACCCCCGTCATCAACCGCGCCGAGGCCGGCAAGCGGCCGCTCAGCTCGATGTCGCCGACGCTGGTGTTCGACGACCAGGGCCGGCTGGTGCTGGCGCTGGGCTCGGCCGGCGGCAGCCGCATCATCGGCCATGTGCTGAAAACCGTCGTCGGCGTGCTCGACTGGGGGCTCGACGTGCAGCAGGCCATCAGCCTGCCCAACCTGCACGGCGACAATCCGCGCATCGAGGTGGAGGCCGGCACCCCACTGGAGGCACTGACCCCGGCGCTGGAGGCCATGGGCCACACGGTGGTGACGCGGGCCAACATCTCCGGCCTGACCGGCATACAGGTCGTCCACGACGCCGATGGCGCGGCGCACTACCTCGGCGGCGTCGATCCGCGCCGGGAAGGCATCGCCAGCGGCGACTGAAGGCAAGATCAGCGGCGACTGAAGGCGACGCCCCCCGCGCAGACCTGTTGCTCTTTCATGACAATGATGCCCTTATTAGACGTAATCATAAGGATGTCCCTGGGAGAGGTTCGGGCGTGAAGACACCGGACAAGTGGAACAACCTGGTCGAGATGCTGTTCGACCAGGCGGCGACGAAGGGCGAGCGGCCGTTCCTGTGGTCGAAGCAGGACGAAGCGTGGCAGCCGATCAGCTGGGCGGAGACCGCCCGGCGGGTGGCGAAGCTGGCCGGCGCCCTGAAAACGCTGGGCATCCGTCCCGGCGACCGGGTGGTGATCGTTTCCGAAAACCGGCCGGAATGGCTGATCGCCGACATGGCGATCATGGCCGCCGGCGCCGTGACCGTGCCGGCCTACACCACCAATACCGAGCGCGACCACCTGCACATCCTGGAGAACTCGGGTGCCGTCGCCGCCTTCGTCTCCGGCCCGAAGCTCGCCAAAACCCTGCTGCCGGCGGTGTACCAGACCGCCACCTGCCGGATGGTGATCGGCATGGAGCCGCTGCGCATCGGCCAGGCCTCGGTCGCCCAGATTCATGACCTCGACTCCCTGCTGGCCGCCAGCGCCACCAGCGTCGAGGAAGCGCGCGGCTGGGCCACCTTCCAGCGCACCGATATCGCCTGCCTGATCTATACCTCCGGCACCGGCGGCGCGCCGCGCGGGGTGATGCAGCATCACGGCGCCATCCTGCACAATGTCGCGGGAGCCGGCGCCATCGTCCGCGAGGACTTTCCGCCCAGCGACGACGTGTTCCTCTCCTTCCTGCCGCTCAGCCACGCCTATGAGCACACCGGCGGCCAGTTCCTGCCGATGTCGCTGGGGGCCGAGATCTACTATGCGGAGGGTCTCGAAAAACTCGCCGCCAACATCGAGGAAGCCCGGCCGACCATCATGGTGGTGGTGCCCCGCCTGTTCGAGGTGCTGCGCACCCGCATCTCCAAGGCGATCGAGAAGCAGGGG
This sequence comes from Parapedomonas caeni, assembly GCF_041060555.1. Taxonomy (NCBI): domain Bacteria; kingdom Pseudomonadati; phylum Pseudomonadota; class Alphaproteobacteria; order Sphingomonadales; family Sphingosinicellaceae; genus Parapedomonas; species Parapedomonas caeni. The sequence goes on along the minus strand of NZ_JBEUDS010000013.1, from coordinate 44,335 downwards.
CGGCTGCCGGCGCTGCTGCTTGACCAGGCCCTGCGACTGGGCGCCCGACGCTACGCCGGCGAGCCGCTGGCCTGGTGGGAGGGCTGGCTTGACCGGCTGCTTGACCGCACCATCCGCAAGCGCGCCCAGGCCCGCTTCGGCGGCCGGCTGAAAGCGATGGTGTCCGGCGGCGCGCCGCTGACGCCCGATGTCGGCATCTTTTTCTTCGCCATCGGACTGCCGCTGCTGCAAGGCTATGGCCAGACCGAGGCCGCGCCGATCATCTCCTGCAACCGGCCGTCGCGGGGGGTGCGGATGCACAGCGTCGGCCCGCCGATGACCGGGGTCGAGGTCAGGATCGCCGAGGATGGCGAAATCCTGGTACGCGGCGAGCTGGTCACCCAGGGCTACTGGCAGAACCCCGAGGAGACCGCGCGGGTGCTGGTGGATGGCTGGCTGCATACCGGCGATATCGGCCATATAGACGAGGCCGGCCACATCGTGATCACCGACCGCAAGAAGGACATCATTGTCAACGACAAGGGCGACAATGTCTCGCCGCAGCGGGTCGAGGGGATGCTGACGCTGGAGCCGGAAATCCTGCAGGCGATGGTGTATGGCGACAAGCGCCCGCATCTCGTCGGTCTGGTGGTGCCCGACCCCGACTGGGCGCGTGACTGGGCTCCTGCCCATGGCAAGACGAGCGACCTGCAGGCCCTGCATGCGGATACGGATTTCAAGCGGGCGCTGGCGGCGGCGGTCGACCGGGTCAACGCCCGGCTGTCGGTGATCGAGCGGGTCCGGCGCATCGCGATCGCCGATGCGCCCTTCTCTGTCGAGAACGAGCAGATGACGCCGACGCTGAAGATCCGCCGCCATGTCATCAAGCGCGCCTACGGTACCCGGCTGGAACAGCTCTACGGTTAGTCCGTGCGCCCCGCCGCCAAGCACGCCGCCCGCCGTCAAGGCGATTGTCGCGACGGTGACGACGCAGCAGTGCTCTGTTGCCTCTTTCCAGTCATCCCCGCCATGGCTAGACCTGCCTGTCGGCGTGCGGATCATTTTCCGTCAACGAGCGGGTCGTTCGCCGGACATACAGCAAGTGACGCCGGAAAGGAGCCAGCGTGGCACGGGGCGATTTCAGGTTCTCCTACGACAAGCGGGTGCGTTACGCCGAGATCGACGCCCAGGCGGTGGTCTTCAACGCCCGCTATCTTGACTATGTCGACATCGGGCTCACCGAATACTGGCGCGAGATGGGCATCCATACCCTGCCCGGCCCGGACATGGTCGACTTCCAGGTGGTCAAGGCGGTGGTCGAGTACAAGAGATCGATCGTCTTCGACGAAGTGATCGCCATCTGCATGCGCACCAGCCGCATCGGCCGTTCGAGCATCCACACCACCTACGAGATTCACGGCCCCGGCGGAGAAGACCTGCGGGCGAGCGGCGAGATGATCCACGTCCATGTCAGCCCCGACTACAGCACCTCACAGCCGATTCCCGACTGGGTGGTCGCCCGCATCGAGCAGTTCGAGGGCCGTACCCTGCGCCAGATGGAGTTTTCCGCATGAGATACCTGCACACCATGGTCCGCGTGTCGGACGTCGATGCCTCGCTGCGCTTCTACTGCGACCTGCTGGGCCTGCGCGAACTGCGGCGGATGGAAAACGAGGCCGGCCGCTTCACCCTGATCTTCCTCGCCGCCCCCGGCAACGAGCTGGCGCAGGTGGAGCTGACCTACAACTGGGACCAGCAGGGCTATGACGGCGGCCGCAACTTCGGCCACCTGGCCTATGAGGTGGACGACATCTACGCCGCCTGCCAGCGGCTGATGGACGGCGGCGTCACCATCAACCGGCCGCCGCGTGATGGCCACATGGCGTTCGTGCGTTCGCCCGACGGCATCTCGGTGGAACTGCTGCAGGCGGGCAAGGCGCTGCCGCCGGCCGAGCCGTGGGCATCAATGCCCAATACCGGCAGCTGGTAACGCCGGCTGGACTTCCGGTCGCGCGGGCATAACATTGATGGTTCACCCCCCGGCAAACGGGTGGCCACGTTCCTCGTCTTCGGCAGCCGCATGAGGATGACCCATGAGTACCGCCACGGCAACGCTCACCATCGCCCAGCTTCCGGTGCTGGATGACAACTATGTCTATCTCGCCCACGATGCCGCCAGCGGCGCCTGCGCGGTCATCGACCCGGCCGTCTCGGTACCGGTGCTGGAGGAGGCCAATCGTCGCGGCTGGCGCATTACCCATATCCTGAACACCCACTGGCACCCCGACCATGTGGGCGGCAACCAGGCGATCAAGGATGCAACCGGCTGCCAGATCATTGGCCCGCGCGCGGAAGGCGACAGGATTCCCGGCCTCGACCGGGCGGTCGGGGAAGGAGACCGCGTCCGCATCGGCAAATCGGAAGCCGTGGTGATGGACGTGCCGGGCCACACCGGCGGCCACGTGGTCTATTATTTCGCCGAGGCCGGCGTGCTGTTCTCCGGTGACACGCTGTTCGCGCTGGGCTGCGGCCGGCTGTTCGAGGGCTCGCCGGCGCAGATGTGGGATTCGTTGGCCAAGATCCGCGCCTTGCCCGACGACACCACGGTCTACTGCGCGCACGAATACACCCAGAGCAACGGCCGCTTCGCGCTGGCCGTCGACGAGGGCAACGCCGCGCTACAGGCCCGCATGGCCGAGATCGTCCGCCTGCGCGACCAGGGACGGCCGACGGTGCCGTTCCCGCTCGGACTGGACAAGGCGACCAACCCGTTCCTGACCGCCCGCACCGTTGACGAGTTCGCCCTCCGGCGCGCGGCAAAAGATTCATTTCGCGGCTGAGCCGCGGGGAGACAACTTTCGCGGCTCAGCCGCGAGGGGAGACAGCTTTCGCGGCTCAGCCCAAGGATATATCCTGCGGCGCCACCACCAACGTCATGGCCGGGCGTGTCCCGGCCATCCACGACTGGCGGCGTTCGCGTCGGCGCCGGCGGTGTTCGCGTGGATGCGCGGGTCAAGCCCGCGCATGACGGATCAGGGTTGCGGCGGGGTAGCGCCCGGTGTCGCTGACACGCCGGCGGGAGCCGCTGCCTCGGCCGGGCCGGCGTTGACGAGATTCTCCCGCGCGATCGCCGCTTCCGGGCCGTCGGGCGCCAGCGCGATCACCCGGGTCCAGTCGGCGCGGGCGGTGGCCATGTCCTGCCCCAGCGCCGCGATGGTCGCCCGTTCGAGATAGGCCAGCGGTTCGTCCGGCGCCAGCTGCACCGCCGCGTCGATGTCGGTGCGGGCGCCGGCGAGATCGCCGGTCTTGCGCCGCGCGGTCGCCCGCAGCAGCCAGGCGTCCGGCCGGCCCGGCAGCAGCCCCACCGCCCGGTCGAGATCCTTGGTCGCCGCCGCGAAGTCGCTCATCGCCGCCGCCGCGCGGGCCCGGTCGATCAGCAGGTCGCCCTGCAGGCCCGGGCGGGCCTCGGCCTGCGTCACCGCCCGGCTGAGCAGCTCGTAGGCCCGGGCGCCATCACCGGCCAGCAGCGCGGCGTTGCCGGCCTGGCCGTAGAGATCGGCCGACGTGACCGCGCCGCGCGCCATGCCCTCGGGCAGGCCCCGGCCGGCCTCCATGTCCTGGGCCGCCTGCTCCAGCGCCGCCGCCGCCCGTTTGGGCTGCCCCTGCGCCAGCAACGCCAGCGCCAGGCAGTGCTTGGCGGCCACCCCGCCGCCCTCGTCGCGCCAGCGACTGGCGGCGGCGATCGCCTGGGCGGGGTCGGTGCGCGCCTGGGCCAGACAGGCCGCGTAGCGACGGGCGGCCGGACTGGCGGCTTCCATCGCCGCGGCCGCCGCGACGGCGGGCGTCGCGGTGCCAAGGGCGGTGGCGAGGACAGCGGCAAGCGCCAGCAGGGCGGGCAACGGCGGACATCTGGTCATGCCGCCGGTGTAGCAGGTCAGCCGCGCAGAGTCGCCGTCAGCTCGTCGACGGTGGCGCACAGCAGGGCGAGATCGGCCTCGCGCGACAGCCGGTGGTCACCATCCTTGAGCAGCTGGATGCGCACGTCGTCGCTGGTCAGCCGGTCGGCGATGTCGAGCGCCAGCCGCCATGGCACGTCCGGGTCGCGCTGGCCCTGCAACAGCCGCACCGGGCCGGCAAAGGGGATCGGCTTGTCGAGCAGCCGGTGGCGGGCGCCATCCTCGAACAGGGCGCGGGTATAGACATAGGGGTCGGGGCCATAGGCGCTGGGTACCGCCACCTGGCCATCGCGGGCCAGCCGCGCCTGCTGCGCCTCGTCGAGCGAGGCGAACAGTCCCCAGTCGGTGAAGTCCGGCGCCGCCGCCAGCAGCACCAGGCCCGCCACCCGCTCCGGTCGGGCCAGCGCCACCAGCAGCGCCAGCCAGCCACCCATGCTGGACCCCACCAGCAGCAGCGGCCCGGTGGTGGCCGCGTCCAGCACCGCCAGCACGTCGTCGCGCCAGCGGCCGATGGTGCCGTCGGTGAAGGCGCCGCCGGAGGCGCCATGGCCGGAGCAGTCGAGCCGGACATAGGCCTGGCCGCGTGCCGCCAGATGGCCCGCCAGCGCCTCGGCCTTGCCGCCGCCCATGTCCGACATGAAGCCGTGCAGGAACACCACCGTCGGGCCGTCGCCGGGCTGGCGGCGGTAGGCCAGCGCCACGCCGTCGCCGCGGTCGAGCCGCTGGATGTCAGCCGTCGCCGGATCGCGCATCATCACTTGTCGCTCCCGTCCATCATGCCGGCGCCAGCCGGCAAGTAACCAAGGTCGATGACGATAGTGACACGACGGACCGGGCACCAGATGGGAGCGGCTGCATAGCCAGCCCACCGTGATGACCTTGCCCTGGGCCACCTGCTCCGCCTAGACTTGGCAATCACGCAGCGCCCCGCGCAATCGGGTACCGCTCCCCGAGAAGTCAAGGATATCGCCATGCGCCGCGTTACGCCCGGCCCGCATCTCTTCCAATCCCTGTGCGGCACCGGCATCGCCGCCAGCCTCGTGGCCGCGATCTGCACGACGCCGGCACACGCCGACCCGTTGCCGGAGCCAGTGGCGGCGATGATCCGCGCGGCCAGCGGCGACGCCGCCAAGCTCGACGTCGTGACGTCGGTGGCCCGCGCCACCAACCCGCGGTCGCTGGCGGAGATCGACACGCTGGTCGCCAGCCTCGCCGGCGTGAGGGCGCAGTCAACGCCCGTCGTGGTCGCCACGGCCGACGAGGCCCCGCAAGCGCCGGAACCGGCTCCGGATCGTGGCTGGCTGGCCGACTGGACCGGCACCCTGGAGGCAGGGGCCAGCCGCTCCACCGGTAACAGCAAGGACGTCGGCCTGCTGCTGAAGGGCACCGCCAGCCGCGAAAGCGACCGCTGGCGGCACAAGCTCAACGCCCTGCTCGATCGCAAGAAGAGCGACGGCGAACTCACCCGAGCCCGCACGCTGGCCGACTTGCAGTTCGATTACAAATTCGACGGCCCCCTGTCGCTGTACGGCCTGGTGGGCTGGGAGCGGGACCGTTTCGCCGGTTACAGCCGGCGTTTCACCGAGTCCGTCGGCGTCGGCTATCGCCCGCTCGACCGGGAGACAATGACACTCAACCTGACCGCCGGTCCTGCCTTCCGTCAGATCCGCTTCGTCGATGGCAGCCGCGAAAACGAGATCGCCGGTCGCGGCGCGCTGTCCTACCGCTGGCAGATCCACCCGGCGGTGGAATTCGCCCAGGTGGCGGCCCTGGTGCTCGACGGCTCCAACACCTATACCGCCACATCATCACTGACGAGCAAACTGATCGGCGCGGTGTCGGCCCGGCTGTCCTACGACGTGATCCACGAGTCGGACCCGATCGCGGATCTCGCCCGCACGGACACCACGACGCGCTTCTCGGTGGTTTACAACTACTGAGCCGCAAATCCTGAGCGGGCAGCCTGATTCACGCCCGCGAGGCCGCTTCCCGGCTTCCCTCGCAAACGACCAGGCCAGAACTGGCAGCCTGATTCACGCCCGCGAGGCCGCTTCCCGGCTTCCCTCGCAAACGACCAGGCCAGAACTGGCAGCCTGATTCACGCCCGCGAGGCCGCTTCCCGGCTTCCCTCGCAAACGACCAGGCTGCTATAGGGTGCCGGCCCGTTGAACTTTAGGATGGCCCCGATGCCCGAGATGATCCGCGTAACGCTCCCCGATGGCTCGCAGCGAGAGCTGCCGCGCGGGACGACGGCGGCCGACGTCGCGGCCAGCATCGGCGCCGGCCTCGCCAAGGCGGCGCTGGCCGCCCGCGTCGACGGCACGCTGTGGGACATCAACCGGCCGCTGGAGCGTGACGTCCAGCTGGCCATCGTCACCGCCCGCGACGAGAAGGACGCGCTGGAGCTGGTGCGCCACGACTATGCGCACATTCTGGCGGAAGCCGTGCAAAGCCTGTTCCCCGGCACCCAGATCACCTTCGGGCCGGCCACCGACGACGGCTTCTACTACGACTTCGCGCCGCGCGATCGTGCCTTCACCGAGGAGGATCTGCCGGCGATCGAGGAGGAGATGCGCCGCATCATCCGCGCCGACAAGCCGCTCCGGCGCGAGGTGTGGCGCCGCGAGGACCTGATCCGCCGCTGGCAGGAGCAGGGCGAGACGTTCAAGGCGCAATGGGCCGCCGAACTGCCGGATGGCGACGAACTCACCGTCTACTGGTCGGGCGACGACTGGCTGGACATGTGCCGCGGGCCGCACCTGGCCTCGACGGCCAAGGTGCCGGTCGACGCCTTCAAGCTGACCCGCGTTTCCGGCGCCTACTGGCGCGGCGACCAGAACAACGCCATGCTCAGCCGCATCTACGGCACCGGCTGGCTGACCAAGAAGCAGCTCGACGAGCACCTCACCCGGCTGGAGGAGGCCGCCAAGCGCGACCACCGCAAGATCGGCCAGGAGATGAACCTGTTTCACCTCCAGTCGGAGGCACAGGGCTCGGTGTTCTGGCACCCCAAGGGCTATATCCTGTGGCGGCAGCTGGAGGCCTATATGCGCCGCCGGCAGGATGCCGCCGGCTATGTCGAGGTCAAGACGCCGCAGCTGATGGACGCCCGCCAGTGGGAACAGTCCGGTCACTGGGGCAAATACCGTGAGAACATGTTCGTGGTGCCCGACGAGATCCCCGGCACCGAGGAGGATGCGCCCGTACTCTCCGGTGCCGCCGACCTGATGGCCCTGAAGCCGATGAACTGCCCGGCGCACGTGCTGATCTTCCGCCAGGGCATCAAGAGCTACCGCGACCTGCCGCTGCGTCTGGCCGAATTCGGCTGCTGCCACCGCAACGAGCCCCATGGCGCGCTGCACGGCATCATGCGGGTACGCCAGTTCACCCAGGACGACGCCCACATCTTCGTCCGCGAGGATCAGCTGATCGACGAGATCCGCGACTTCTGCGACCTGCTGGACTCGGTCTACAAGGACCTGGGTTTCGAGCACTACGCCATCAAGCTGGCGCTGCGGCCGGAAAAGCGCTTCGGCGACGACGCCATGTGGGACAAAGCGGAGCAGACGCTGCGCGACGCCGTGCGTGCCGCCGGCCGCGACACGCCAGCTTATGGCTGGGAGGAACTGCCGGGCGAAGGCGCCTTCTACGCGCCCAAGCTTGAGTTCCACCTCACCGACGCCATCGGCCGCACCTGGCAGGTGGGCACCATCCAGGCCGACACCGTGCTGCCGGAGCGGCTGGACGCGTCCTACATCGGCGAGGACGGCGAACGTCACCGTCCGGTGTTGTTGCACCGGGCCATTCTGGGCACGTTCGAGCGTTTCATCGGGATTCTGATCGAGCACCATGCCGGCCGCTTCCCGCTGTGGCTGGCGCCGGTGCAGGTGGTGGTCGCCACCATCGTCTCCGACGCCGACGCCTATGCCGCCGACGTGGTGGCGGCACTCAGGGCCGCCGGCCTGCGCGCAGAGCTGGACGTGCGTAACGAGAAGATCAACTACAAGGTCCGTGAGCACAGCCTGGCCAAGGTCCCCTACCTGCTGGTGGTGGGCAAGCGCGAGGCCGAGGAACGCACGGTCGCCGTGCGCCGGCTGGGCTCGGACGAGAAGCAGGAAGTGGTGGCGCTCGACGCCATCACCGAGCGGCTGCGTCTGGAAGGCACCGCGCCTGATCTGCGCTGCCGCTGAGCCGACCGGGACCGCCCGCGCGACAGGCCTGGTTCACTCCTCGCCGGCGGCCATCGCCTGATAGTCACGCAGCCGGCTGCGCGACCGCAAGCGCACGACGGCATCCGGCGCGGAAGCCTGGATATCGGCACGGAACTGGGCGCGGCGCTCATGAATCGAGGCGATCACCGGCCCCATCGGTACGCCCAGCTCGACCAGCAGCGTCTCCGACAGCTGCAGGCTGGACTCCACCGTCTCCGGCACCGCCTCGGTCACCCCCAGCCGGTAGAGGTGGGCCGCGTGATCGGCGTTGCGCGCGCGCGCCACGATCAGCAGGTCTGGTCGCTCGGCGCGCGCCATGGCCACCATGCGGTCAGCCGCGGCGGAGTCATCCATTGTCACCACCAGCGCCGGCGTATGGGCGAGGTCGGCCCGGCGGAGAAAATCCGGCCGGGTGATGTCGCCATAGTAGACGTGGCGGCCGGCGCGGCGCTGGCGCGCCACCAGTTCGGCGTCGGCGTCGATGGCGATATAGGGAATGTCATGGGCATCCAGCATCGTCGCCACGACCCGGCCGACGCGACCGAAACCGGCCAGAATGACCCGTGCCGCGTCGGCGGCAGGTTCCGGCAACTGCGTTTCATCACTGGCGCCAACCGCCGGCGCCGCCCGCTTCTCCAGCCGCCGGCCAGCCCGGAACAGCAAGGGAATCAGCGTCATGGTCAACACGGCAATGATCAGTACGAAATCCGAGACCTTGCGCGAGATCAGGCCCAGCGTGGTCGCCAGACCGATGATCACCACCGTGAACTCGCCGCCCGGTGCCAGTAGCAGGCCCGCCCGCAGACTGGTCAGCCGGCCGAGCCGGAACAGGCGACCGAGGCCGAAGACCACGCCGCCCTTGACCACCAGCAGACCCAGTACCGCGCCGCCGACCGCCAGCGGCTGGGCGACCACCCGGCCCAGATCGATGCTCATGCCGATGGAGATCAGGAACACACCCAGCATCAGCCCCTTGAACGGCTCGATGGTGACCTCGACCTGCCGGCGATACTCGGTCTCCGCCAGCATCAGACCGGCGATCAGCGCCCCCATCGCCATCGACAGCCCGGCCAGCGCGGTGGTGAGGCTGGCCGCCAGCACCACCAGCAGGCAAGCGGCCATGAACAGATCCTCGCTGCGGGTCGCCGCCACCATGCGATAGAGGGGGCGCAGCAGACGGCGACCGATCAGCACCAGCACGGCGACGGCAATCGCCGCCTGGGCCAGTGCCACGCCCAGCTCGCCCATGGCGGAACCGCTATTGCCCTTGGCCAGCACGCTGACCGCGAACAGGATAGGCACCACCGCGACGTCCTGGAACAGCAGCACCGCGAAGCTGGAACGACCGACGGCCGAGGTCAGCGCCTTCTCCTCGGACAATACCTGAACGATGATCGCGGTCGAGGACACCGCCAGCGCCAGACCGATCACCACCGCCGTGCGAAACGCCTGACCGAACAGCACGGTGATTCCGGCGATGATCGCGGCGCTGAGCAGTACCTGGGACAGGCCCATGCCGAACACCAGCCGACGCATCGCCATCAGGCGGTCGAACGACAGCTCCAGCCCGATCATGAACAGCAGCAGCACCACACCCAGTTCGGCCACCGCCTCGATCTCCGAGCGGTCGATGATGGTGACGGCGGCCAGCCAGGGTATGCTGTGCGCCAGGGCGCCAAGCCCGAAAGGCCCGACCACCATGCCGATCAGGATGAAGCCCAGCACCGGACTGATCTTGAGCTTGTAGAAGACGGGAATGACGATCCCCGCCCCTCCGAGTACGATCAGGGTTTCCTTGAAGGCGGATGGATCAAGCGGTGCGCTCATGGCACAACCCTAAGGGTTGAGCGAACGATGTCCATGGCGCACATGGCCACTGTCCGATATTGCCGGAGTCTGGAACGTTCATGCTGCAGGTGACACGCCACATCCGGATCGACGACGCCGAGATCGAGGAGTCGTTCATCCGCGCCTCGGGACCAGGCGGCCAGAACGTCAACAAGGTGGCGACCGCGGTGCAGATCCGCTTCGACGCCGCGCGCTCCCCCAATCTGCCCGACGACGTGTTTCACCGGCTGCGCACCATCGCCGGCCGGCGGATGACACACGACGGCGTCATCGTCATCACGGCCCAGCGCTTCCGCAGCCAGGAACGCAACCGCGAGGATGCCCTGGCCCGGCTACTGGCAATGATACAGGAGGCCAGCCACCGTCCGACCGTCCGGCGCGAGACCAAGCCCACGCGTGCCTCCCAGCGCCGCCGCGTCGATGACAAGGCCCGGCGCGGCACAGTGAAGGCACTGCGGCGCAAGGGCGCGCCGGCCGATTAGTACACCGCCCCGTCAGCTGGTGATGTAGATCTTCAGCGCCTCGGCCTCGTGCTCGGCATCCTCGATCCGCCGCTTCACCAGATCCCCGATGGAGACGATGCCCAGCAACTGGCCGTCGGCCACCACCGGCAGGTGGCGGAAGCGGCGGCTGGTCATCAGCGCCATGGCGTCCTGCACCCGGTCACGCGGATGGCAGGTGATGACGGGCGAACTCATGATGGTGCGTGCCGGCTGCTGCAACACCGAAGCGCCATGGGTGGCGAGGCCACGGATGACGTCGCGTTCCGAAACCACGCCCGTCACATCGTCGTTGGCGTCGACCGCCAGGACCGCGCCGATCCGCCGGGCGTGCAGCACTTCCACCACGGCGCTGACCGCCGCCTCCTCGGATACCAGGATAACGTCTCCGCCTTTCTGGGCCAGAATGGCCGCAATGGTCATGGCTCCTCTCCTTGTGCTTGTTTCGCCCACGGTTACGCCACACCACGACTGATCTTGCGATGATCACGATTCGCGGGACAAAAGGAAAGGGTGCATATCAGTGGCCCGCGAATCGCGCCGACCCCCGGCGCGGACCCGGGGCGTGACAAGGAGAGGTCATCAAACCATGGAAGTGCGTGATCCCGTGTTGCGGGTGGTCCCCCGCCCTGCCGACATCAACATGAACGGCCATATCTTCGGCGGCTGGATTCTGTCGCAGATGGACATCGCCGGCGGCATGACCGCTCATACCCACGCCCAGGGGCCGGTGGCGACCGTCGCCATCGAGAGCATGACCTTCCACAAGCCGATTCTGCTGGGCGACGTGCTGTCGCTCTACGCCAAGGTCATCCGGGTCGGCCGGACCTCGCTGGCGGTGCAGATCGACGTCTGGGCGCGACGGCGTTCGGCGCCGGAAGAACTCAAGGTCACCGAGGGGGTGTTCACCTTCGTGGCACTGGACAAGAACCAGCGCCCGCGCCCGGTCGACCGGCCCGATCTGGCGCCCGGCGACCTCTGAAACCACCGGACAGCCCGCACGCACGACAAGGGGCGGCGCCACGCTGGCGTCGCCCCCTGAACTCCTGTCAGACCCCTGTCGTTCGAGCCCGATATCTTCCAGCCGGATCAGCCCCGCGCGCTACCATTCGACCTGCGCCCGCAGGCCGAAGATGTCGGCGTCGGTGTCGACGCTGTTCTTCGTTGCCTCGACCCGGACATACTGGGCCAGGAACTTGACATAGTCGATCGGCAGCCAGGTCATCGACAGGCCATAGCCGGTCTGCTTGCCGCCGAGCACCGTGCCGTCATTGAGGTCCAGCTGGTCGATGCGGGCGGAGACCAGGATCGCGCCGGGCCCGCCCTTGTCGAACGGATTGGCGACCTTGGGCGCCAGCCAGGCTCCGTTCTTGTAGCCACGGGACTCGCCGGTCAGCACGTAGCCGCCTTCGACGTACCAGCTGCTGAACGACGGCCTGTTGGCGAGATTGGAGCCACTGACCGTCAGCCGCTGATACTCGCCGGCCGCATAGAGAGGCCCGAACACACCCGCCAGCTCAGCGCCGTATACCGCATCGCCATCGGCGGTGAGACCGCCGGTGTCGGCCAGCCGGGTATCGGTGACACGGGTGAACGGCCGGGTCTTGTATTGATTGGTATGCTTGGTGTCGTCGTTCTCGCGGTGCTGATAGTTCACACCGACGTGGAGCTGGTTCTCACCGAGCTTCGGCGAGTAAACGGCGCGGGCGCCGATCACCAGCGAGTCGTCAGCCACACCGGGGATCGCGCCATTGGGCGTCGAAGATCCGGTCCAATCCGGGAACACGCCGGCATTGACCATGAAATCGCCCTGGGCGAAGCCCGCCGAGACGCCCAGCCGCCGGCTGTGATTGAACGCCTCGTTGGCCTGGCTGCGTTCGATGAAGGTAATGGCGCCGGAGCTGGTCATCGTCTCCAGGCCGGAAAAGCTGTAATGGTTGCCCAGCGTGACGCTGAACGGCGAGTCAGCCGGCGCCCAGGTGAGGATGACATCCTCGTAATTCACCTTGCTGCCGGCGAAATCGAAGTCCGCCTTGTACTTGAAGCCACCCGGCAGACTGCCGGCGGCGCCGAAGATCAGACGGCGGAAATCGCTGTTGAACGCCGGCTGGTCGGCGGCCGGGAGCTTATCGTCACCCTGGGCGCCGCTGCTCGCCGTGCCCATGTCATATTGTATGCGACCGCGCATCTTGAAATCGAACCCGCCGCCGGCTTGCTGCGGCGCGCCCTTCCAGCTGGTGGCCTTCTCGGCCTTGGCCAGCCGGGCACTGAGGTCCTTGATCTGCTCCTGCAGGGCGTCGAGCTGCGCCTGCAGCATCGCCCGCTCCGCATCGGCCTCCGAGATGTCCTGCGCCAGCGCCGGCGTCGCCAGCGGCACGATGCCGGCCACGGCCGCGAGCATGAGTCCACGCGAGAGTGGACGGCTGATCATGAATGACTGTGTGCGCGGCATCTGTTTACCATCTGGCTAATGAGGATGTGGTGACGGTTAAACTGCAAAAATATTGCAGAATGATGACTGCCGGTCACCTTTCCGGCCGTCCGACCCCACACAACAGTGGAAAACGCCCAATTACCGATTGTCCGCCGGCATTGTAGCCGGCTGACAAGACCCCGACATGACAATCCCCGGCCCCTCGAATGAGAGGCCGGGGATTGTCATGTCTCAACGCCTGCCCTGAGGCTGGCAGGCTCAGGCGTCGGCAGGCTCTGCCGTCTTGCGCGGTCGTCCGCGACGGCGACGGCGCGGCTCCTCGCCTGCGTCGGCCTCGGCTGCCGGCGTCACCTCGGCGACCTCGGTCTCGCCGGCTTCGGGCTCAGCCGGGGGCGGCGCCGACTCAGCGGCCGGACCCTCGACACCGAAGGTCTGCACCGAGGCGGAAGCAGCAAATCCCTGGGGCTGGATGTCAATCGGATCAGGTTCCGGTCCGGCATCGCCTTCCTGACCGTCGCGCTCGCGCTGCGGCCGGCTGTCCTCGAACCGGGAGCGGAACTCCGCCAGGACACGATGGTAATGGTCGGCATGCTGCATGTAATATTCGGCCAGGATACGATCCCCGGCCGACGCCGCGTCACGCGCCAGGCCTTTGTACTTCTCCAGCAGTTGCTGGGCGTTGCCACGCACCCGGGCGTCATTGCGTCCACCGGATTCCATGGGACGCCCGCCCGTCTGGACCTGACGCCCGCTGCCACCGCCGCGACCTCTGCGACGCCCGCCTTGACCGTTTCTCATCAATTCCGTTCTTCTTCTGTCGCCCTCAGGCTGTTCGCCCCGTTACCGGCGCGCCAGTGGCGTCGCCTTTCCCTGCGATCCGTCCATATCGGAAATCAGGTGGAGGGGGGAGACCATCGACCCCGTCCGCCTTTGTCTCTAATCGCTTCGTGCGACCATTCCAAGGGGATTCTGCGGCCCGCTCAGTTCGACGCAGCGCGGGTGCCCCGCCAGATCGGGATGCGTGACCGCCGTCAGGCCGGCCGACCGCGCCAGTGCCGACACCGCCGCCGCCTGGGTAGCGCCGACCTCGACAAACGCCCGCCCCGCCGGCGCCAGCAGGCGCGGCAGGTCCGGGATGATCCGCCGGTAATCGTCCAGCCCGTCCGGGCCGGCGAACAAGGCAGTCGCCGGCTCGTGGGCCGCCACATCGCGTGCCAGAACCTCGCCGGTGGCGATGTAGGGCGGGTTGGCGAGGATGCAGTCAAACGGCCCGGCGATCGCCGACCCCCAGTCACCCGTAACGAACGTCGCCCGATCCTCAAGTTCCAGCACCCTGGCATTGCCGGCGGCGACCGCCAACGCCGCGGCGCTGCGATCGACACCCAGTCCGGTCGCACGCGGGAACTCATGCAGCACCGCCAGCAGCAGGCAGCCGCTGCCCGTGCCCAGATCGAGCACGCGCAGTGGCGTCTGGCGCGGCCAGGCGGCCACCGCCGCCTGCACCAGCGTCTCGCTGTCGGGGCGGGGAATCAGCGTCGCCGGCGTGACCGTGAAATCAAGCGACCAGAACTCGCGATGACCAACAATATAGGCGACGGGCTCGGCCATGGTCCGGCGGGCGACCCATGCCTCGACACGAGCGCGCACGTCATCGGGCACCGGCGCGTCAAGGTCCACCAGCATGGCGAGGCGGGGCAGGCCCAGCGCCTCCGCCAGCAGCACCTCGGCATCCAGCCGGGGCTGGTCGATACCGGCCGCCGCCAGCGTCGCCGCCGCGCGCAGGACAACCGCCCTGCGGGTCGCGCCCTCGCCCATTCAGCCCTGCTCGTCCAGCGACGCAAGCTTCTCCGCCTGATCCTCGGCGATCAGTGCCTGCACCAGCTCCTCCAGCGCCTCGCCCTGGAGCACCGCATCGAGCTTGTGCAGCGTCAGGTTGATGCGGTGATCGGTGACGCGCCCTTGCGGGAAATTATAGGTGCGGATGCGCTCGGAACGGTCGCCGGAGCCGACCTGGCTCTTGCGCGCGTCGGCACGCGCCGCCGCCACTTTCTCGCGTTCCATCTCGTACAGCCGGGCACGCAGGATTTTCAGCGCCTTGGCCTTGTTCTTGTGCTGACTCTTCTCATCCTGCTGGCTGACCACCAGCCCCGTGGGCAGGTGTGTGATGCGCACCGCCGAATCGGTGGTGTTGACCGACTGGCCGCCGGGCCCGGACGAGCGGAACACGTCGATGCGCAGATCCTTGTCGTCGATCTGGATGTCGACATCCTCCGCTTCAGGCAGCACGGCGACGGTGGCCGCCGAGGTGTGGATGCGCCCGCCTGACTCCGTCACCGGCACCCGCTGCACCCGATGCACGCCGGATTCGAACTTCAGCTTGGCGAACACCCCCTGGCCGGTGATGGAGGCCACCACTTCCTTGTAGCCGCCCATGTCGGACGGCGAGGCGGAAATCGGCTCCACCCGCCAGCCCTGGGTTTCCGCATAGCGCGAATACATGCGGAACAGGTCACCGGCGAACAGTGCCGCCTCATCGCCACCGGTGCCGGCGCGGATTTCGAGGATCGCCGATTTCTCGTCCGCCACGTCCTTGGGCAGCAGCATGATCTTGAGCTGGCGCTCGGCCTCCGGCAACCGGTCCTTGACCGCGTCCAGTTCGTCGCGCGCCAGTTCCTTCATGTCGGCATCGGCGCCGGGATCGGCGAGAATCTGCTCCGCCTCCCGGATATCATCGGCCAGCCGCGTCAATGCGTTGGCGGCCTCCACCACCGGCGCCAGCTCGGCGTATTCGCGCGACAGCTTGACGAACCGGTCGGCGGCCAGACCAGGGTCGGCCATGGTATGCGACAGCTCGGCATGACGGGCGCGAATGCGCTCCAGCTTGGCCAGTGGGATGCCGACCATCGCTCAGTCCCGGTAGACGGCCAGCGCCGTCTCGACCTGGTCCAGCGCCACCGCCTGCTGGGCGCCGGTCGCCAGATCCTTCAGTATCACCTCGCCGCGCGCCAGCTCGTCCTCGCCGAGAATCAACACCGCCGGCGCACCCATGTCACTAGCCCGCGACAGCCGCTTCTTCAGGTTGCCACGAAACGCCTGCTCGACCACGAAGCCCGCCCGCCGCAGCCGGGCCGTGAGCCCGACCGCCGCCAGCTGGGACGCCTCGCCCATCGGCACCACGGTGATCGGTCCGCGCGGAGCCGCCGGCAGGTCGACCAGCATGCCCAGCCGCTCGATGCCGCCGGCCCAGCCGATCGCCGGCGTCGCCGGGCCGCCGAGCTGTTCGATCAGACCATCGTAGCGACCACCGGCCAGCACCGTGCCCTGGGCGCCCAGGTGGGTGGTCGTGAACTCGAAGGCGGTGTGGCAGTAATAATCCAGCCCGCGCACCAGCCGGGGCTGGACGACATAGGGCACGCCCACCGACTCCAGGCCTTTGAGCACCGTTTCGAAAAACGCGCCGGCCTCGGCGGAGAGAAAGCGGTCGAGCAGCGGCGCATCGGCCACCAGCGCACGATCGCCCTCGTCCTTGGAATCGAGAATGCGCATGGGGTTCTTGTGCAGCCGGGTCTTGCTGTCCTCCGACAGCGCCGCCTCATGGCGCCCGAAATAGCCCACCAGCGCCTCGCGCCAGGCCAGCCGGCTCGGCGTGTCGCCCAGCGTGTTGATCTCCAGCTGGACCTTGCCGGCCAGCCCCAGCTCGTCCAGCAGGTGCGCCGCCAGCGCCAGCAGCTCGATATCCGCCTGCGGCTCGGCCACCCCCATGATTTCGGCGTCGATCTGGTGGAACTGGCGGTAGCGCCCCTTTTGCGGCCGCTCGTAGCGGAACACCGGGCCGTGGGCGGCGAGCTTCAGCGGGCTGAGCTGCTGCCAGCCGTTCGACAGATAGGCCCGGCACAGCCCGGCGGTGAATTCCGGGCGCAGCGTCAGTGATTCGCCGCCGCGATCCTCGAACGTGTACATTTCCTTCGACACGATGTCGGTAGTCTCGCCAATGCCGCGCGCGAACAGTTCGGTGAACTCGAAAATCGGCGTGTCGACGCCGCGGAAGCCATAGGCACGAGCCAGCCGCTCGAACGTCGCCACCACATGGGCGAAACGCTCGGCGTCTTCCCCGAACAGATCCCGCGTGCCGCGCACCGGCTGAAGTTTCGACATCGGCTTGAACTCCTGAAACAGCCGCCGCTTATACGGGCATCGCGGACGGGGTGAAAGTCTCGATCAGCCCCGCCCAGGCGTCCGCCAGCACATCCTCCAGACCCGCGACGCCGACCACATAGAGATAGGGCTCGATGAGCTCCAGCTCGATCAGCGCCAGCCGGCCATCGTCCAGCCGCACCAGGTCGACGCGGGCATGAAACAAGGGCGCCGAGACCGCCGCCAGCGCCGCCACGCCAACCGCCAGTTCCTCGGCGCTGGGGTGATAGACCTGCGTCGTACCGCCGAAGCTCGACTGGATGCGGTAGTCGCCGGGCGCCGCCCGCTTGACCACGCCATGGCTGAAACGGCCGCCGAAGTAGAGGAAGCTGTACTCCCCCTCCGCCGCCACCGAGGCGAGATAAGGCTGGATCATCGCCGGACCGGGCGGCAGCGCCTCGGCCGCCGGCCAGGGATCGCCCGCGCCCAGCCGCACCTGGCGCCAGGCGCCGGCGCCGACCTGCGGCTTGATCACCAGTCGGTCGGTGGCAAAATCAGCAAAGGCACGGGCGGCCTGTGCCGGCGTCGCCGCGTCCACCCATACCGTCGGCACCACGGTGACGCCGCGCGCCTCCATGTCGCGCAAATAGGTCTTGCGCATGTTCCAGCGGATGACTTCGAGCGGATTGACCAGCCGCGTCGCGGCGGCGATGCGCTCCAGCGCGGCTAAAAAGGCGTCGGGACGGGCCGCGTAATCCCAGGTCACCGAGACGATGGCGGCCGCATAGGCTGACCAATCGGCCTCGGCGTCATCCCAGCGTCGCAGTTCGGTGGCGTAGCCATGGCGGGCCAACGCAGCGGCCACCACGGCCACCTGCGCGTCGCCTTCCCAGGCATCCACCCTGCGATCGGCAGCACCCGGCATCATGTCGCCGGAAGCGAGGATGGCAACAACGGACATGGACGGAACCTCGACCAAACGAAAGAAACAGTCGGACCAGTGACAAACGAACACCGACACTTCATGAGAAAAGCCGCCCGGCGGGACCGGGCGGCTTTCTCGGGCCAATGCCGTTCGGCGTGCCTCAGGCCGCCTCGCCCTCCGGCGAGGGCAGCCCCTTGGCCTGTTGGCTGGCGCGCAACGCAACATCGCGGGCATTCGCCGCGACACGGACACGGTTGACACCAGCACCAGTACCAGCCGGGATCAGGCGACCAACGATCACGTTCTCCTTGAGACCGTTCAACCGGTCGATCTTGCCCTGCACCGAAGCCTCGGTCAGCACACGGGTGGTCTCCTGGAAGGAGGCCGCCGAGATGAACGAGCGGGTCTGCAGGGACGCCTTGGTGATGCCAAGCAGGATCGGCTTACCCTCGGCGGGTTCGCGACCTTCCTTCAGCACCTTGGCGTTGATCTCGTCCATCTCCTCGCGGTCGACCTGCTCGCCCGGCAGCAGCGTGGTGTCACCGGACTTGGTGATCTCCACCTTCTGCAGCATCTGGCGCACGATGACCTCGATGTGCTTGTCGTTGATCTTCACGCCCTGCAGGCGATAGACCTCCTGGATCTCGTTGACGAGGTAGGCGGCCAGCGCCTCGACGCCCAGCACGTCCAGAATGTCGTGCGGATCCGGGTTGCCGTCGAGCAGATACTCGCCGCGCTGGATGAAGTCGCCTTCCTGCACCGAGACGTGCTTGCCCTTTGGGATCAGATACTCGACCGGCTCCGCGCCATCTTCCGGACGGATGATGATGCGACGCTTGGTCTTGTAGTCCTTGCCGAACTCGACCCGGCCGGTGGCCTGGGCGATGATGCCGTGGTCCTTCGGCTTGCGCGCCTCGAACAGTTCGGCGACACGCGGCAGACCGCCGGTGATGTCGCGGGTCTTGGCGGCTTCCAGCGGAATACGCGCGATCACGTCACCGCTGTGCACCTTGTCGCCGTCGTTGACCGACAGAATCGCGTCCACCGCCAGGAAGTAGCGGGCGGCCTCCGCCGTGCCATCCTTCTCGTCGAGCAGGGTGATGCGCGGCCGCAGGTCGCCGGACTTCGGCTGGGACTTCCAGTCGCTCACCACCTTGTTGGTGATGCCCGTGGCTTCGTCCGTTTCCTCCTTCAGCGACACGCCCTCGATGAGGTCCTGGTACTTCACCACACCACCCTTTTCGGTGATGATTGGCCGGGTGTAGGGATCCCACTCCGCCAGACGCTCGCCCTTGGTCACCTTGTCGCCGGCCTTCTTGAGCAGGCGGGCGCCGAACGGCACGCGGTGGCTGGCCCGCTCGCGACCCTCGCCGTCGACGAGCGCCAGTTCGAGCGTGCGGCTCATGACGATCAGACGACCGCGGCTGTCTTCAACCACATGCTCGTTCTTCAGCACGACGGTCGCGTCAGCCGACGCTTCCAGCGATGACTGCTCAGACACCTGCGCCGCACCACCGATGTGGAAGGTGCGCATGGTGAGCTGGGTACCCGGTTCGCCGATCGACTGGGCAGCGATCACGCCCACCGCCTCGCCGATGTTGACCGGCGTACCGCGCGCGAGGTCACGGCCGTAGCACTTGCCGCAAACGCCCTGCTCGGTCTCGCAGGTCAGCACCGACCGGATCTTGATGGACTGAACGCCGGCCTTGGCGATCAGGTCCACTTCAGCCTCGCTCAGCAGCGTGCCGGCCGGCACGATGACGTCGCCGGTCTTGGGATCAAGCACGTCCAGTGCCGCGGTACGGCCAAGGATGCGCTCGGCCAGGCTGACGATGACCTGACCGCCCTCGACGATCGCCGCCATCTCCAGGCCGTTCTCGGTGCCGCAGTCGTCCTCGGTGATGACGCAGTCCTGACTGACGTCGACCAGACGACGGGTGAGGTAACCCGAGTTCGCGGTCTTGAGCGCGGTGTCGGCCAGACCCTTGCGGGCGCCGTGGGTCGAGTTGAAGTACTCAAGGACGGTCAGGCCTTCCTTGAAGTTCGAGATGATCGGCGTTTCGATGATCTCGCCCGACGGCTTGGCCATCAGGCCGCGCATGCCGGCGAGCTGCTTCATCTGTGCCTGGCTGCCGCGGGCGCCGGAGTGAGCCATCATGTACACCGAGTTGATGTCGAGCTCGCGGCCTTCCGACGACACCGGCATCGCCGAAATGCGCTTCATCATCGCTTCGGCGACCTTGTCGCCGCACTGGGCCCAGGCGTCGACGACCTTGTTGTACTTCTCGCCCTGGGTGATCAGGCCGTCCTGGTACTGCTGCTCATATTCCTTCACCAGCGCCTTGGTCTCGGCAACCAGCTGCTCCTTTTCGGCGGGGATGACCATGTCATCCTTGCCGAAGGAAATGCCGGCCATGCAGGCATGGCGGAAACCCAGCGCCATGATGGCGTCGGCGAACAGCACCGTCTCCTTCTGGCCGCAGTGGCGATAGACGGTGTCGATGACGTCGCCGATCTCCTTCTTGGTCAGCAGGCGGTTGATGGTCTCGAACGGAACCTTGTGCGACTTGGGCAGACATTCGCCAATCAGCATCCGGCCCGGCGTGGTGACGACGCGCTTGATGTAGACGTTGCCGCTCTCGTCGACCTGCTCGACACGGCTGGTGATCTTGGAGTGCAGCGTCACCGCCTTGGCGTTGAGCGCCTGGTGCACCTCCTTCATGTCGGCCAGCAGCATACCTTCGCCGACGCTGCCCTTGCGCTCCATCGACAGGTAATAGATGCCGAGCACGATGTCCTGCGACGGCACGATGATCGGCTTGCCGTTGGCGGGGCTGAGGATGTTGTTCGTCGACATCATCAGCACGCGCGCTTCCAGCTGCGCCTCAAGCGACAGCGGCACATGGACGGCCATCTGGTCGCCGTCGAAGTCAGCGTTGAACGCGGCGCAGACCAGCGGATGCAGCTGGATCGCCTTGCCCTCGATCAGCACCGGCTCGAACGCCTGAATGCCCAGGCGGTGCAGCGTCGGCGCGCGGTTGAGCATCACCGGATGTTCGCGGATCACCTCGTCCAGGATGTCCCAGACTTCCTTGCGCTCCTTCTCCACCCACTTCTTGGCCTGCTTCAGGGTCATCGACAGACCCTTGGCGTCGAGGCGCGAGTAGATGAACGGCTTGAACAGCTCCAGCGCCATCTTCTTCGGCAGGCCGCACTGGTGCAGCTTGAGTTCCGGACCGGTCACGATGACCGAACGACCCGAATAGTCGACGCGCTTGCCGAGCAGGTTCTGACGGAAACGGCCCTGCTTGCCCTTGAGCATGTCGGACAGCGACTTCAGCGGCCGCTTGTTGGCGCCGGTGATGGTGCGGCCACGCCGGCCGTTATCGAACAGCGCGTCAACGGCTTCCTGCAGCATGCGCTTCTCGTTGCGCACGATGATATCCGGCGCGCGCAGCTCGATCAGCCGCTTCAGGCGATTGTTGCGGTTGATGACGCGACGATAGAGGTCGTTCAGGTCCGAGGTCGCGAAGCGGCCACCGTCGAGCGGCACAAGCGGACGCAGTTCAGGCGGGATCACCGGCACGACGGTCAGGATCATCCATTCCGGCTTGTTGCCGGACTCGATGAAGCTGTCGATCACGTTGAGCCGCTTGATGATCTTTTTCGGCTTCAGCTCGGACTTGGTCTGCTCCAGTTCCTCGCGCAGGCGCAGGCGCTCGGCCTCAAGGTCGAGCGCGATCAGCAGCTCGCGGATCGCTTCCGCGCCGATGCCGGCGGTGAAGGCGTCCTCGCCATATTCGTCCTGGGCTTCCAGCAGCTGATCTTCCGACAGCAGCTGATACTTCTTCATCGGCGTCAGGCCCGGCTCGACGACGATGTAATATTCGAAGTACAGCACCCGCTCGAGATCCTTGAGCGGCATGTCGAGCAGCAGGCCGATACGGCTGGGCAGCGACTTCAGGAACCAGATGTGCGCGACCGGCGCGGCGAGGTCGATATGCCCCATGCGTTCGCGACGCACCTTCGAGACGGTGACTTCAACGCCGCACTTCTCGCAGGTGATACCCTTGTACTTCATGCGCTTGTACTTGCCGCACAAGCACTCATAGTCCTTGATCGGGCCGAAGATACGGGCGCAGAACAGACCGTCCCGTTCCGGCTTGAAGGTGCGGTAGTTGATGGTTTCCGGCTTCTTGATCTCACCGAACGACCAGGACTTGATGCGCTCGGGCGAGGCAATCGAAATCTTGATCTTGTCGAACGTCTCCGGCTTCTGGGCCGGGTTGAAGAAATTCACCAGTTCCTGGTTCATGCGCCTGTTCCTTGGCTTCAGGGCCGAAATATCAGCAGGGTGAGCAGGCCCCGCTCCGTCATCCGCGTCGGGACGACGCAACGGGGCGCGTCACCTACTCCTCGTCGCTGGTCTGCAGCTCGACATTCAGGCCGAGCGACCGCATTTCCTTGACCAGCACGTTGAAGCTTTCGGGGATGCCGGCCTCGAAGGTATCGTCGCCCTTGACGATCGCTTCGTAGACCTTGGTGCGGCCGACCACGTCGTCGGACTTCACCGTCAGCATTTCCTGGAGCGTGTATGCCGCGCCATAGGCCTGCAGTGCCCAGACTTCCATTTCACCGAAGCGCTGACCGCCGAACTGCGCCTTGCCACCCAGCGGCTGCTGGGTCACCAGGCTGTACGGGCCGATCGAGCGGGCGTGGATCTTGTCGTCGACCAGGTGATGCAGCTTGAGCATGTACATGTAGCCCACGGTCACCTTGCGATCGAACGCCTCGCCGGTACGCCCGTCGTAGAGCGTGACCTGGCCGCTGGTGTCGTAGCCCGCCTTCGCCAGCATCGCGGAGACATCTGCCTCGCGCGCACCGTCGAACACCGGCGTCCCCATCGGCACGCCCGGTCGGAGATTCTCCGCCAGTTCGACGACTTCGTCGGCCGAACGGCTTTCGATCTCCTCGTGGTAGCGTTCGCCGTAGATGTCCTTCAACCGCTCGACGACAGCCTGGGGCGGTGGCGCCGCCACCGGATCGGGATTGGCGTCGCGCCACTGCTGGAGCGCCGCCTCGATCTGCTGACCAAGACCGCGCGCCGCCAGACCAAGGTGGGTTTCGAAGATCTGACCGACGTTCATGCGGCTGGGCACGCCCAGCGGGTTCAGCACCATGTCAACCGGGGTGCCGTCTTCGAGGAACGGCATGTCCTCGCTCGGCAGTACGCGGCTGATGATACCCTTGTTGCCGTGACGGCCGGCCATCTTGTCGCCCGGCTGCAGCTTACGCTTCACCGCGACGAACACCTTGACCATCTTCAGCACGCCCGGCGGCAGCTCGTCGCCGCGCTGAAGCTTCTCGACCTTCTCCTCGAAGCGCTTCTCCAGGCCCTTGCGGGATTCCTCCCACTGACCCTTGACCGCCTCGATATCAGCCTGACGGACATCATCGGAGACCGCGAACTTCCACCACTCGTGGCGTGGGGTTTCCGCCAGCACCGCGTCAGTGATCTCGCTGCCCTTCTTGAAACCCTTGGGGCCCGACGCAGCGACCTGGCCGACCAGCATGTCCTTCAGACGCGCGTAGGTCGAGCGGTCGAGAATCGCCCGTTCGTCCTCGCGGTCCTTGGTCAGGCGCTCGATCTCCTCGCGCTCGATGGCGAGCGCGCGCTCGTCCTTCTCGACGCCGTGGCGGTTGAACACCCGCACCTCGACGACGGTTCCGGAAACGCCCGGCGGCAGCCGCAGCGACGTGTCGCGCACATCCGACGCCTTCTCGCCGAAGATCGCCCGCAGCAGCTTCTCTTCCGGCGTCATCGGACTCTCGCCCTTCGGCGTGATCTTGCCGACCAGGATGTCGCCTGGATTCACTTCGGCGCCGATGTAGGTGATGCCCGCCTCGTCGAGGTTGCGCAGCGCCTCCTCGCCGACGTTGGGGATGTCGCGGGTGATGTCCTCCGGCCCGAGCTTGGTGTCGCGGGCCATCACCTCGAATTCCTCGATGTGGATCGAGGTGAAGATGTCTTCCTTGACGATCCGCTCCGAGATCAGGATCGAGTCCTCGAAGTTGTAGCCGTTCCACGGCATGAAGGCGACCAGCGCGTTGCGGCCCAGCGCCAGCTCGCCGAGCTGGGTCGACGGACCGTCGGCGATGATGTCACCCTTGGCCACCACGTCACCCACTTTCACCAGCGGCCGCTGGTTGATGCAGGTGTTCTGGTTGGAGCGCTGGAACTTCAGCAGATTGTAGATGTCGACGCCCGACTTGCCGGCCTCGACCTCCTGAGTCGCGCGCACGACGATGCGGGTGGCGTCGACCTGGTCGACGATGCCGGCGCGGCGGGCGGCGATGGCGGCGCCGGAGTCACGGGCGACCGTCGCTTCCATGCCGGTGCCGACGAACGGCGCTTCCGCGCGCACCAGCGGCACGGCCTGACGCTGCATGTTCGAGCCCATCAGCGCGCGGTTGGCGTCGTCATTCTCCAGGAACGGAATGAGCGAGGCCGCCACCGACACCAGCTGCTTCGGGCTGACGTCCATCAGCGTGATCTGCTCGCGCGGCGCCACGAGGAACTCGCCGGCCTCGCGGGCAGACACCAGCTCGTCGATCAGCCGCCCCTCGGCGTCGGTCGGCGAGTTGGCCTGGGCAATGGTATGCTTGGCCTCTTCCATCGCCGACAGATAGATCACCTCGTCGGTTACCTTGCAGTCGACGACACGGCGGTACGGCGTCTCGATGAAGCCGTACTTGTTGACGCGGCTGTAGGTCGCAAGGCTGTTGATCAGACCAATGTTCGGCCCTTCCGGCGTTTCGATCGGGCAGATACGTCCATAGTGGGTCGGGTGAACGTCGCGGACCTCGAAGCCCGCGCGCTCGCGGGTGAGGCCGCCCGGGCCCAGCGCCGAGACGCGACGCTTGTGGGTGACTTCCGACAGAGGGTTGGTCTGGTCCATGAACTGCGACAGCTGCGAGGAACCGAAGAACTCGCGCACCGCCGCCACCGCCGGCTTGGCGTTGATCAGGTCGTTGGGCATGACCGTGTCGATGTCGACCGAGGACATGCGTTCCTTCACCGCGCGCTCCATGCGCAGCAGGCCGACGCGGTACTGGTTTTCCAGCAGCTCGCCCACCGAACGCACGCGGCGGTTGCCGAGGTTGTCGATGTCGTCGATCTCGCCCTTGCCGTCCTTCAGGTCGACCAGCGTCTTGATGACGGTGAGGATGTCTTCCTTGCGCAGCACGACGATGTCGTCGGCGCAGTCGAGGTCCAGGCGCATGTTCATCTTGACGCGGCCGACGGCCGACAGATCGTAGCGCTCGGGGTCGAAGAACAGGCCGTGGAACAGGCCTTCGGCGGTCTCGCGGGTCGGCGGCTCGCCGGGGCGCATGACGCGATAGATCTCGGCCAGCGCGTGGTCGCGCTCCTCGACCTTGTCGGCCATCAGGGTGTTGCGGATCCACGGACCGATGTTGACGTGATCGATGTCGAGCACGTCGAGCTGGTCGAAGCCGACCTTGTCGAGCTTGGCGAGGTTGTCCTTGTTCACCTCGTCACCGGCCTCGATGTAGATCTCGCCGGTCTTCTCGTTGATCATGTCGAACGCGGCGTAGCGGCCGTAGATCTCCTCGGTGGGGATCAGCAGCTCCTTCAGGCCGTCGTTGGCGGCCTTGCGCGCCGCGCGCGGGGTGATCTTGCCCCCCGCCTTGAACACCACCTCGCCGGTGGCGGCGTCGAGCACGTCGTAGGCCGGCTTGATGCCGCGCCACTGGTCGGCGACGTAGGGGGTCTTCCAGCCATTCTGGTCGCGCACCCAGGTCACGCGGCCGTAGAAATGGTTGAGGATCTCTTCCGAGTGCAGGCCCAGCGCATAGAGCAGCGTCGTCACCGGCAGCTTGCGCTTGCGGTCGATGCGGACATTGACGATGTCCTTGGCGTCGAACTCGAAGTCCAGCCACGAACCGCGATACGGAATGACCCGCGCGGCGAACAGGTACTTGCCCGACGAGTGGGTCTTGCCCTTGTCGTGGTCGAAGAACACGCCCGGGCTGCGGTGCATCTGGGAGACGATGACGCGCTCGGTGCCGTTGATGATGAAGGTGCCGTTCTCGGTCATGAGCGGCATGTCGCCCATGTAGACGTCCTGCTCCTTGATATCGAGCACGGAGCGGGCACCAGTGTCCTGATCGACTTCAAACACGATCAGCCGCAGGGTGACGCGCATCGGCGCGGCGTAGGTCATGCCGCGCTGGCGGCACTCGTCGACGTCGTACTTCGGGTCTTCCAGCTCGTAGCGGACGAAGTCCAGCTCGGCGGTGCCGGCGAAATCACGGATCGGGAACACCGACCGCAGGGTCTTTTCCAGACCCGACACGTAGTCGGGGCGCGAACGCAGGAACTGCTCGTAGGATTCCCGCTGCACTTCAATGAGGTTGGGCATCTCCACGACCTCGCGGATATGTCCGAAGGTCTTGCGGATACGCTTGCGTCCGGTGAACGACGTCGCCT
Source organism: Parapedomonas caeni (assembly GCF_041060555.1). NCBI lineage: Bacteria > Pseudomonadati > Pseudomonadota > Alphaproteobacteria > Sphingomonadales > Sphingosinicellaceae > Parapedomonas > Parapedomonas caeni. The sequence continues at coordinate 17,836 of NZ_JBEUDS010000013.1, read as the reverse complement.
GGGTGGCCATGGGTGTGTTCGTCCTCGCTCGTCACTGTCTCAACAGGCGCGGACGCGGAAAAAAGCCGCAAGCCTCCCTAGCGGGAGGCCGCCGCTTTGCCGCGTCTTCGGTTCCGGGCCGATCCATGCGTTCAGCGCGCTGCGCAACGGCGCGCCATGTCCCGATCGACTCCGGGTGTGCGGGCGGTATAGGGGGCCGCATTCCGCATGTCAAACGCTCCGGCGCGATCAGCACCGGGCGCCAAAGAGAAAGGGCGGCCCCCGGAGGCGCCGCCCTTGCCCGTAACTTGCCGTGAAGGCGCAAGCTTACTTGAGTTCGACGGTCGCGCCGGCTTCCTCAAGCTGCTTCTTGATCTTCTCGGCCTCGTCCTTGCTGACGCCTTCCTTGATCGCCTTCGGCGCGCCCTCGACGAGGGCCTTCGCTTCGGTCAGACCGAGGTTGGTGATCGCGCGGACTTCCTTGATCACGTTGATCTTCTTGCCGTTGTCCGACACCAGAACGACGTCGAACTCGGTCTTCTCTTCAGCGGCCGGCGCAGCGGCGCCACCAGCGGCCGGCGCGGCAACCGCGACGGCAGCGGCGGCGGAAACGCCCCACTTCTCTTCGAGCATCTTCGCCAGTTCGGCGGCTTCCAGCACGGTCAGCGCCGACAGATCATCAACCAGTTTCGCAAGATCAGCCATTGTTCATCTCCAAATGGGCGCACAGCGGCGCCGCAAAAAGTTTTCTAAGGTTAAGCAGCTTTATCGCCATAGGCGGCGAACACGCGGGCGAGCTTCGCCGCCGGTTCGCTGACGACGCGGACGACCTTGGTCGCCGGCGCATTGATGAGGCCGAGCAGCTTGGCCCGGAGTTCATCGAGCGACGGCAGTTCGGCCAGCGCCTTCACGCCATTGACGTCGAGGACGGTCGCCCCCATCGCGCCACCAACGATTTCGAGCTTCTCGTTATCCTTGGCGAAAGCGACGATCACCTTGGCCGCGGCCACGGGATCCTTGGAGGTGCCGAGCGCGGTCGGACCGGTCAGCATGTCGCTGATACCGGTGTAGTCCGTGCCCTCAAGCGCCAGGCGAGCGAGCTTGTTCTTCGCCACTTTGAAGCTGGCGCCCGCTGCCCGCATCTTTCTCCGGAGATCGTTCACCTGGGAGACGGTCAGACCCTTGTTACGGGCGACCACCACCACCGACGTCTCGGAGAAGGTTGCGTTGAGCGAGGAGACCATCTCCTTTTTCTGGACTCTGTCCATGCTCTTCTCCTGTTTGGCTATCGGAAGACCCAACAGCCGGTTGAGCTGGAACCCGGAAATAATCTCCGAGCCCCGTTGCCCGTCCGTGGGGTCAGTCCCGACACCCGGTCGAAGAGCCGTATGGCCTTCTTGCGGTCGGCCCCGCATCGCACGCGCGGAGCCGTAAAGTCTCGTTTCCCCGTCTATGCAGGCTTGGCGTTTAAGCACTCCCGGGAAAGGCGTGCGCCTGCAGTCTCGGACGGATGGCCGGTGATCCTCTGGCGAGGCGGCACCGGCCGTCCTCCCGCCGCTCGCGCGGCGGGAATTCGGTTCATGTCAGCGTCAGATGGCGCCGCTGACGTTGGCGATATCCACCTTCACGCCCGGGCCCATGCTGGACGACAGGGCGATCTTCTCAAGATACTTACCCTTGGCGCCCGACGGCTTGGCCTTGATGATGGCATCGACGAAGGCATCGAAGTTCGCGCGCAGATCTTCCGCCGCGAAGCTCGCCTTGCCGAGGCGGGCGTGGATGATGCCCGCCTTCTCGACGCGGAACTCCACCTGACCGCCCTTGGCCGCCTTGACGGCGTCGGCGACGTTGGGAGTCACGGTGCCGAGCTTCGGGTTCGGCATCAGGCCCTTGGGGCCGAGGATCTTGGCGACGCGGCCCAGCAGCGCCATCATGTCCGGCGTGGCAATGCAGCGATCGAAGTTGATTTCACCCTTCGACACCGCGTCCACCAGCTCCTCCGCGCCGACGACATCGGCACCGGCGGCCTTGGCTTCATCCGCCTTGCCTTCCTTGGCGAACACGGCGACGCGAACGGTCTTGCCGGTGCCCTTGGGCAGGGTGGTGACGCCGCGGACCATCTGGTCGGCGTGACGCGGATCAACATTCAGGTTGATGGCGACCTCGATGGTCTCATCAAACTTGGCGACCGCGTTGGTCTTGACGATCGAGATCGCCTCGTCGATCGAGTAGAGCTTCTTCCGATCAACGGTCGGAACCAGCTTCTGCATGCGCTTGGTCAACTTGGCCATGGTTTAGCCCTCCACCACTTCGAGGCCCATGGACCGGGCGGAACCTTCAATCGAGCGCATGGCGGCCTCGATGTCGGTCGTGTTCAGATCCGGCATCTTGGTCTCGGCGATCTTGCGCACGTCCGATTTGGTCACCTTGCCGATGAAGCCACGGCCCGGCGTGGCCGTGCCCTTCTTCACGCTGGCAGCCTTGGACAGCAGATAGGTCGCCGGCGGCGTCTTCATCTCGAAGGAGAAGGAGCGGTCGGCATAGACGGTGATGACGACCGGAATCGGCATCCCCTTTTCCATGTCGCCGGTCTTGGCGTTGAACGCCTTGCAGAACTCCATGATGTTGACACCGCGCTGACCGAGCGCCGGACCGATCGGCGGGCTCGGATTGGCAGCGCCGGCGCCGACCTGGAGCTTGATATAGCCCGTAATCTTCTTGGCCATTGTTCCAACCTTCCATGCCCGCCGGCCCGCAAGGAGCCGATGGGCGTTGCACGCCGGCGAACCCCGCCGGCAGGTGCGGTTGCCGTGGTTCATAACGGCAGATGGCTCTGCCTCCCACGTTCGCCCGCCAGCCCAACCGCGCGGCTGGCGGGTAAGCTCTTACTTGACGCGCTCGACCTGCTCGAAGTCCAGTTCGACCGGGGTGGCGCGACCGAAGATCGACACCGACACCTTGACCCTGGCGCGATCGAAATCGATCTCTTCCACGAGGCCGTTGAACGACGCGAACGGACCGTCAAGCACCCGCACGGAATCGCCGATCTCGAACTCGGCCCGTGCCTTGGCCTTGGGCGCCGCCTCGGCGGTCTGCATGTGCAGGATGCGCGCGGCCTCGGCCTCGCTGATCGCCTGCGGCTTGCCCTTGGGCCCCAGGAAGCCGGTCACCTTGGGCGTGTTGCGCACCAGGTGATAGACGTCGTCGGTCATATCCATCTTGGCCAGCACGTAACCGGGGAAGGAGGTGCGGTCCGTCACCACCTTCTTGTTACGGCGCACCTCCGTCACCTTCTCGGTGGGCACCTCCACCTGCGGCACGAGTGCCGACAGGCCGAGCCGCTCGGCCTCGGCCCTGATCGCGTCACGCACCTTGTTCTCGAACCCGGAGTAGGCGTGAATGATGTACCAACGCGCTGTCATCTCGGTCCTTGAAAGTCCTGCTCTGGCTAGAACGCCACGGGATGCCCCGCGACACCTGACCGAATTAACCCAGATTAACCAACCACTTGACGATAGACGCGAGCACCCAGTCAACGCCCAGGAAAAACAGCGCCAGCACCGTGGTCAGGATGAACACCATGATGGTGGTCACCATGGTCTCCCGACGGGTCGGCCATGCAACCTTGCGCGTTTCCTGACGCACCTGGCGGACGAAATCGCCAGGGCTGACCTTCGGCCGTCCGGCCTCCGTCCCACTGCCACTCGCCATCGCGCCGTCACTCCGCATCAATCGCACCCGAATCACCCAAAGGACGATTCAGGCAAAACAAAACAGTCCAACAGCCACATCCTCACTTCGTGGCGTCAGACCGTCCCAACCGCACTCGCCCGCCGCGCCCGCGCCGCCAACCAATTGATTTCACAATCAGATTGGATGGCAGGAGTGGAGGGACTCGAACCCCCGGCCCTCGGTTTTGGAGACCGATGCTCTACCAGCTGAGCTACACTCCTCCGACCGCAGGCATATGCCTTCGGCGAGTCCGAAGGCGCGTCGTATAGAATTGCGCCCGCAGGAGAGCAAGCGAAAACCGTCGCGTGGCCGGGCGCGCGGCGGACACAGAACGTTCGCCTGTCGCTGTCACCGGCGGGCGCAATCCGGGTTGCCAGACGACCGGCGAAATTTTATTGCAGTGCAGCGCCACGCCGGCGCGGCGTCTCTTCGTCTCCCCCACCTGCAATTGATGGCTCTCACCATGCGTCTGCGGAAGTCCTACATCGGCCTGATCGTGCTCGCCGCCTTGTTCGGCCTGCTGGGACTCTACAATTACGTCATCCAGCCCATGCTGCTGGAAAAGTTCATCCGCGGCGCCGAACAGCCACCCGAGGTGATCAGCGCCGAGGCCGCGCGCACGGAACAGCGCATCGCGGCCATTACGGCAGTCGGCTCGGTGCAGGCGATCAACGGCGTCGACGTGGCGGCGGAAGTCGGTGGCGTGGTGCGCGAGATCGCTTTTGCCTCCGGCCAGGCCGTGGCCAAGGGCGCGGTCATCCTCCGCCTCGACACCACGTCGGAAGAAGCCGACATCCGGCTGTATCAGGCCACCCTGAAGAACGCCCAGCAGAATCTCGACCGCGCCGTCTCGCTGGTGGGCAAGGGCTTCGTTTCGCAGGCCAATGTCGACAATGCCATCGCCGCGCGCGATCAGGCGCAAGCACAGCTGCAGCGCGCCCGCGCCGACCTGCAGAAAAAGGTCATCCGCGCGCCGTTCGCCGGGCGGCTGGGCATCCGGCAGGTAGACCTCGGACAATATGTCAGCCCCGGCACCGCCATCGTCACCTTGCAGGCGGTGGACCCGATCTACGTGACCTTCTTCGTGCCCGAGCAGAAGCTGCGCGCGCTGCGCGGCGGCCAGAAGATCGAGGCGCGCACCGATGCCGCGCCCGGCCGGGTGTTCGGGGGCACGATCACCTCGATTGACGCCCGCATCGACGAGGCGACCCGCAACATCCGCGTTCAGGCGACTCTGCCCAACCCGGATGGCGCGCTGACGCCGGGCATGTTCGTCAATGTCGCCGCCATCGGGCAAAGCGTCGAGTCCGTGGTCACCGTGCCGGAAACCGCGATCAGCTACAGCCTCTACGGCGACTCCGTGTTCGTCCTGACCCCGCTGGCCAACCAGATGTCGGAGAAACCGGCCGGGCAGATCCATGCCGTGGAACGGCGCACCGTCACACCTGGTGAGGTCGAAGGCGGTCGCGTCGCCATCGTGTCCGGTCTGCGTGCCGGCGAGCTGGTGGCCACCGCCGGCCTGATCAAGTTGCGTGACGGCGGCAAGGCGGTGATCAGCAACCGGATACCGCTGACGCCAACCCCCGACAAACTGCCCAACTACTGACGCCCAGCCGGGCGCGGCTTCGCGCCCAAGCCCCCAGGAGAAGCCCGGTGACCTTCACCGACCTGTTCATTCGACGCCCGGTCCTGTCGATCGTCGTTAGCCTGCTGATCCTGCTCCTGGGCGCGCAAGCACTGAGCTCGCTGTCGATCCGCCAGTTCCCGTTCGTCGAGAACTCGCAGATCCGCATCCAGACCATTTACACGGGTGCCAGCCCCGAGGTGGTCAAGAGCTTCATCACCACCAAGATCCAGCAGGCCGTCGCCGGCACCGAGGGCGTGGACACCATCAGCTCGTCGTCCAGCCAGGGGTTCAGTGAAGTCACGCTCCAGTTGCGCCTTGGCGCCGATGCCGATCGCGCCGTGACCGACGCCATGTCCAAGGTCAACCAGGTGCGCAGCGAACTGCCGCGCGAGGCCTTCGATCCCACCGTGACCCGCGAGTCCAGCGAGGGCAACGGGATCATGTACATCGACTTCTCCAGCAAGGTGCTGAACCCCGCCCAGATCACCGACTATCTGACCCGGGTGGTGCAGCCGGCGCTGCAGACGGTCGATGGCGTCGCCAAGGCCAATATTCTCGGTGCCCAGACCTTCTCCATGCGTGTGTGGCTTAAGCCCGACCGCATGGCGGCGCTGGGCGTGACGGCGACCGACGTGCGTCAGGCGCTGGAGGCCAACAACTTCACCGCCGCGCCGGGCGAGATGAAGGGGCAGTACGTCAAGGCGACCATCGACGCCAAGACCGACCTCGCGAGTGTCGAGGAGTTCGCCCAACTGGTCGTGGCATCGCGCGATGGCGCGCTGGTGCGCCTGCGCGACGTCGCCGAACTGGACCTCGGGCCGGAGTCCAACGATTTCTCCGCGTTCGCCACCGGCGAGCGCGCGGTGTTCATCGAGATCCAGAACACGCCGTCCTCCAACGCGCTGTCGGTCATTCCCAAGGTACGGGAAGTCGTGGCGCAACTGAAGCAGCAGGCCCCCAAGGGCCTCAACATCGAGATCAACTACGACGCCACCGAGTATATCCGCAGCGCGATTCTTGAGGTGGTGAAGACCGTCGCCGAAGCGGCGCTGATCGTCATCGTCATCGTTTATCTGTTCCTTGGCAACGTGCGCTCGACGCTGATTCCGATCGTCACCATCCCGCTGTCGCTGATCGGCGTGCTGTTCCTGCTGCAAGTGCTCGGCTACTCCATCAACCTGCTGACATTGCTGGCGTTGGTGCTAGCCATTGGCCTCGTCGTCGACGACGCCATCGTCGTCGTCGAGAACATCTCCCGCCACATCGAGGAGGGGATGACGCCCTACAAGGCGGCCCTGCAGGGCGCCCGCGAGATCGCCCTGCCGGTGATCGGCATGACCGTCACGCTGGCCGCGGTCTATGCGCCAATCGGCTTCGTTTCCGGCCTGACCGGCATTCTGTTCCAGGAGTTCGCCTTCACGCTGGCGGCGGCGGTGATCATCTCCGGCATCGTCGCCCTGACACTGTCGCCGATGATGTGCGCCAGGATCCTGCGCCCCCACGCCGGCCAGGCGAGCCAGGGCAGTTTCGCCCGCTGGCTCGATGAACGCTTCGAGCGATTGCACGACGGCTATGCCCGCGTGCTGGAACAGGCGCTGCGCGCCCGCCGCACCCTGCTGGTGCTGGGCGCGGTGGTGCTGGGCGGATGCGTGATGTTCTACGACGCCACCCGCAAGGAACTGGCGCCCGACGAGGATCAGGGCTTCCTGTTCATGCTGTGGCGAGCACCGGAATCGGTGACGCTGGACTATCTCGACACCTATGCCGAGCAGTTTCATCCGATCTTCAAGACCTTCCCGGAATATCAGGCCACCTTCATGATCAATGGCGTAGGCGGCGCCCAGGGCTTCGGCGGCTTCCTGACCAAGCCCTGGGAAGAACGCGATCGCGGCCCCAAGGAGATTGTGCCCGAGCTTCAGGCGAAGCTGCGCGAGCTGCCCGGTGTCCAGGCATCGGTGTTCAACGTTCCGTCCCTGCCGACGCCGGGCGGTGGCGGCATGCCGGTACAGTTCGTCATCCAGACGCTGGAGAGTTACGACACGCTCTCCAAGGTGGTGGACCAGTTGCAGGCTGAAGCCGACAAGAGCGGGCTGTTCATCTTCTCCGACATCGACCTGCGCTTTGACAAGCCGCAGGTCGACATCCGCATTGACCGCGCCAAGGCCAACCAGCTCGGCGTCAGCATGGCCGACATCGGCAACACGCTGTCGACGCTGCTGGGCGGCAACTACGTCAATCTGTTCGACCTTGAGGGCCGCAGCTATCGTGTCATCCCGCAGGTGCCGCGCAGCTATCGCGTCAATGCCGAGCTGCTGGGCAGCTACTATGTGCGCGCGGCCAGCGGCGACCTGATCCCGCTGTCGACGTTCGTCACCGTCAGCCGTTCGATCCAGCCCAACGGCCTCAAGACCTTCCAGCAGCTCAATTCCGCCACCCTGTCGGGTGTCCCCTTCCCCGGCCGCACCCAGGGCGAGGTGCTGGAGTTCCTGGAAACCAAGGCCAAGACCATGCTGCCGGAGGGCTTCACCTACGACTATGCGGGCGAAAGCCGCCAGTTCAAGCAGGAGGGCGCGACGCTGGCCACAGCGTTCGTTTTCGCGCTCATCATCATCTTCCTGGTACTGGCAGCGCAGTATGAAAGCTTCCGGGACCCGATCATCGTGCTGGTTTCGGTACCGATGTCGGTGTGCGGCGCCCTGTTCGTGCTCAACATCGGCAGTATCTGGCCGACGCAGCCAAGCGGCTTCTCGATCAATATCTACACGCAGATCGGCCTGCTGACTCTGGCGGGCCTGATCTCCAAACACGGCATCCTGATGGTGTCCTTCGCCAACGAACTGCAAGCAACCCGCGGGCTGGAGAAGCGGGCCGCGATCGTCGAGGCGGCCGCCATCCGCCTGCGGCCGATCCTCATGACGACCGCCGCCATGGTGGCGGGCGTGATGCCACTGCTGCTGGCCGGCGGCGCCGGCGCGGTCAGCCGGTTTTCCATGGGCCTGGTCATTGCCAGCGGCATGACCATCGGCACCCTGTTCACCCTGTTTATCGTGCCGGTGGTATATTCCTATCTCGCCGCCGATCACCGGCCACGCACCGCGACCGTGGGTGCCGGCCGGCCGGCCGCCAACCCGGCGGAATAAAACCCAAGTCACGCACCGCCCCGACACTGCGACCGAACGTCGCAGTGTCGGGGTGGCTTGCCATCGCCGCGCGCCTCCACCACGAGCGGGAGGCGCGCAGCAGCGCGGCGTTGCGCGGCCCGATGCAACTAATCGATTTTACCGCTGTATATAGGCGTAAAAATCAATTTCTTTAACAAGCGTCAAGCCGCTAGAGAGACCCTGCGTTCAACCCAAGGCCAGGAGATAACGATGTCCTTGATCAATACCGAAATTAAGCCGTTCAAAGCGACCGCCTTCAAGGAAGGCAAGTTCCTCGACGTCACCGACGCCGACGTGAAGGGCAAGTGGTCGATCTTCTTCTTCTACCCGGCCGACTTCACCTTCGTCTGCCCGACCGAGCTGGAAGACCTCGCCGACAACTACGCCGAGTTCCAGAAGCTGGGCGTCGAGATCTACGGCGTGTCGACCGACACCCATTTCTGCCACAAGGCCTGGCACGACACCTCGCCGGCCATCGGCAAGATCAAGTACTTCATGCTCGGCGACCAGAACCACAACCTCTCGAACAACTTCGAGATCCTGCGCGCCGGCGTCGGCCTTGCCGACCGCGGCACCTTCGTGGTTGACCCCAACGGCGTGATCCAGATCGTCGAGATCACCCCGGAAGGCGTTGGCCGCAACGCCACCGAGCTGCTGCGCAAGGTGAAGGCCGCGCAGTACTGGGCGAGCCACCCGGGCGAAGTCTGCCCGGCCAAGTGGGAAGAAGGCGACAAGACCCTGGCGCCGTCGCTCGACCTGGTTGGCAAGATCTAAGCCTGACCATCAAGGGCATCCGCCGCCGGGCCTGGCCCCGGCGGCGGTCTCGCCCCCCGAAATTCTGTACCGATTGGAGCGTATCATGCTGGACGCTAGTCTGAAGGACCAACTGAAGGCCTATCTGGGCCATCTGCGGCAGCCCATCGAGCTGGTGGCCTCGCTCGACGACAGCGCCAAGTCCCAGGAGCTGTTCGGCCTGCTGGAGGATATCGCCGCCCAATCGGACAAGGTGTCCGTCGCCCGTCGCGACGACGACGCCCGCAAGCCCAGCTTCGCGATCAACCGCGTCGGCACCGACATCGGTGTCCGCTTCGCCGGCATTCCGCTGGGCCACGAATTCACCTCGCTGGTGCTCGCACTGCTGCATGTCGGCGGCCACCCGCCCAAGGTGGAGCCGGAAATCATCGAGCAGATCAAGGCGCTCGACGGCGACTATCTGTTCGAGACCTATTTCTCGCTGTCCTGCCAGAACTGCCCGGACGTGGTGCAGGCGCTCAACACCATGAGCAGCATCAACCCGCGTATCCGCCACGTCGCCATCGATGGCGCGCTGTTCCAGGCGGAGGTCGAGGCGCGCAAGGTGATGGCGGTGCCGACGGTGCTGCTGAACGGCGAGCCGTTCGCGCAGGGCCGCATGGGCATCGAGGAAATTCTCGCGAAAATCGACACCGGCGCGGTTGCGCGCGCCGCCGAGAAGATCAAGGCCAAGGAGGCCTTCGACGTACTGGTGGTCGGCGGTGGCCCGGCGGGCGCTGCCGCGGCGATCTATGCCGCGCGCAAGGGCATCCGCACCGGCGTGGCGGCCGAGCGCTTCGGCGGCCAGGTGCTCGACACCATGGCGATCGAGAACTTCATCTCGGTGCCGCACACCGAAGGGCCGAAGCTCGCCACGGCGCTGGAGACGCACGTCAAGGATTACGACGTCGACATCATGAACCTGCAGAAGGCCAGCGGGCTGGTGCCGGCCGGCGCCGACGGGCTGATCGAGGTCAAGCTGGAAAGCGGCGCCTCGCTGAAGACCAAGAGCGTCATCCTGGCCACTGGCGCGCGCTGGCGGCAGATGAACGTGCCGGGCGAGAACGAGTATCGCAACAAGGGCGTCGCCTACTGCCCGCATTGCGATGGCCCGCTGTTCAAGGGCAAGCGGGTGGCGGTGATCGGCGGCGGCAATTCCGGTGTCGAGGCGGCGATCGATCTTGCCGGCATCGTCGCCCACGTCACGCTGATCGAGTTCGACGCCCAGCTGCGCGCCGACGCAGTGCTGCAGCGCAAGCTGTTCAGCCTGCCCAACGTCACTGTCATCACCTCGGCGCTGACCACCGAGGTGCACGGCGACGGCAGCAAGGTGACCGGGCTGAGCTACAAGAACCGTACCGACGACAGCCTGCACCGGGTCGAGCTGGAAGGCATCTTCGTGCAGATCGGCCTGGTGCCCAACACCGAGTGGCTGAAAGGCACGCTGGCGCTGTCGCCGCGTGGCGAGATCGAGATCGACGCCAGGGGCCAGACCTCGCTGCCGGGCGTGTTCGCCGCCGGTGACGCGACGACCGTGCCCTACAAGCAGATCATCATCGCCATGGGCGAAGGCTCGAAGGCGGCGCTGTCGGCCTTCGATTACCTGATCCGCCTGGCGCCGGTGGAAGCCGCGGCGGCCTGACCCCCTCCTGCCGCCGCGATCGCAACGGCGTCGACGCAAGCCCGCGTCGGCGCCGTTGTCGTTTTGCGCGGCGGCGGCGTCACGGTGTGATGGCGATCTTCAACACGCCGTCGCGCTGATGGGCGAACAGGTCGTAGGCGACCTCGATGTCGTCGAGCTTGAAGCGATGCGTCACCAGCGGGCGGGTGTCGAGACGCTCGGCGGCGATCACCGCCATCAGACGGCGCATCCGCTCCTTGCCGCCAGGACACAGGGTGGTGACGATCTTGTTGTCGCCCAGCCCCGCCCGGAAGGCATCGAGCGGGATGGTCAGATCGCTGGAATAGACGCCCAGCGAGGACAGCGTGCCGCCGGGCCGCAACACCCGCAGCGCTGCCTCGAAGGTCGCCTGACGTCCCAACGCCTCGATGGCGACGTCGACACCGCGTCCGTCTGTCAGACGCATGATCTCGTCGACCACGTCGACACGACTGAAATCCACCGTCTCGTCGGCGCCCATCTGCCTGGCGATGGCCAGCCGGGCCGGTACGGCATCGACCACGATGATACGGGTGGCGCCCATCAGCCGGGCGCCGGCAGTGGCACAAAGACCGATCGGCCCCTGGGCGAAAACGGCCACGGTGTCGCCGATCTTCACCTGCCCGCTCTCGGCGCCGGAAAAGCCGGTGGACATGATGTCGGGGCACATCAGCACCTGCTCATCGCTCAGTGCGTCGGGAATCGGCGCCAGGTTGGTCATCGCGTCGGGCACCAGCAGATATTCCGCCTGTGCCCCGTCGATGGTGTTGCCGAAGCGCCAGCCGCCCAGGGCTTTGAAGCCGTGGCGGGTGCCCGCGCCGTCCTGCGAGTGACAGCCACACAGGCAGGCGGCACTGTGGCCGCTGGGAGTGATCGCGCCGGCGATCACCCGCTGACCTTCCTGATATCCGACCACGGCGGACCCCAGCTTCTCGATCACCCCCACCGGCTCATGGCCAATGGTCAACCCCCGGGCCACGGGATACTCGCCCTTGAGGATGTGCACGTCGGTACCGCAAATGGTGGTGGTGGTGATCCGAACCAGCGCGTCGAGCGGGCCGACATCGGGCACGGGCTTGTCATCGAGCACGATCCGGCCGGGTTCGGCAAAGATGGCGGCCTTCATCATGCGGGTCATGGGCAGCTCCTTCCTTGGCGTCAGCCGTCGCGTCCGCCCGGCGGGGCGGGCAGGCGCTCAGGGCCGGCGTTCATGAGGGCATCCTATCGCGGTCGCTCGCCGGACCGATTGCGCCACGTCAAGCAGCACACCACATTCTCCGCCACCCATGTCGTCGTCACGATCACGGTGGGCCAACGGGTCGGGCGCACAGGCAGGGGGGAAGGAAGCGGCTGGAGGTGATGGGAATCGTAAAGCGCCATGATAATAGCTAATTTCAGCCACTCCCCTCGCGCATCCTTTTGTACATACCCCCAAAGATACCCCCAAATGTTTCGAGTGACGGTAGACTGGGAGCTATGGGCAGCGCTGCCGCACCAACCCCACCTGTAGAGCGATCCGGGTTCGGCTGGCACGCTAGGTCGTTGGGTTGCTCTCCAAATGTCGGGAACAGCGGGAAAATGGGAACACAACCGGCAACGTATTGGTTTTATAAGTGAAACCGTGTTCCCGAGAATGAGGAAGGCTGTTCCCGGCCTAAACACTTGGGAACAGCCTTACACCCTCAACGCAGGTTTGGCGGCCAACACCCCTATGCAGGGGTAGCATTCAAAATCTTGTAGACCGCGCTGCGCGAACAGTTCAGGCGGCGGGCGATCTCTGTAGCGCCCAGCCCGCCAGCTTTCATGCTCTGAATTGCACCAACGTCCAGCGTTGCCGGCCGGCCATTGTAACGGCCTTCTGCCTTTGCCTTCTCAATACCGTCTTTCTGCCGTTCGCGAATGAAGCCCAGCTCCATTTCTGAAACCATGCCAAGGACGGTAAGCACGACCTTCCCCATAGGGCCATTGGTATCGATGGCGGGTTCGAGCACGCGCAAGGCGGCTCCGCGCTGCTCCAGTTCGTGCACCAGGTTGAGCACGTCCCGAGTAGAGCGTCCGAGGCGGTCGAGCTTGGCGACGACCAGAGTGTCGCCGGCTTGGATGAAGTCCATTACCGTTTCCAGCTCACTCCGACCTTCGCGGCTGCGACCGGAAACCTTCTCCATACGGATCACGCTGCAACCGGCCTCTTTCAGCTTCTCGACCTGAATGTCGGTCGACTGGCTCGCGGTCGACACACGGGCATATCCGATCATGCTCATTGAAGTGCATCCCTGTTCGCGGTGTGCACTAAGGTCTAAGACCCTCTCTCGCAAGTGTCAACTAAATTCCATTTTGACCCTAAGTGAACATCTTTGAGGATGTATGTGCACGTTCCCTATGGGTGCACCTTAGTGGACAGCGCCTCGAACAGATCGAATTGCGGCGGGCTATCCGGGACGGCCATCACCAGCCGTCCAGATCATCGGCGAAGGGATCTCCGCCGTAGTCGTAATCATCCGCACCCGGCGCGGCTGGACCATCCATTGGCCAGTCTACCGGCCCGGCTGGAGCGTCGGCAGGCGAAGGGACGGCTTTGGCCAGATCGCTTGCATCCCATTCCAGAATGGTATCCCGCACCGTGTATAAGCGCAGGCTTTGATTCCCGACACGTTGCTTGCGCTTGAGCCGGCCGCCGTCGCCGGGCACCAGAAACCCATGTTCTTGCAGCACCGTTGCCGCTTCCGCCGGAGCGAAACCGGCAAGGATTTCGTTCCAGCCGCTATCGTGGAACAGATAGCAGGACTTGCCCGGCTCAATGTCGTGCAGATAGCCCCACGTGGAAAGCGAGCGGGCTTCCCCCTCTCGATTGCTCGCCGCCCCGTTACTGTCGTCCGAATCGTCGCCATAGAACGATTGCCGCTTGGCCTTTGGCACACTGGCAAAGCGGGACTGCCCGGATTGTATGGCGTTGCGCACCCGCTCCAGAATCTGCCGATGCTCTCGCAGGCCAGCGCGTCCAAACCCTGCCGCCCAGGCATTGAAGCAAGCAAGCGCCGCCGTCTCTGCCTCCCCAGCTCGCCACGGCACAACGCCAAGCGCAATGGCCATCTCGCCAGCCGCCGCGACGGCAGCGAACCGCAAGGCACCGCGATGCACCTGCCCGCTATCCCCATCTTGCCTGGCCTTCCCCACGAACGCTTCGGCCAGCCGCTTGGCCTCACGCTCCCAATGGGCAGGATCAGCAACAAGGCCGCGCACGAAGGCAGGCCCAGCATAGCCATAATGGGCGGCGCAGGCCGCCTTGATCGCATCGGAAAAGGCGGCTGGACTGGCCATGTTGTGCAGCGCTTCCCATGCCCCGAAACCGGCCCCAGCGTCGGCCGGCAGATCGAGCAAGCGCAACTCTTGCCCGGCCATCGTCCGCTCGCCTCGCTTCGCGGTTCTCATGTGGTCGGCAAGGCCGATTTCCCCGGTGCTGCACACCATGACCCGCCATTCTGCCCGGCGGCGCAAGGCCCCGGTCTGTCCGGCCCGTGCCTTGCCTTGGCCGCTGGCGAGCGCGTAGGCGGCATTGCCCGCCTCTTGGGGATCAACAAGCGCCAGCTCGTCAAGGATCAGCAGCGTTTCGGTATGACCGTGAGCGACGCCCTCCAGGGCGTTGCCAGTTGCCCGCCAGCTCGACGCGAAGCCCAGCGCGCCGCCCCCGCCCCACACACTGCCAGCCGCCATGGCGAGCGACGTTTTGCCGGTGCTGGACGACCCGCGAAAGTGAAAGCCGCCGCCCTCCATATCGAGCCAGCGCATGATTGGTCCGACAAAGGCCAGAGATATGGCAAAGGTGAGCCGGCTGTTGCCCGGTGCGAGCGCCGCCAGGGCGCGCTTCCAGCCGTCCAGACTGCCCTTTTCCCGATAGTGCAGCGCAGACGCCGCCCCGTCGAAATGCACCGGCTCCGCGCCAGGCGGCGCTATCACTGCATGGGGCAGAACAAAGCGGCTGGTATCAACCCAACCGGTCCTTTCCGCCAAGGTGAGGCGAGCACTATGCGTCACCTCCCGAAGGAAGCGAATGAACCGATCTCTCTGGCCCGGCGCGGAGAGGATCAGCATTCCCGCTCCCGCAAGCTCGGCTCGCACCGCGCCCGCATCGGACGCCAGCGCCGCCCGCTTCACGGTCTTGCGCTTTTCCACCCCGTCGCGGTCCCGGAACCGAATCAACAGGCCCCAATCGCCACCATCGCCGTCTCGCGCCTCGCCCATGATATCGAATGGATCGGACAGCCGCACAGCCCGTGCGTCCGCGCCATCCTTGCCCGGCTCCAGCCAATAGAGGCCATCGTTATCGAGCGTATAGCCCGGCGGCATTTTCAGCCGCCCGGTGCTGGCGGCCTCCAGCGCCGCGCCGATCAACCCCAGCAGGTCCGATTGGGCGAAGCCCGGCGGGAACGGATCGGCACAATCCCATGCGGCTGGCAGCGAGGCGGGGAGCTGGACAATAGCCGCCCCCTCTGCGCTAGCCGCCAGCGCGGCCTTGCGGACGGCTTGCGCGGCCTCGCGCCCCGGCGTGTCGGCGTCGGGCAGGATGGCCACCCTGCGGCGCGCCAGCGCGGCCCAATCGGCTTTGCTGACTGACTTTGACCCGCCGGACCATGACGCCACCGCGAACCCCGGAAACAGACCTGTCGCCGCGTCCGCTGTCTTTTCGCCCTCCACGATCAGCACGGGCGCGGCTGGAGCCAAGGCCAGCCGGTCCAGCCCGTAGAGCGGGCGAGGGACCGGCGGCGCACCCCAGCGCCAGCCCAACCGGCCGCCTTCACGCCACAGCGTTTGCGGCAGGATTTCCTTGGACCCGTCCGGCTTGTCGAAACGGCAAACCCAGTGGATCGTCCTGCCCGCCGCATCGCGATAGGCCCAAGATGCAGAGGGCTTGCCATGGTGATTGTGCGAGGTCCGCGCGGCCGGCGCATCGGCGGGCACCGGGGACACCCAGTCGCCCTTGGGCTTGGGCGCGCCCGGGCGTTTCGTCTCTGGCACATCCCCGGCTGGCGAGTCGTCAGCTGCGGCAATGGACTTGGAGACGTTGGCAAAGGGATCATCCGGCCTGTCGTTCACGCCCATGGGGAAACCCCCATGGATTCCGCCAGCCGAATGGCGGCTTCGCGCTGGGGAAGGCCCGAAACGAAGGCGGCAAGGCTCACCAGATCGCCGCCGCCGTCGCCCGTGGCGAAGTCCGCCCATCGCCCGGTGGAGATATTGACCTTGAAGCTGCCCAGCCGCTTGTCAGGGCGGCGCGGGTTGCGGGCAACGTATTCGTGCCCCTCCAGCCGCCCTTCGGGCAGCAAGCCCCGCACGATCGCCGCAGCGAGGGCCAACGCCGAACGATTGACCCGCTCAAAGTCAATCCTGCCGGATCGCACGGCACCGCTATCGCCGTTCATCGGTCGCCCGCCAGCAGCTTGCGCAGGGCATCGGCGGGGATCAACGTCCGGCTGCCGATCTTGACGGCCTCCAGCCGCCCGGCGGCAATCAACTGATAGAGCCGCGTCCGCCCCAGCGACGTGGCGCGGCTGGCCTCTTTGATCGAATAGGCGAGAGGCGCGCCCGATAGTGTGTCGTTCATTTCATAGGCTCCCAGTTTTCACTGGGGGCCATTCATGTACATCCTGTTGTGTTGGGCGCTACAAGAGCGTGTGAACAATCCTAGGCGGCTGGGGGCATTCTTTCCTTCCGGCGCAGGGCAATCGCGTTTTGCAGCGTCTTGCGGGCATGTTGGCAGGGACCACCGCCAGCCGCCTCTAGCGCCAAATCATAGGCCAAAGCCCATTGGGCAGAGGGCCTGCCGTCAACCACAACCGGAACCCCGCTGTCCTCCAGAAAGTCGCCCAGCCACAGGGCCAGTCGTGTCTTGGGGGAAACTGTGCGGCCAGGGCTGGCGTTGTCGCCCAACTCGTCCAGCGCCGCTTCGGCATGGCCTATCAACTCGCCTGTGAGATCGAATGCGGCGCTGGCAAAGCCCGCCCCCTTCCCGGCCTCGTAGGCCACGACGCTAATTCGCCCAAGCGCCTCGCCTGAAACGCCCGCCATGGTCTCACGCAATGCTTGGGCGGCCTTGAGAACACGCGCAATGTCGGCGCGGACGGCTGCGGACGGTGGAGGGGTGCCCGCCGCAGGATCATCCCAAACAACCAGTGGCGCGCCGATTTGCGGCACGACTACGTGCGCCAGGCGATAATCGCAGATTGCTCTTTCCAGCCCATCGGGCGAGGCAGGCGCGCAGCCCCTGGCGAATGCCTGCCGGATCGCGGGCGATAACAGCTCTGGCGCGTCGTCACCGGCTTCCGCCTGTTCCTCTGCCGCCCGCTCCCGCAACGCCGCCGCGATGCCGCCCAAGAGCGAGCTGGCAGCATCAAGCGCGTCGGCCGACTGTGCTGCCGACAACTGGCCCGACATCCCTAGGCCGTATTCACCAAGCCCCTTGGCCAGCACACCGATTGCCAGCCGCACTGTCTCTGCCGGATCATCAGCATCCCAAGGCTTCCGCCCGACCTCCGTATCAGGCTGGGAATCGTCCGCCATTACCGCCGCTCCCCGGCTGGAGGGGGCAGGGGGTAGCCACACGCGCGCGGATTTTCCTGCATCGGGATCGGCCAATTCTGTTCCCATGTTCCCAGACCGGCCAGACGGCTTGGGAACAGGCTGGCGACCTCAGGACACAAGGCTTTCTGTCTGTTTGAGATAGCTTGTTCCCATGTTCCCATTGTTCCCCTGCAAAACATAGTGTTAGCGTCCGCGCTCGTGGTGTAATTTCCGGTGTAGGCGATGGTGTATTCCGGGGTGGGGCATGCCCCACCCCGGAATGCGGCGTCGCTGGTGGCCACCGGGTTCATCGTTATGGTGGAGTTTGCA
>NZ_JBEUDS010000012.1:0-106620 GCF_041060555.1 Parapedomonas caeni | reverse complement strand
CTTGCTCAGCCGCTCCAGGTGCTCCGCCAGCGAAAACAGGCTGCGTGAGTGCATCAAACCTCTCCGTCCAATGCACAGAGTGAATCAGATCATGGCCCCAAACGCGAGGGGTTTTTGCGGGTGTCCAGGTGGTTGCGCAGAAGCCTTCTTGACGTCGATTTTCCATTCGGCATCCATCCCGTTGGGCATGTCGATCCTGACGCGCGCCAACTTGGTCAGTTCTTTCTGCCGGGCGAGGCCGAACCAGGTCCCATGGATAATCAGACGTTTCCCGCGGTAAACATAGAAACCCTGGTTCTTGAGATATCCGGCCTTTCCGGCATACCTTTCCCAACCCTCCGGGTCTTTCTTGTGATGGGGGAGCGTGAAAGCCTGAACTTCTACTTCCTGCCCCCCCGACTTGATCTTCTCTACGGGCCCGGCCTGTGTTGCAGGATGCGTGGAGTGGAACGGGTCGAACGGTTCCAGCGCTCGCCCGTTGAGTTCAAGGGCGATCTTCTTGATCCCCCGCTCACCCGCCAAAAAGCGATGAAAAACAAGCTCGAGGTGTTCAGAAGCCTCGTCGATTCGTGACACAAAGGCGGAGCGCGCATCGCTGGCATCGCCTTCCACGAGACGGTCGAGCGTTTCCCATACAACAAGAGTTCCGGAGGACCCGAGTTCGTCGATCCATGGAACCGACGATTGGTCATCCAGCAATTCGACCAGCCACTGGTTGGTCTGCGCCACCTTGTCGAGATCCCAGCGGGCACAGGATGTGACGCCGTCTTTGCGCGATGCCACAGTAAGCTTGCGACACTGGGAGAACGAAGCTGTTTTCAAACCAAGCCCAAAGCGACCGAGATCCTCCTTGTCCCTGGTTTCGAGCGGGTTCCGGCTACCTGGCCTCATGGCAGCGAGGAGTTCGTCCTCACTCATGCCTTCGCCGTCATCAAGAATGGCGAGGCTTGGCTGAGCGCTGGTGGTGTCCGCCAGCAGCCTGATCGAGCGAGCTTTGGCGGTAATCGAGTTGTCTATGATGTCAGCCAGCGCGGTTTCGAGGGAATACCCGATGTCCCGCATGCTCTCGATGAGCATGGACGCGTGCGGAGGAACCTCCCTCGTTTTCACCCTAGCTTGATCAGACACAGCCGCCATTGTCAGGCATTTTCCTTTATTGACGCTGGCGCTTCTGCAGGAGCTCCGATGCCCGTGCCGATCCGGGCCAGTACACCCCAGAGTGTTTCCGCGATCTGACGCGCAAGGAATGGCGGAACGGCATTGCCCACCTGCACGAACTGCTGTGTCCTGTTTCCCCGGAACAGGTAGTTGTCCGGGAACGTCTGGAGCCGCGCAGCTTCACGCACCGTCAGGCTGCGGCATTGCGACGGGTCCGGATGGATGAAGTAATGGCCGTCCTTGGAAATGTGGCTGGTGACTGTCGTCGATGGCTGTCCGCGCAGCTGGACTCTGAACCGGTCCGCAAACTTGCCGCTTGCCCAGTTGCGGTGCTCGGGTGCCAAGGCTGCCGGGAAGGAGGAAGCTTTGGGTGACTGGCCGGTGCTGGCCGCCCACGCTGCTGCAAAGAGATAGCGGGCGAGGTCCGCCAGCATGTGCCCTCGTGTTTCATTGTTAGGGAGCACGTGCAGGCGGTCATCCCGCAGCCAGTCAGCCAGGGCCGGGGGGCAGGCGTTGCCGATGCCGTTCGGAGTATTTGCCCGTCTCGCAAGCGCGGCGCTGTCTCCCGCCATGGCCCTTGTGGCGGCAAGGTTGTCCATGAACGCAGTGCTTGCCTCGGGGGGCAGACCGGTCTCCAGTTCGGACAGGTCGCGGCAGGCCTGCTCGATGGCCTCCCGCCAAGCATCCGGCGAGTCCGGGCTACGGCTGATCCCGCTGCGCAGGCGGGCCATGCCGTCCAGAACGTGCGCGACCGTCGCCCTGGGATGGACCGGGCGGTCAACGTGCCGGTCTGCGCGCTCGATCGCATTCGCGATGTCGCGGCGGAGCCCGATGATGATGACGCGATGGCGCGCCTGCGGCACCCCGAGCTCTTCGGCGCGCACCACGAAATCGGCGGGCCGCTTCCCTTTCGCCAGACATCCGGAGCCCTTGGCGGCAAAGGCGAAGAGTTCGTAACCCTGCGTACCGGGCGGTGTCTTCAGATCAGCCGTGATGAGGTCGAACATCCGGACGCCGTCGACCGTAGACGAAAGCATGCCCTTCACGTTCTCCATGACGAAAGCAGCGGGTTCGAGCTGGCTGATGATGCGGATGTATTCCCGGTAGAGGAAGTGCCGGTGATCCTGTGCCGCATCGTAGTCGGCAATGCCTCGGTTCCTCGCCCGGCCGACAAGCGAATAGGCCTGGCAGGGAGGCCCACCGATCAGGACGGTATTGCGCCCGTGTGTCTTACGGATATCCTCTATCCGCCGGGAAATGATCTTGCCGGCAGTTTCATCGCCAAGGGTCAGGCAGAGCGCCTCTTCTCCGGCCGCTTTCCATTGGGCAGGATAAAGTGTCTGCCAGTCCGGTTCTGCACCGCCATTGTTGAGCCAGTCATAGTACTCCTGCGGAAAACGCGCGCCGAACTGACGCAGGAACGCACGGAACGACAATGTCTGATGCGCTGATTTCTCCTTTTCGACTGACAGCCGGACGGAGAATGGCCGCATTCCTTCGCGGGTTTCGTAAGCTGAAAAGCCTTCGGCAAGTCCTCCCGGGCCGGCGAACAGATCAACTATGGCAAATGCAGCATTCATCGACGGTTTTCTGTTATCCTGTTATTCTTGCTGATCAAGTCGCACACCGGCAGAAAGGGCGCAACCGTTGGCCGACATCGTGGATGCAAATACCCGCTCCCGCATGATGGCGGGCATCCGCGGAAAGAACACCACGCCCGAAGTACGCCTTCGCAAAGCCCTTCACCGGGCCGGTTTCCGTTTCCGGCTGCATGGTTCAAAACTGCCCGGAAAACCGGATATCGTTCTGGCAAAGCATCGTGCCGCGATATTCGTCCATGGATGCTTCTGGCATCGTCACGCGGGATGCCGCAATTCCTCGGTGCCGAAATCCAACGCAAACTTCTGGGAAGCGAAGTTTGCCCGGAACGTAGAGCGCGATGTCGCCAATGTCGAAGCGCTTGTCGGCTGCGGATGGCGCGTCTGCATAGTCTGGGAATGCGCCATCCGACGGCGAGGTGAGCAGGCTGTTGGTGAAGAAGTGGCTGGGTGGATCATTGGAACGCAGGAGAATGTCAGGGTGATCCCGGCTGATCCTTGAGCGCCCGGAACGAAGCCGCTTCAGCCATGATATGCCGTCGCGTCGCTTGCCGGATCTTCAGTGGCCGATTCCGGGGCATCCGGCACACCTTCCTGTCCTGCATGCGCCCTGACTTCGGTTGCCCGCTCCTCGATCTCCTTTGCGAAGATCTCCAGCATCGATGAACCTGCTGGCATTGCTGCCACCTCCTCGACCGCAGCATGCAGTTCGCGCAGCAACCGTGCCGTCACCTGTTCCACCCGCTGTACCGTTCCTCGCGCTGCCAGTCCTGCGGCTTCGGCCATGCGCCGCCAGTGGCGACCGTAGATATGCCGACCGCGGCGCTGCCCGCCGATCGCCTGGGCGTGGTTCTGGGTGATGTTCGTCCAGGCAAGGCCGGACATCAGGTCATAGAGCGGGGCGAGTTGCGGCGCGCCCGGGCCGAGTAGGATCGAGTAGTTCTTGGCGTGGGAGTCGACGTTGCCGATCGCGATATTGACAATCACAGCGTCCAGCAGCCTGGTGATGTCGCGTGCGGTCATATGCTGGCGGACGAGGGCGAACATGTCGGCGATTGAGGGGCCGCGCGTGCCGGTGCCGTTGAACTCATACTTGGCGGCGGGAAGACGGGTGAGAGCCTGGCAGAAGTCCTCCTGATGCAGGCGACGGACATCGTTGCCGGTGCCTATCCGGTCGTAGCGATCGACCAACAGATAGCTGCGCTTCCCTGCTACGCCGGTCGTCACCGGCGCGACATTGAGACCGATCCTGCGAGCGAGAACCATGCACAGCGCCTCATTCTGGACGCTGCCGGGCAGGCGTGGATTGTCGGGCTTGAGGATGTGCGTCGACGGCGCGCCGTTGATCGGCACGGCGATCTGACCGTCGATGATTGCCACCGGCAGCTTTTCCTGTGCGCCGGCAAGGCTCATCGAGACGCCGTCTTCGCCGACCAGGAATGGCCGCGCTGGCAGTTCCTCGATGATCCGTTCAAGTGCACCGGCATCCGGGATCGGACGATAGCCGTGCTCGCCACGCGGTTGCTGCGGCGCGATACTGAGCGCGCCTGCCAGATCGTTGCCGGTCTGCGCGATCAGGCCGAGTGCATCCTCCGGTGCCGCGCCGAGCGCCCGTGTCATGGCGCGCAGTGGTTTGCCCTCGGGCAGGAGGTTCATCAGCCATGGAAGGACCTGGTCCCCGTCATAGGGCTCTGGCCGGATCGGCATGGCCAGCGAGATCGGGAAGCTGTCAGCGGATGAACCCCAGGCATCCGCATAGGCAAGGCGGGTGGCCTGCGCGTCGGCGCTGATCGTGGCGACCAGGCGGTCTTCGTAGTGAACCGGAAGGTCCACCATCAGGCCTGCGAAATGCCGGTTGCGGTGAGCCGCAAGCCGACAGCCTTGGCGGCGGCGAGTGCCTTGCCGAGTTGGGCGGTGGGCTTGCCTGCTTCCAGATCGACGATGAAGCGTTCTCCGCTGTTGATTGCGAGCGCCAGCTCCCGTTGGGTAAGGCCAAGGGCCTTGCGGGCAGAGGCGACGGCTGCGCCGAATTGGGTTGCGTTGTCGATCATGTCATTCTTACCGAGCGGTAAGATTGCATATGTGCCGCAGAGATTCAAGAGCATTTCTTCCCGATCGGGAAGGATGCGCCTTGATATTGATGCTTATCGGAAGATTCTTACCGATCGGTAAGTAGACTTGTGGTCTGAACGGACGTTCCATGCTATCGAGGGGTGTCGAAGTCAGTGGATCTGTCCATGCCGATCGCAAGCGCTCAATACGACGATGCCGAAATGCTAGCCATGGCGCGGGCGGCCGCTGCATGGGTCGCGCGCTGGGGCGTTCCAAATGAAGCAGCCGAGCGGCTTATGAAAGGCGAAGGGCGGGCTGCAGCGCTGCTCGGCATTCATCGCGCATTGCGATGCTTGTTCACTGACAGTGATAGAGCCGCGCGGTGGATTCGTGCACCTAACGAGGCCTTTAATGGGGCCTGCGCGCTCGACCTCATGCTGGCAGATGGCCTCGCAGGTATGCAGCGCGTCGAGGCCTACCTGGATGCGGAAATCGCCAGTTGAACAGATTGGGGACAGATCCTGAGCGGTGCAGCAGGATCAACCTGGCAATGCGCTCGCAGCGCCAGATGGCTTGCGGAAGCTCCCCTGCAGCACCTTTGCACCGGACCTTAGCTGGTCGAGATAGTCCGCCCAGCTCTGCATCATCCTGATCCGCTCATCCCAGTGCTCGCCGCGCGCGTAGGCGCGGCGGACGTCATCGGTCTCGGCGTGGCCAAGCTGGCGCTCGATCGCGTCTGGGTTCCAATGGCCCTGCTCGTTCAGCAGCGTGCTGGCCATGGCGCGGAAGCCGTGGGCGGTCATTGTGGTGCCATCGAATCCCATCCGACGCAGCGCGAGGTTGATCGTGTTTTCACACATCGGTCGGTCGCGCTTGCCTTGGGCGGGGAACAGGTAGCGGCGATTGCCGCTGATCTCGCGCAGCTCTTCCAGGATGGCAAGCACCTGACGGCTGAGCGGCACACGGTGTGCGACGCGCATCTTGGTCTTGTCGGCAGCGATGGTCCAGATGTTGCGGGTGAAGTCGAACTCGCTCCATTCGGCCTGCCGCAATTCGCCAGGGCGCACGAAGACATAGGGAGCCAGCCGCAGCGCTGCGTGAGTGACCGGATAACCCGAATAGGCGTCGATCGCGCGCAGCAGTTCGCCCGCTTCCTTCGGTGTGGTGATGGCGGCGCGGTGCGTCACCTTGGGCACGATCAGTGCGCCACGCAGGTCTGCTGAAACGTCCCGGTCGGCGCGGCCGGTGGCGATGGCATAGCGGAATACCTGCCCGCAGGTGCTGCGCAGCCTTCGTGCGGTTTCGTAATGGCCGCGCTTTTCGACAGCGCGCAGGACGGCCAGCAGCTCGGGCGCCTTGATCTCGCTGACCTTTCGGTCTCCGATGATGGGGTAGGCGAATTCGAGCAGCCATGTCAGCTTGCCCACGGTCACATCGGCACGGCCCTCGCGTCGGGCCTTGTCGAGCCACTCTTCGGCAACGGCCCTGAAGCTGTTCACATTGGCAAGCGGGCCGGTGATCTTGTCGATCTTGCGCTTGGCGGCGGGATTGATGCCCTCTGCGATCTGTTTCTTGATCTCCAGCCGTTTGGCGCGCGCCTCGGCGAGGGTGACGGTCGGATAGACCCCCAGCGCGGCTGTCGCTCGCTTTTCACCGAACCTGTAGTCCATCCGCCAGTATCGCTGACCCGCCTTCGTCACCAGCAGGTACAGCCCGCCCCCATCGGAGAGCTTGTAGGGCTTGTCGCGCGGCGCGGCTTTTCGGACGGCCAGATCGGTCAGCATGGCGCCACCTCTGTCGGTTTTGATACCGTCAGATATACCGTCATGTACCGCCAATTTCAACGAATTCGGCTGGATGCCGATGGACGCTCAACTGGTCGTAAGCTTCTGTTTTCTTGGATTTTTCCGGACACTTGCGGAAGCGTCCGGAAAGAAAAATGGTGCCCAGGAGAGGACTCGAACCTCCACGCCCTTGCGAGCGCTAGCACCTGAAGCTAGTGCGTCTACCAATTCCGCCACCTGGGCACAGGGGCAATGCTTACTCTCGTAAGCGTTCAAGTGCGAGGCGGGTGGTTAGGGCCTCGTCAGGCGGTTGTCAATGGCCTGATGCTCAGGCAATAGACGCCGCAGTGATTTTTTCTGCTGGCGCGTTCAAGGAGGCGTCTCACGATGGCGGGTGATCTTTACACGGTGTTCGGCGGCTCGGGCTTCATCGGCCGCTACGTGGTGCAGCAGCTGGCCGCCCGCGGCCACCGGGTGCGGGTGGCGGTGCGCAACCCCAACCTGGCGCTGTTCCTCAAGCCCTCGGGCGCCGTCGGCCAGATCCAGCTGGTGCAGGCCAATGTCCGCAACGCCGAGTCGGTGGCGCGCGCCGTCGCCGGCGCTGACGGCGTGGTGAACCTGGTCGGCCTGCTCGCCGAAAGCGGCCACCAGACCTTCAAGGACGTGCAGGCCGAGGGCGCCGCCACCGTGGCCCGGGCCGCGGCCGCCGCCGGCGTGCGCGCCTTCGTGCAGATGTCGGCCATCGGCGCCGACGCCGCCTCGCCGGCCCGCTATGCCCGGACCAAGGCCGAGGCCGAGGCCGCGGTGCGCGCGGCACTGCCGCAGGCGACCATCCTGCGCCCCTCGGTGGTGTTCGGCCCGGAGGACGACTTCATCAACCGCTTCGCCAGGCTGGCCCGGATGCTGCCGGTGATGCCGGTGGTGGCGGGCGACACCCGCTTCCAGCCGGTCTATGTCGCCGATGTCGCCGCCGCCGTGGTGAGCGCGCTGGAGGCGCCCGCCGAGGTGGGTGGCCATGTTTTCGAGCTGGGCGGCCCGCGCACCTACACCATGCGCGACCTGCTGGCCTACATCCTCGACGAGGCGATGCTCGACCGGCCGCTGGTCGAGGTGCCGATGGCCGCCGCCGGGCTGCTCGCCAGCCTCACCGGCTGGCTGCCGGGCGCGCCGCTGACCAGCGACCAGCTGCTGATGCTGGCGCGCGACAACGTGGTGTCGCCCACCAGCGCCGACCTGCGGGCGCTGGGCGTCAGCCCGACGCCGCT
Source organism: Parapedomonas caeni (assembly GCF_041060555.1). Taxonomy (NCBI): domain Bacteria; kingdom Pseudomonadati; phylum Pseudomonadota; class Alphaproteobacteria; order Sphingomonadales; family Sphingosinicellaceae; genus Parapedomonas; species Parapedomonas caeni. Next base: position 98,763 of record NZ_JBEUDS010000012.1, on the reverse strand, counting down.
TGAGGCGATCGCGCCGAGCTACCTTGTGCAGTATCGCCCCAAGGGCCGGTTCTCGACCAAGGCCGCCTGAACCGCGGCCACCGGTCCGGCCACCCCACCACATCGCTGACGCGCGCCGCGCGCCAACCGAAGGAGACGCGCCGATGGATCCGGCCCACCTGATCCAGGTCATTCTGCTGGGCATCCTGGAAGGACTGACCGAGTTCATCCCGGTCTCCTCCACCGGTCATCTGGTGCTGGCCGACCACTTCATCGGTTTCCGTGATCCCGGCGGCACCTTCAAGATCGCCATCCAGCTCGGCGCCATCCTGGCGGTGTGCATCGCCTACCGCGACAAGCTGACCAGCGTCACCCGCGGGCTGGTGGCGCGCGAGCCGGACGCCTGGCGCTTCACCACCGTCGTGCTGCTGGGCTTCCTGCCCGCCATGGTGATCGGCGTCGTCGCCTACAAGAACATCAAGGCGCTGCTGGAGAACCCCTGGGGCGTCGCCTGGGCGCTGATCATCGGCGGCGTCGCCATCCTGGTGATCGAACGCATGGTGAAGCAGGTCCGCCACCACCGGGTCGAGGACTTCACCCCCGGCCTGGCGCTACGCATCGGCCTGGTGCAGTGCCTGGCGATGATCCCCGGCGTGTCGCGCTCGGGCGCCACCATCATGGGCGCACTGCTGATGGGGGTGGAGCGACGCACGGCGGCGGAATACTCCTTCTTCCTCGCCATCCCGACCATGGCCGCCGCCACCGTCTACGACCTCTACAAGCACCGCGACCTGCTGAGCCTCGACGACGGCGCCGGCATCGCGCTGGGTTTCGTCACCGCCTTCCTGGCGGCGCTGGTGGTGGTCAAGGCGCTGGTCGCCTTCGTCAGCCGGCACGGCTTCGCCCCCTTCGCCTGGTACCGAATCGTCGTCGGCGGTCTGGCACTGGCGGCGCTGTCGCTGGGGCATTAAGTCCGAATCGGTATTAAAAATGGAGTGAAGCGGACCAAATACCCCTGATAACGACTTGCGACTGACAATGACGTCGGTCCGGCCAGCCCAAATAAGTCATCATTACTGCCTCAAATCCGATTTTCCGCTGGCATCCCGCCCCAGCCTGATGTAGCAAGCTTCCGTGGCGACGTGCCGTCGCGCGCGCCACCACATGCTTGTCATCACCCGCCGGCCCGTCCGGCCGCCCAGGAGGCCCACCATGGCGGAACAGAAGATGCTGAAGTTCGTCAGTGTCACGCAGGCCTACCCCGAGAAACGGGGCGCCGACGAACGGGCGGGCGATTTCCAGGAAATCTATCGCGGCTATGCGCTGGCGAAAGCCGAGGAGCAGGCCAGCCGCTGCTCCCAGTGCGGCGTGCCGTTCTGCTCGGTGCATTGTCCGCTGGGCAACAACATCCCCGACTGGCTGAAGCTCACCGCCGAGGGACGGCTGGAGGAGGCCTACGAGGTTTCCGCCGCCACCAACTCGATGCCGGAGATCTGCGGCCGCATCTGCCCGCAGGACCGGCTGTGCGAGGGCAACTGCGTCATCGAGAAGGACTTCAACTCGGTCACCATCGGCTCGGTGGAGAAGTTCCTCACCGACAACGCCTGGCAACAGGGCTGGGTGAAGCCGCTGGTGCCGCTGGCGGACCGTTCGGGCCAGTCGGTGGCCATCATCGGCGCCGGCCCCGCCGGTCTGGCGGCGGCCGAACAGCTGCGGCTCAAGGGCTACAACGTCCACGTCTATGACCGCCACGACCGCGCCGGCGGGCTGCTGATCTATGGCATCCCCGGCTTCAAGCTGGAGAAGGACGTCGTCGAACGGCGCACCCGCCGGCTCATCGAGGGCGGCGTGGTGTTCCACCTCGGCTTCGCCGTCGGCCGCGACGCGACGCTGGCCGAGCTGCGCGACCGCCACGACGCGGTGCTGGTGGCGACCGGCGTCTACAAGGCGCGCGACATCAAGGCGCCGGGCTCGGGGCTCGACGGCGTGGTGGCGGCACTCGACTATCTCACCACCGCCAACAAGGTGGGGCTGGGCGACACGGTGGCCGCCTATGACTCCGGCGCGCTGAACGCGCGCGGCAAGCATGTGGTGGTGATCGGCGGCGGCGACACCGCCATGGACTGCGTGCGCACCGCCATCCGTCAGGGCGCGACCTCGGTGAAGTGTCTCTACCGCCGCGACCGGGAGAATATGCCCGGCTCGCAGCGCGAGGTGAAGAACGCCGAGGAGGAAGGCGTCGAGTTCATCTGGCTGGCCGCCCCCGAGGCCTTCCACGGCACCGACCGGGTGGAGGCGGTGCAGGCCCACCGGATGCGGCTGGGCGCGCCGGACGCCAGCGGCCGCCGGTCGCCGGAGCCGGAACCCGGTTCCAGCTTCACCCTGCCCGCCGACATGGTGGTCAAGGCGCTGGGCTTCGACGCCGAGGATCTGCCGAGCCTGTTCGGCACCGGCGAGCTGGGCGTCACCCGCTGGGGCACCCTGCGCATCGACCACAAGACGCAGATGACCAACCTCGACGGCGTGTTCGCCGCTGGCGACATCGTGCGCGGCGCCAGCCTGGTGGTGTGGGCGATCCGCGACGGCCGCGAGGCCGCAGCCGCCATGCACCGCTATCTGGTGGCGCAGGCCGCCAAGGCGCCGGCGGCCGCCTGAGGCGCCGTCGCCCGCGCCCCCGGCAACCGACCGACCGATTTTCCCGTCCCCGAAGGAGGGTGACATGACCGAACAGACCGATATCGTTTCCTGGATGGCCGCCGAGCGGGCTCGGTTGCAGCACGAGGGGCTGTACCGCGCCGACGAGGAGCACGACTCCTGCGGCGTCGGCCTGGTGGCCGCCCTCGACGGCAAGCCGTCGCGCCGGGTGGTGACGGCGGCGATCGACGCACTGAAGGCGGTGTGGCATCGCGGCGCGGTGGATGCCGACGGCAAGACCGGCGACGGCGCCGGCATCCATGTCGAGATTCCGCGTGCCTTCTTCGAGGAGCATATCGAGCGCACAGGCCACGCCCCCAAGCCGGGGTTGATCGCGGTCGGCCAGGTGTTCATGCCGCGCACCAACCTCGGCGACCAGGAGTCCTGCCGGCAGATCGTCGAGACCGAGATCATCGACGCCGGCTACGAAATCTACGGCTGGCGCCAGGTGCCGGTCGACACCTCGGTGATCGGCGAGAAGGCGGCGCTGTCGCGCCCGGAGATCGAGCAGATCCTGCTGTGCAACCCGCGCGACGACGAGGACGCGGCGGCCTTCGAACGCACCCTCTATCTGATCCGCCGGCGCATCGAGAAGAAGATCATCGCGGCACAGATCTCGGGCTTCTACATCTGCTCGCTGTCGTGCCGGTCGATCATCTACAAGGGTCTGTTCCTCGCCCAGGAACTGTCGGTGTTCTACCCGGACCTGCAGGACGAGCGCTTCGTCTCGCGTTTCGCCATCTACCACCAGCGCTATTCCACCAACACCTTCCCGCAGTGGTGGCTGGCCCAGCCGTTCCGCATGGTCGCCCACAATGGCGAGATCAACACCATCCGCGGCAACGCCAACTGGATGAAGAGCCATGAAATCCGCATGGCCAGCCTGAGCTTCGGCGAGCATTCCGAGGACATCAAGCCGATCATCCCCGCCGGCGCCTCCGACACCGCCGCCTTCGACGCGGTGTTCGAGGCGATCGTGCGCGCCGGCCGCGACGCGCCGACCACCAAGCTGATGATGGTGCCGGAGAGCTGGACCAAGAAGACCTCGATGCCGGACGCCCACCGGCACATGTACGCCTTCTTCAATTCGGTGATGGAGCCATGGGACGGCCCGGCGGCGCTGGCCATGACCGACGGCCGCTGGGTGGTGGCTGGCATGGACCGCAACGCCCTGCGGCCGATGCGCTACACCATCACCCAGGACGGCGTGCTGATCGTCGGCTCGGAAGCCGGCATGGTGCAGGTGCCGGAGAACAGCGTGCGCGAGAAGGGCCGGCTGGGCCCGGGCCGGATGATCGCCGTCGACCTCGACGAGGGCCGTTTCTACAACGACCTGGCGATCAAGGACCGCATCGCCGCCGCCCAGCCCTATGCCGACTGGGTGCAGGACTTCAAGACCATGGAGGACGTGCTGCCGCCGGGCTTCCGCAAGCCGGCGACGTTCAGCCGCGACGAGCTGCGCCGTCGCCAGGTCGCCGCCGGCATCACGCTGGAGGATCTGGAGCTGATCCTCCACCCGATGGCCGAGGACGGCAAGGAGGCGGTCGGCTCGATGGGTGACGACACGCCGCTGGCGGTCATCTCCGACAACCCGCGCTGCCTGAGCCACTTCTTCCGGCAGAATTTCAGCCAGGTCACCAATCCGCCGATCGACAGCCTGCGCGAGGACCGGGTGATGAGCCTGAAGACGCGCTTCGGCAATTTCGCCAACGTGCTCGACCGCGACGCCCGCCAGCCCGACGTGATGGTGCTGGACAGCCCGGTGCTGCTCAACGGCGAATGGGAAAAGCTGATCGAACACTTCGGCGACAACGCCCAGGTGATCGACTGCACCTTCGAGGCCGGCGCCGGACCGGAGGCGCTGAAGGCCGCCATCGCCCGCATCCGCACCGAGGCGGAGCTGGCGGTGCGCTCGGGCAAGAGCCAGCTGTTCCTCACCGACGAGCTGGTGTCGGCGAGCCGCGTCGCCATCCCGATGATCCTCGCCGCCGCCGGCGTGCACACCAGCCTGGTGCGCAAGGGTCTGCGCACCTTCGCCTCCATCAACGTGCGCTCCGCCGAATGCATGGACACCCACTATTTCGCGGTGCTGATCGGCGTCGGCGCCACCACCGTCAACGCCTACCTGACGCACGAGGCGATCGCCGACCGCCATGCCCGTGGCCTGTTCGGCGACCTCGACCTTGAGGACTGCGTGCGGCGCTACCGCAAGGCGATCAACGACGGCCTGCTGAAAATCATGGCCAAGATGGGCATCGCGGTGATCTCGTCCTACCGTGGCGGCTACAACTTCGAGGCGGTCGGCCTGTCGCGCGCGCTGGTCAACGAATTCTTCCCCGGCATGCCGAGCAAGATTTCCGGCATGGGCCTGAACTCGATCCACCGCAATGTCACCGAGAAGCACGAGAAAGCCTTCAACGAGGACGTGGTGGCACTGCCGGTGGGCGGCCTCTACCGCTACCGCGCCAGGGGCGAGCTGCACGCCTATCAGGGCCAGCTCATCCATCTGCTGCAGCAGGCGGTCGCCACCGACAGCTATTCCACCTACCTGCAATTCTCGCGCGGCATCCGTGACATGCCGCCGGTATCGCTGCGCGACCTGCTGGAGTTCAACTGGTCGAAGACGCCGGTGGCGCTGGAGGAAGTGGAGTCGATCACCGAGATCCGCAAGCGCTTCATCACGCCGGGCATGAGCCTCGGCGCGCTGTCGCCGGAGGCGCACGAGACGCTGACCATCGCCATGAACCGCATCGGCGCCAAGTCGGTGTCGGGCGAGGGCGGCGAGGACAGCGCCCGCTACCAGCCCTACGACAACGGCGACAACGCCAATTCGCCGATCAAGCAGGTGGCCTCCGGCCGCTTCGGCGTGACGGCGGAATATCTCAACGCCTGCGAGGAGCTGGAGATCAAGGTCGCCCAGGGCGCCAAGCCCGGCGAGGGCGGCCAGCTGCCCGGCTTCAAGGTGACCGAGATGATCGCCCGCCTGCGCCACTCGACGCCCGGCGTGACGCTGATCTCGCCGCCGCCGCACCACGACATCTACTCGATCGAGGACCTCGCCCAGCTCATCTACGACCTGAAGCAGATCAACCCCGACGCGCGGGTGTGCGTGAAGCTGGTGTCGTCGGCGGGCATCGGCACCGTGGCGGCCGGCGTCGCCAAGGCCCATGCCGACGTGATTCTGGTCTCCGGCCACGTCGGCGGCACCGGCGCCAGTCCGCAGACCTCGGTCAAATACGCCGGCACGCCGTGGGAGATGGGGCTGTCGGAGGTCAACCAGGTGCTCACCCTCAACGGGCTGCGCCACCGGGTGAAGCTGCGCACCGACGGCGGCCTCAAGACCGGCCGCGACATCGTCATGGCCGCCATCCTCGGCGCCGAGGAATTCGGCATCGGCACGCTGAGCCTGGTCGCCATGGGCTGCATCATGGTCCGCCAGTGCCATGCCAACACCTGCCCGGTGGGTGTGTGCACCCAGGACGAGGCGCTGCGGCGCAAGTTCGACGGCTCGCCGGAGAAGGTCATCAACCTGATGACCTTCATCGCCGAGGAAGTGCGCGAGATTCTCGCCCGGCTGGGCGCCCGCACGCTCGACGAGATCGTCGGCCGCACCGAGCTGCTGCGCCAGATCAGCCGGGGCGCCGAGCATCTCGACGACCTCGACCTCAACCCGATTCTCGCCAAGGTCGACGCCGCGCCGGACAAGCGGCGGTTCAACATCCCGACCCACCGCAACCCGGTACCGGACACGCTGGACGCCCAGATGCTGGTGGACGCGCGCGCGGTGTTCGAACGCGGCGAGAAGATGCAGCTGACCTATTCGGTGCGCAACACCATGCGCGCCATCGGCACCCGCTTCTCCAGCCATCTGACCCGCAAGTTCGGCATGAAGGGGTTGAAGCCCGGCCATGTGACGGTGCGGCTGCGCGGCACCTGCGGCCAGTCGCTGGGCGCCTTCGCGGTGCAGGGTCTGAAGCTGGAAGTGTTCGGCGACGCCAACGACTATGTCGGCAAGGGGCTGTCGGGCGCCACCATCGTCGTGCGGCCGATGGTGTCGAGCCCGCTGGAGACGCAGGACAACACCATCATCGGCAACACCGTGCTCTACGGCGCCACCGCCGGCCGGCTGTTCGCCGCCGGCCAGGCCGGCGAGCGCTTCGCGGTGCGCAACTCCGGCGCGGTCGTGGTGGTGGAAGGCTGCGGCGCCAACGGCTGTGAGTACATGACCGGCGGCACGGCGGTGATTCTCGGCAGCGTCGGCGACAATTTCGCGGCCGGCATGACCGGCGGCATGGCCTACATCTACGACCGCGACGACGACTTCGCCCACCGCGTCAACGACGAGTCGGTGGTCTATCAGCGGCTGGCCTCGGCCCACTGGGAGGCCGAGCTGAAGGCGCTGATCGAGGAGCATGTGCGCGAGACCGCCTCGAAGTGGGCCTACAACCTGCTCGCCAACTGGGACCGCGAGCGGCTGAAGTTCTGGCAGGTCTGCCCGAAGGAGATGGTCAGCCGCATCCCGCAGCCGCTCAGCGACACCAGCCCTGACGCCAGTCCGTCAGTGCGCCAGCCCGCCTGAGTCGCACCGCCCCGGTCCCCTCGTCCGAGGGCTAGGCGGCGGCGAGCCTGGTCACGGCGGCGGCGGCGATCGGCGACAGGGCCGCCCGGTCGACGGCGAGCAGGGCCGCGCGCATGCGCGGATCCCAGAACTGCCGGATGTGATCGGCGGTGGCGGCGGCGGCCGCCGCCTCGCCCCGAACAGCGAGGTTGCGGGCGATCTGGTTGGCCATGCGGATCAGGCGTTCGTTGTCCATCAGGCGTGCTCCCTCGACCGCCGTCCGTCAGCCCGCGGCATCGACGGCCAGGACACGCCGCGACCGCTCGGCGAGCGCCGCCTGTTGCCGCTGCCAGTCGCTGGGGCCGTTGGAGGGCGTCACCTGCACCGCCGTCACCTTGTACTCGGGGCAGTTGGTGGCCCAGTCGGAATAGTCGGTGGTGACCACGTTGGCCTGGGTCTCCGGGTGATGGAAGGTGGTGTAGACCACCCCGGGTGCCACCCGGTCCGTCACCAGGGCGCGCAGGGTCGTCTCGCCCTTGCGGCTGGCCAGCCGCACCCAGTCGCCACTGCGGACACCGCGATTCTCCGCGTCGGCCGGGTGGATCTCCAGCACATCCTCCTGATGCCAGACGGTGTTGGCGGTGCGTCGGGTCTGGGCGCCCACATTGTACTGGCTGAGGATGCGCCCGGTCGTCAGCAGCAGCGGAAACCGCGGTCCGGTTTTCTCGTCGGTCGGCACATAGTCGGTGACCACGAACTGACCGCGGCCACGCACGAAGCCCTCCACATGCATGATCGGCGAGCCTTCCGGCGCGGCGTCGTTGACCGGCCACTGCAGCGAGCCCGCCTGTTCCAGCCGGGCATATGACACGCCGGCGAAACTCGGCGTCAGCCGGGCGATCTCGTCCATGATCTCGCCGGGGTGCGTGTAGCGCCAGCCAAGCCCGAGGGCGTTGGCGAGCGCCTGGGTCACCTCCCAGTCCGCCATACCGCTGGCGGGCGTCATCACCTTGCGCACCCGCTGGATGCGCCGCTCGGCGTTGGTGAAGGTGCCGTCCTTCTCCAGAAAGGTCGAACCGGGCAGGAAGACATGGGCGTAGGTCGCCGTCTCGTTGAGGAACAGGTCGTGGACGATGACCAGCTCCATCGCCGCCAGCCCGGCCGCGACATGCCGGCTGTCGGGATCGGACTGGAGAATGTCCTCGCCCTGGATGTAGATCGCCCGGAACGACCCGTCGAGCGCGGCGTCGAGCATGTTGGGGATGCGCAGACCCGGTTCGGGGTCCAGGCTGACGCCCCAGTCGCGCTCGAACAGCGCCCGCGTCGCGGCGTCGGCGACGTGACGGTAGCCCGACAGCTCATGGGGGAAACTGCCCATGTCGCACGAACCCTGGACATTGTTCTGGCCGCGCAGCGGATTGACGCCCACGCCCGGCCGGCCGATGTTGCCGGTCGCCATCGCCAGGTTGGCGATCGCCATCACTGTCGACGAGCCCTGGCTGTGCTCGGTGACGCCGAGGCCATAATAGATCGCGGCGTTGCCGCCGGTGGCATAGAGCCGCGCGGCGGCGCGCACCGTCGCCGCCGGCACGCCGGTGACGGCCTCCAGCGCTTCCGGGCTGTGGCGGGTGTCGGCGACGAAGCGGGCCCAGTCCTCATGGCTGTCGGCGTCGCAACGGGCGCTGACGAACGCCGCGTCGCCCAGGCCCTCGGTAACGACGACATGTGCCATCGCGGTCAGCACCGCCACGTTGGTGCCTGGCCGCAACGCCAGGTGATGCGCCGCCTCGACGCGGGGACTGCGCACCAGATCGATGCGGCGCGGGTCGATGACGATCAGCCGCGCCCCCTGGCGCAGCCGGCGTTTCAGCCGGCTGGCGAATACCGGATGGGCGTCGGTGGGGTTGGCGCCAATCACCATGATGACGTCCGCCGCCATCACGCTGTCGAAATCCTGGGTGCCCGCCGAGGTGCCGAACGTGGTCTTGAGGCCGTAGCCGGTGGGCGAATGGCAGACCCGTGCACAGGTGTCGACGTTGTTGGAACCAAAGCCCGCGCGTACCAGTTTCTGCACCAGGAACGTTTCCTCGTTGGTGCAGCGGCTCGACGTGATGCCGCCCAGCGCGCGCGGCCCGTGCGTCGCCCTGATGGCCCGCAGGCGGGCGGCGGTGAAGCCGAGCGCCTCGTCCCAGCTCACCGGCCGCCAGGGCTGGTCGATCGACTCGCGGATCATCGGTGTGGTGACGCGGTCCTGGTGGTGGGCGTAGCCCCAGGCGAAACGGCCCTTGACGCAGCTGTGACCACGATTGGCCTTGCCGTCCTTCCAGGGCACCATCCGCACCAGCTGCTCGCCGCGCATCTCGGCGCGGAAAGTGCAGCCGACGCCGCAATAGGCGCAGGTGGTGATCACCGACCGCTCCGGCTTGCCGATCGCCCTGACGCTTTTTTCCTGCAGGCTGGCGGTGGGACAGGCCTGGACGCAGGCGCCGCAGCTGACGCACTCGCTGGACAGGAAGTCATCATCCGCCTGCCCGGCACTGACCACCGACTGGAAGCCGCGCCCGGTGACGGTGAGCGCCAGCGTGCCCTGCACCTCGTCGCAGGCGCGCACGCAGCGGGCGCAAACGATGCACTTGGCCGGATCGAAGTCGAAATAGGGGTTGGATGAATCGGACGCGCCGTCGAGGTGGTTCGCTCCCTGATAGCCGTAGCGCACATCACGCAGACCGACGGCGGCGGCCATGTCCTGCAGCTCGCAGTCGTTGTTGGCGCCACAGGTCAGGCAGTCGAGCGGATGATCGGAAATATACAGTTCCATCACACCCCGGCGCAGCTTCTGCAGACGAGGCGTCTGGGTGTGCACGACCATGCCCTCGGCCACCGGCGTGGTGCAGCTGGCGGGGGTGCCGCGCATGCCCTCCACCTCGACAAGGCAAAGCCGGCAGGAACCAAAGGCGTTAAGGCTGTCGGTGGCGCACAGCCGGGGAATGGCGCCACCGGCCACGGCGGCGGCGCGCATGACGCTGGTGCCGGCCGGCACCGTCACCGGGCGCCCGTCGATGCTCAGCGTGACATCGTGCGGCGCCACCACCTCGGGCGTACCGAAATCAGGCTGCCGTTCAAAACCCATGGCGCGGCTCCCTTGCGCGAGACAGCGGGCGATCAGGGGCGGACACCGCCGATGATAGCAGAGAGTGCGGTACGGCGCAGCGACCGGCGGGGGGCATCATGCGAAATCCTCCGGCCACTGCCGCAGTGCCGAGAGCACCGGATACGGCGTGAAGCCGCCCAGGGCACACAGCGAGCCGAACCGCATCGTCTCGCACAGCTCCTCCAGCAGGGCGAGATCGTCGGCGCGGCGGCGGCCGCCCTTGGGCGCGTTGCGCATCTGCGGTAGCGCCGCGACGGCATCGGCGGGCGCCGGTGCCCGCAGGCGATCGATCAGCTCGACGCCACGGGTCGAGCCGATACGACACGGCGTGCACTTGCCGCAGCTCTCGATGGCGCAGAACTGCATGGCGACGCGGGCCAGCCGCGCCATGTCCGCCGTGTCGTCGAACACCACCACGCCGCCGTGGCCGATCAGTGCGTCGGCGGCGGCATAGGCCTCGTAGTCGAACGGCAGGTCGAACCGGTCCGGGTGAATGTAGGCGCCCAGCGGCCCGCCCACCTGCACCGCCTTGACCGGGCGGCCCGAAGCCGTGCCGCCGCCGATGTCGTGGATCAGCGCGTTGAGCGTGATCCCGAACGCCGTTTCATAGAGCCCGCCATACCTGACGTTACCGGCGAGCTGGATCGGCATGGTGCCCCGCGAACGGCCGGTGCCGAGACCGTGATAGGCAGCAGCGCCGCCCTCGCGCAGGATGTGCGGCACCGCCGCCAGCGTCAGCACGTTGTTGACCACGGTCGGGCGGCCGAACAGCCCGTGCAGGGCCGGCAGCGGCGGCTTGGCGCGCACCTCGCCCCGACGCCCTTCCAGCGAGTTCAGCAGCGCGGTCTCCTCGCCGCAGACATAAGCACCGGCGCCGACCCGGACCTCGACGCCAAACGGCGCGATGATGGGTGCGGCCAGCGCGACCGCCGCCCGCAGCCGGGCGATGGCATGGGGATATTCGCTGCGCACATAGACATAGCCGTGGCCGGCGCCGACGGCGTGACCGGCAATGGCCATGCCCTCCAGCAGCGCGAACGGATCACCCTCCATCAGCATGCGATCGGCGAAGGTGCCGCTGTCGCCCTCGTCGGCGTTGCAGACGATGTATTTGCGCCCCGTCCCCGATTGCCCTCCCGCCTCGGCCACCGTCCGCCACTTGACGCCGGCGGGAAAGCCGGCGCCGCCGCGCCCGCGCAAACCCGACCCGGCGACCTCGGCGATCACCTGTTCCGGCGGCAGCGCGCGCGCCCGGCGCAGTCCGGCCCAGCCGTCGGTCGCCGCATAGTCGTCCAGGCTCAGCGGCCGCGTCCTGCCGGCGCGGGCAAAGGTGAGCCGCTGCTGTCGTGCCAGGAACGGGTGGGTGGCGATGGGACCGATTCCCCTGTCGCTACGGCCCGCCAGCACGGCGGACACATCGGCCGGCGTCAGCGGCCCGAACCCGTGGCCGTCAATCTCGGCCAGCGGTTCCAGCCAGTGCAGGCCCCAGCTGGAACAGCGCTCCACCAGGCAGCCGGCGGCCGCGAACGCCGCCGCCACCGCATCGGCACCGCAGGCGATCGCCAGCGCGTCGTCGGCAAGGCGGACCCGGATCATAGCGCGGCGATCAGCCTGGTCAGGCCGTCCTCGTCCAGTCGTGCGTGCAGCCGGTCGCCGATGCGTGCATTGGGGCCGACGCTGCACAGACCGAGGCAGTAGACGGCCGCCACCCGCACCCGTTCGCCGGCCGCGACCTGTGCGACCGCCGCCAGCGCCTCGGCGCCGCGCGCCTGGCAGGCTTCCGCCCGGCAGAGCTGCACCAGCGGACGGTGGTCCGGCGTCTGGCTGAAATCATGGTAGAAACTCACCACCCCGTGGACCTCGGCCCGGCTGAGGTTGAGGGCGGCGGCGATGGCGGCCTGGGCCGCCGCGTCGATACAGCCGAACGCCGCCTGCACGTCATGCAGGATCGGCAGCAGCGGCCCCTCGGCGTCGCGATGCGCGGCGATGATCGCACGCAGGCGGTCGGGATCGGTCATGCGGTCAGCCGCGCGGCATGCCAGCCGATGTGCTCGGCCATGAAGGTGGAGATGAAATAGTAGGAATGGTCATAGCCCGTCTGCAGGCGGATGGTGGCGGGCTGGCCGGCGCGGGCACACGCGGTCTCCAGCAGCGATGTCCGCAGTTGCGTGTCGAGAAAGTCGTCTGCCGTGCCCTGATCAACCAGCAGGTCCGGCAGGCGGGCGCCGTCGTCGATCAGCGCGCAGGCGTCATAGGCGCGCCAGGCCGCGCGATCGGCGCCGAGATAGCCGGTGAGCGCTTTCTCACCCCACGGACAGTGCAGCGGACTGACGATCGGCGAGAACGCGCTGGTCGAACGGAAACGTCCGGGGTTGCGCAAGGCGATGGTCAATGCGCCATGCCCGCCCATCGAGTGGCCGGTGATCCCCTGACGCGCGAGATCGACCGGGAAATGGGCGGCGACAAGCGCCGGCAGCTCGTCCTCGACATAGCCGCGCATCCGGAAGTGGCGTGACCATGGCGCCTGGGTGGCGTCGACATAGAAACCGGCGCCCTGACCGAAGTCATAGGCGGCATCGTCCGGCACCCCGGCACCGCGCGGGCTGGTGTCGGGCGCGACGAACACGATGCCGCGGGCGGCGCAGGCGGCGCGATACTCGCCTTTCTCGGTGACGTTGGCGTGGGTGCAGGTAAGCCCGGAGAGATACCACAGCACCGGCAGCCGGGCACCGGGCGGATGATCCGGCACGAACACCGAGAAGGTCATCGGCGTGCCGGTGAGCGTCGACTGATGCGTATAGACCCCCTGGGTGCCGCCATGGCTGCGCCAGCTCGATACCGTCTTCATGCCTGGCCCTGCCCCCCCCGGTGTGATGGATGCCTGAACCGCAACCCTATAGCCTGATCACGGGCAGCGGAACATGGCACGACACGCAAATCAGCGCCGGCAGGCGAATCAGGGACGGCGCGTTGCCGCCACCCGGGCCGCGACGTGCCACAGTGGGACAAGCGCGGCACCTGCCCGGTCGGCAGGTGCGCCATTTCGACACGAAAAACGGCGCCGAAACGACGTAACTCTTTATCAATTTCAATTTGTTAGTCCTGTGGCGTGGGTCTTGCTGGGTCTCCGGCATCAACCCATGAACGGGAGAGGCGGATGGCGACCCTGATACGTCTTGCGGTGCTGATCGGCATTCCGGGGCTCACCGCCCTGCTGGTGGCGCTGGGCCTTGAACGGGTGGATGCCAACCAGGCACCATGGATATTCGGCGGCGTGATCGCGGCGAGCGGGCTCGGCCTGGTCGTCGCCCGCCGGCCGCTGGGGCGCTGGATCGAGCAGCACCTGCGCCTCGACCAGGCGCCGCCGGGCCATCATTCACCGTCGCACTGACGCTCGGGCGCCGTCGCCCTGACCATCTGGTGCAATTAGGCGTGCGCGGACCCTTCCCGGCCGGGACCACGGTCGCTATGGTCACGCCGATATGTGGCGGCTCTATCATTATTCCCTCTGTCCGTTTTCCCGCAAGGTGCGGCTGGCGCTCGCCGAGAAGAGCGTGCCGACCGAACTGGTCGGCGAACACCCGTGGGAGGGGCGCGACGCTTTCCTCGCCCTCAATCCGGCCGGCCAGACGCCGGTGGTGACCTCGGCCAGCGAGGACGTGGTGCTGGCGGATTCCACCGCCATCCTGGAATATTTCGAGGAAACGGTGCGCGACAGCCCGCTGATGGGGTCCGGCCCGCTGGAGCGCGCCGAGGTGCGCCGGGTGATCGCCTGGTTCGACCAGAAATTCTTCGCCGAGGTGGGGGTCATCCTGCTGCAGGAACGGATGTGGCACCGCATCATCACCCGCCAGCCGCCCAACACCACGCTGCTGCGTCAGGCCCACCAGGCGGTCGAGGGGCATCTGGACTATCTGGAATATCTGCTGGATCATCGCCGGTGGCTGGGTGGCTCGACGTTCAGCCTGGCCGACATCGCGGCCGCCGCCCACGTCTCGGTGGTCGATTATCTGGGTGGCATCGACTGGAAAACCCACGATCTGGCGAAGCAATGGTACTCGGCGATCAAGTCCCGTCCCAGTTTCCGGCCGCTGCTGACCGAGCGGACGGCCGGACTCGTGCCGCCCAACCACTACGACAAGCTGGACTTCTGAAACAGGCGCTGGCCAATCAGGCCCGGCTGCTGGGGTTCGACGCCATCGGCATCGCCCCGGCCGAGGCCTGCCCGGAGGCCGGGGCCCGGCTGGCCGCCTGGCTCGCCGCAGGGCGCCATGGCGACATGCTGTGGATGGCCGAGCGGGCCGGCGAGCGGGCCAGCCCGCGCGGACTGTGGCCGCAGGTGCGTTCGGTGGTGATGCTGGGGATGAGTTACGCGCCGGCGCTCGACCCGCGCCGCCATGCCGACCATCCGCAACTGGGCGTCATCTCGGTCTATGCCCAGGGCGCGGACTACCACGACGTCATCAAGAAGCGGCTGAAGCAGCTGGCCCGCTGGCTGCTGGAGGCGGCCATCCCCGCCGGCCGTGGTCCGGCAGACGTCCCCGCCGGCCGTGGTCCGGCAGACGTAAAAGTCTTCGTCGACACCGCGCCAGTGATGGAAAAGCCGCTGGCCGCCGCCGCCGGGCTCGGCTGGCAGGGCAAGCACACCAACCTGGTGTCGCGCCGCCATGGCAGCTGGCTGTTCCTTGGCGCCATCTACACCACGCTCGACCTGGAGGCGGATGCGCCGCACGCCGACCGCTGCGGCTCCTGCACCGCCTGCCAGACCGCCTGCCCCACCGATGCCTTCCCGGCCCCCTACCAGCTCGATGCGCGCCGCTGTGTCTCCTACCTCACCATCGAACACAAGGGGCCGATCCCGCGCGAACTGCGCGCGGCGCTGGGCAACCGCGTCTACGGCTGCGACGACTGTCTGGCCGCCTGCCCGTGGAACAAGTTCGCGGCCGCCGCCCGCGAGATGGCGTTCAGCCCGCGGCTGGAGCTGACCGCGCCGCGACTGGCCGAGCTGCTGGCGCTGGACGACGCCGGCTTCCGCCAGGTGTTCGCCGGCTCGCCGATCAAGCGCATCGGCCGCGACCGGCTGGTGCGCAACGCGCTCATCGCCGCCGGCAACAGCGCCGCGCCCGCCCTGCTGCCGGCGGTGCTGGCGTGCGTCGATGATCCCGCGCCGGTGGTGCGCGGTGCCGCCGCCTGGGCGGTGCGACGCCTGGCGGAGCCCATGCAGCTGGCCGCGGTCCGTCGCGATCGGCTGGCGCGGGAGACCGACGACAGCGTGCGCGCCGAGTGGGACTAATAGCCGATGCGCGCGCGCCGGCGGGCATCGACGCAAGCGCCGGCCTCGGCGTCGCGGCCATCGACGAAGCGGGCCTCGGCATGGCGGGCGGTCGCCGGCGTCCCCGGCGGGTCCTCGTAGAAATAGACGTCGAGCACGCAAGGCGGGCCGCCGAACTGCAGGTGGCGGGCGCCGCCCTCGCGACGCTCGAAGCTGGGGGTGCCGAGCTTTTCGGTGACCTCGTCGATGGTGCGGCCGAGCACCAGCGCGACACCGCTCACGGTATCGCCCGGCCGGGCGGCGGCCGGGCGCGGCGGCTTGCCCGGCGCCGGCAGTGGCGCCTCGGTGGCGGTGGTGGCGCAGCCGGCCAGCGCCAGCAGGACCGCCAGCAGGACGGGGGGAGCAGCAACACGCAACAGCATCATGCCTCCTCACTGACGCAGCCGGCCGGCGGGCGCAAGGCCCTCACTGCCGGAGCGCGGTGCCGACCGGCCGGTCGCCCCGCGCCTCATGGAACAGGTGGGTGGCCAGCGCGGCGCCGATCAGGGGTGCCAGCAGGTTCAGCACCGGCACCATGAACAGCAGCGTCACCGGCAAACCGAGCCGGAACAGCAGCGGACGGTGGCTGGCCCGGAAGGCGCGCTCGCCGCGTCCGCCGAGATGGCGGATCGCCACCATCTGCACATAGTCCCGCCCCAGCAGATAGCCGTTGAGGAGCACGAACAGCACCAGCGGCCCGACGGCGGTGAACAGCAGCAGCAGATACACCGGCAGCGCCAGCAGGTTCCATGCCAGCAGCCGCAGCCCCGACAAGAGACCCAGCCACGGCCCCTCGACCCAGCCCATCGGCCGGGGGGCGCGGGCGTGCGGGTAGTGACGGTCCTCCACCGCGTCGACGGCGACGTCGAGCAGAATGCCCATGATCGCGGTGGCCACCGCCGGGAACAGCAGCCACAGCGACAGCAGCAGCCCCAGCGCCGCCACGGTGCCGTCGATCCAGCCCCAGGCATTGGCCGCCCACAGCGGCCAGCCACGGCTATCGACCATGTTCACCAGCCGGTCGAGACCCCACCAGACGCCGGCGAACACCAGCAGCGTCAGCAGCGTCGAGCCCAGCAGCAGCCGGATGAAACGCGGGTCGGACAACTGGCCGATGGCAAGGGTGAGGGCGCGTACCATGGCCAAGGCGTGACCGATCGGCCCGGTGGCGTCAATGGTTGCGAGACCGGACGTTGCCGGCTAGGCACGCAAGACCGCTCCAGCACGAGGAAGATGATGACCAACCGCCTTCACGTTCTCGCCATCGGCAATGCCATCGTCGACGTCATCGCCCGCGCCGAGGACACTTTCCTCGCCGACCAGGGCCTGGTGAAAGGCGCCATGCGGCTGATCGACGAGGCGGAAGCGACCCGGCTCTACGGCCTGATGGGGCCGGGCCGCGAGGTCTCCGGCGGTTCCGCCGCCAACAGCATCGCCGGGCTGGCGGCACTGGGCGCGAAGGTCGGCTTCATCGGCCGGGTGCGCGACGACCAGCTGGGCGGCGTGTTCGCGCACGACATCCGGGCGCTGGGTGTCGAATACACCACCGAGCCCGCCACCGACGGCCCGGCCACCGCGCGCTGTCTGGTGCTGGTGACGCCGGACGGCCAGCGCACCATGAACACCTTTCTCGGCGCCTCGACCCAGCTCAGCTCGGCGGACATCGACGCCGCCCAGGTCGCCCGCGCCGACGTGCTCTACATCGAGGGCTATCTGTGGGACGCGCCGGCGGCCAAGCAGGCGATTGTCGATGCCATCCGCATTGCCCACCGCCATGGCAACCGGGTCGCCTTCACCCTGTCCGACCCGTTCTGCGTCGACCGCCACCGGGCGGAGTTCCTTGACCTGGTGCGCGGCCATGTCGACGTGCTGTTCGCCAACGAGGTCGAGCTGAAGTCGCTCTACCAGACCGAGGACTTCGACCAGGCGCTGGACCAGCTGGCCTGCGTCTGCGACATCGCCGCCGTCACCCGCTCCGAGCACGGCGTGGTGGTGCTGACGCCCGAGGAACGCCACATCGTCGCCGCCGAGCCCGGCGTGACGGTGGTGGATACCACCGGCGCCGGCGACCTGTTCGCCAGCGGTTTCCTGCATGGCCTGACCGCGCACCGGCCGCTGGCCGAGTGCGGCCGCATCGGCTGCATCGCGGCGGCGGAAGCCATCTCCCACATCGGCGCCCGGCCGGAGGCCGATCTCAAGGCGCTGGTCGCCGCCCGGCTGGGATAAGCGCCCGGGCCAGGCTCAACCGGCAAGATCGCTGCGCCGGCGGCCGTAGCCGAGATAGACCAGCCCGCCCAGCAGCGACCAGCCAAGGAAGCGCCACCAGGTATCCACCGGCAGCAACAGCATCAGGCCGCCGCAGCCCAGAATCGCCAGCCCCGCCACCAGCGGCAGCGCCGGACAGCGGAACGGGCGGGGATATTCCGGGTGGGTGCGGCGCAGCACCAGTGCGCCGACCGCGACACTGAGAAACGCGAACAGGGTGCCGATGTTGGACAGCTCGACGATCTTGTCGAGCGGCAGCAGGCCAGCGACCAGCGCCACCACCGCGCCCCCGGCCAGCGTCACCACGTGCGGGGTGCCGCGGGTGCCATGCAGGGTGGCGAAGGCAGGCGGCAGCAGGCCGTCGCGCGCCATCACGAAGGCCAGCCGGCTCAGGCCGTAGAGCAAGGTCAGCAGCACCGCCGTCAGGCCGGCCAGCGCGCCGATGGCGACGACGCCGGCGGCCACCGGCTGGTGGGCGGCGCGCAGCACCAGCGCCAGCGGTTCCTTGCTGAGGCCGAGGTCGAACCAGCGTACGACGCCGGTCGACACCAGGCCGACCACGGCGAACACCAGGATGCACAGCAGGATCGCCGCCAGCAGCGCCAGCGGCAGGTCGCGGTTGGGCCGACGAGCCTCCTCGGCGGTCGATGCCAGGGTGTGAACGCCGACATAGGCGAAGAACACCACGGCGGTGGCCGCCAGCACGCCGATGGTCTCGCCGCCGCTGATCCGCTCGAACCAGCCCAGCGCCAGGAACGGCTGCCAGTTGGCCGGCGCCATGGCGGGCGCCGCCAGCCACAGGAAGATCATCAGCACCGCGATCTTGACCAGTACCATGATGCTGTTGAGCAGCGCGGAACGCCGGGTGCCCAGGGCCAGCAGCAGGCTCACCGCCAGCACAATGGCCATCGCCGGGAAATCGGCGACGCCGCCCAGCCTTGGCACGGTGGCATAGACCGCCGGCAGATCGAAGCCGAGCTGGCCCGCCAGCCCGACGACATAGCCTGACCAGCCCGAGGCCACCGCCGCCGCGCTGACCGCCAGTTCCAGCACCAGATTCCAGCCTACCAGCCAGGCCAGCGCCTCGCCGAGGCTGGCATAGGCAAAGGTATAGGCACCGCCGGCGACCGGCGCCATCGCCGCCATCTCGGCATAGGCCAGCGCCGCGAACAGGCTGACCAGGCCCGCCAGCACGAAGGCAAGCCCGACCGCCGGACCCGCCTTCTGCGCCGCGACACCGATGAGCACGAACACCCCGGCGCCGATGATCGAACCGACGCCCAGCAGCGTCAGGTCGACGGCGCCCAGCGTGCGCTTGAGCGGGCGGCGCCCGGCATGCGCGACGATGTCACGCAGCGGTTTGACGCGCCAGCCCGTCATGCCCGTCTCCTTATTCCGCCGGCGGCGTCACGCCGGGGGCCATGTGGCTGCGGCGGTAACCGTAGAGGAAGTACACCACCAGACCGATGCCGGCCCAGATCGGGAACACCAGCTTGGCCTGGATCGGCAGGAACAGGAACAGCACGATGCACCCGATGGCGGCCAGCGGCCCCACCAGCCACAGCGCCGGCGTGCGGAAATGGCGGATACGGGTCGGCTCCGAACGCCGCAGCAGCATCACGCCGATGGCCACCATCAGGAACGCGAACAGCGTGCCCGAGTTGGAAATGTCGGCCAGACGCCCCACCGGGAAGAAGGCCGCCGCGATGGTGACGCCGATGCCGGTGACGATGGTCACCACATGCGGGGTCCTGAATTTCGGATGGACCTTGCTCAGTACATCCGGCAACAGGCCGTCGCGCGACATCACGAAGAAGATGCGGGTCTGGCCGTAGATCATCATCAGGATCACCGACGGCAGCGCCAGGAAGGCGGCCAGGCCGAGCGCGTTGCCGACCGCCGGGTGGCCGATGGCGCGCAGCACATGCGCCAGCGCCTCGCGCGAGCATACCAGCGGCTGCTCGCCCAGCGCCGCGACCTCGGTGCAGCGGGCGGCCATGGCGGTGCTGCCCGGTTCCAGCCATGCGCCGGCCGCCGACATCAGCGGCTGGGCACCATAGGCGCCGGTCGCGCCGGCGGCCACCAGCAGGTAGAAGATGGTGCAGATAATCAGGCTGCCGATCAGGCCGATCGGCACGTTACGCTGCGGATTCTTGGTTTCCTCCGCCGCCGTCGACACGGCGTCGAAACCGACATAGGCGAAGAAGATCGAGCTGGCCGCGCCAATCACGCCGGCGGCGCCCAGCGGCGCGAACGGCTGGAAGTTGGCGTCGTCCATCACCGGCAGGGCGATGACGATGAAGGCCAGCAGGGCCGTCACCTTGATCGCCACCAGCACGGCATTCACCGTCGCGCTCTCCTTGGTGCCGACATAGAGCAGTGCCGTCACCGCCAGCGCGATGACAATGGCAGGCAGGTTGACCATGCCGCCGGCATAGGGGCCGTTGGCAAGCGCATGCGGTATCTCGATACCCAGCGAATGGTCGAGCAGGCCGACCAGATAGCCGGACCAGCCGACCGCCACCGCGCTCGCCGCCACGGCATATTCAAGGATCAGCGCCCAACCCACCAGCCAGGCGACGAACTCGCCCATCACGGCGTAGGAATAGGTGTAGGCGGAGCCCGACACCGGCACCATCGAGGCCAGTTCGGAATAACACAGCGCCGCCACGCCGCAGACGAAGGCGGCGATGACGAACGAGATCATCATGCCCGGCCCGGCCTTCTGCGCGGCTTCCGCCGTCAGCACGAAAATGCCGGTGCCAATGATGGCGCCAACGCCCAGCATGGTCAGTTGCAGGGCCCCCAGGGAGCGATGAAGACTTTTCTTTTCGGCATTCGCCATGATGGCGTCGAGTGACTTGACTCGCCAGAAGAGCATGTGGATTTCCCCCTCCCGCATCACGCGGGATCAATAAGATTATGCCGCCACGCTAGCCGGTGCGTCGCCCCCGGCAAAGACAGAAAATTGCGTGACGCCTTCGACCACGCCCGCCGCATCACCCGCGCCTCCCCCTCCCCGGGCGACGCCGCCACCATGGCCGCGACCCAACCGCTCCGACCACGACCATGGCAGGACTAAAGGGATAAAGCAAGATAAAATTGCTAAATACCTATCTTGGCCGCCGGGCCGTTCAGTCGTGGCGGACCAGCATCGGCCCCAGCGGCCGGCCGGCGAACACATGGACATGCAGGTGCGGCACTTCCTGGTGGGAGTGCGGCCCGGCGTTGGCCAGCAGGCGATACCCGTCGGCGACCACGCCGAGCGCCTCGGCGGTCTTGCCGACGGCGCGGATGAAGCCGGCGATCAGCGCGTCCGGCGCGCCGGCGGCGAAGTCCGCCCACGACACGTAGCGCCCCTTGGGGATCACCAGCACATGGGTCGGCGCCTGCGGGTTGATGTCGTGGAAGGCCAGCGCGAACTCGTCCTCATAGACCTTCCGCGCCGGAATTTCGCCGCGCAGGATACGGGCGAAGATGTTGTTGTCGTCATAGGGTTCGAGGCTCTGGACGGCCATGGAATCGCTCCTGGGTCAACACGGGTCGCCCCCGTGATAGCCGGTCGCCCCGCCTGCCGTCGAGAGGGGCCGGCATCGGCCGGCGACGGCGCCTCAGTCCTTGCGCGCGGCCTTCTCGGCCAGCCCCGAGGTGCCTTCGCGGCGGGCCAGCTCCGCCATCACGTCATCGGGGGTGATGCCGCAGTCGGCCCACAGCACCGCCAGATGGAACAGCAGGTCGGCGGATTCGGCGATCACCTGGGCCCGCCCCTCGCCGACGGCCGCCAGCGCCGTCTCAAGGCCTTCCTCGCCGACCTTCTGGGCGATCTTCGCCCGCCCCCTGGCGGTGAGCTTGGCGACATAGCTCGCCGACGGATCGGCCGCGCGACGGGCCAGTACCGTGGCGTAGAGCGTGGCGATCTGGTCGGGCGCCGACGTCATGACGTCACCCGGGCCGACGCACGAACCGGCGGGGCGGCCTGCAGGCGCACCGGCAGCCCGGCCTCGGCCATGTGCTGCTTGGCCTCGCCCACCGTGTGGGTGCCGAAGTGGAAGATCGAGGCCGCCAGCACCGCGTCGGCGCCGCCGGTCGAGACGCCCTCGACCAGATGGTCGAGCGAGCCGACGCCGCCAGAAGCGATCACCGGCACGCTGACGGCGTCCGCGATCGCCCGGGTCAGCGCCAGGTCATAGCCGCTCCTGGCGCCGTCGCGGTCCATCGAGGTCAGCAGGATCTCGCCGGCGCCGAGGTCGACGACCTGGCGGGCGAAGGCGATGGCATCGATGCCGGTGGGGGTACGGCCGCCGTGGGTGAAAATCTCCCAGCGGTCCGGCTCGCCCTCGGCATTCACCCGCTTGGCGTCGATGGCGACGACGATGCACTGGCTGCCGAACTGTTCGGCCAGCTCGCGCACCAGCTCGGGTCGCTGCACGGCCGCGGTGTTGACCGACACCTTGTCGGCGCCGGCCAGCAGCAGCCGGCGCACGTCGTCGGCGGTGCGGACGCCGCCGCCCACGGTGAGCGGCATGAAGCAGGCTTCCGCCGTGCGGCGCACCACGTCGAGGATGATGCCGCGGTTGTCGGACGACGCCGTGATGTCGAGGAAGCACAGCTCGTCGGCGCCGGCGGCGTCATAGACCTTGGCCTGTTCGACCGGATCGCCGGCGTCCACCAGATCAAGGAACTGCACGCCCTTGACCACGCGACCGTCCTTGACATCAAGGCAGGGGATGACGCGCTTGGTCAGCATCATGCCGCCCCCACCTCCACGCGCGCGCAGGCCAGCGCCGCACCGAGGTCGAGCCGGCCGTCATAGATCGCCCGGCCGCTGATGACGCCTTCCAGCCGGCCCTTCACCGTGCCGGCGGCCGCCACCAGCGCCTCGATGTCGGCGATGTCGGCAACGCCGCCCGAGGCGATGACCGGCAGGGTGGTGGCTTCCGCCAGCGCCACCGTCGCCTCGACGTTGCAGCCCTTGAGCAGGCCGTCGCGGCCGACGTCGGTGAACAGCACGGCGGCGACGCCGGCATCCTCGAAGCGCTGCGCCAGCGCCGCCACCGGCACGTCGGAGACGGCGGCCCAGCCATCGGTCGCCACCATGCCGTCGCGGGCGTCCACCGCCACCACGATGCGGCCCGGATGACGGGCGGCGGCGGCCTTGACCAGCGCCGGGTTCTTCAGCGCGGCGGTGCCGATGACGACGCGGGCGACGCCCAGCCCCAGCCAGCGCTCGATGGTGGCATCGTCACGGATGCCGCCGCCGACCTGGGTCTTGCCCGGAAAGGCGGCGATGATCGCCTCCACCGCGGCCGCGTTGCGCGGCTCGCCGGCGAAGGCGCCGTCGAGGTCGACAATGTGCAGCCAGGCCGCCCCCTGGGCGCCGAAGCTGCGGGCCTGGGCGGCGGGGTCGGTGTTGAACACCGTGGCCTGGTCCATCAGGCCCTCCTTCAGGCGCACCACCTGGCCGCCCTTGAGGTCGATCGCCGGGAAAATCGTGAAGCTCATGGCTTCCACTCCAGAAACGCACGCAACAACGCCAGGCCGTAATCCTGGCTCTTCTCGGGATGAAACTGGGTGCCGAGCAGGTTGTCACGGCCGACGATCGCGGTCACCGGCCCGCCATAGTCGGTGCGCGCCAGCACATGCGCCGGCTCCTCGGGCTCCAGATGGTAGCTGTGCACGAAGTAGGCGAAGCCGTCGTTCTCCAGCCGCGCCAGCACCGGATGGGCGCGGCCGGCCTCGGTGAAGGCGACCTTGTTCCAGCCCATGTGCGGCACCTTCAGCCGCGGATCGTTGGGCGACAGCCGCACCACGTCGCCGGGCACCCAGCCCAGCCCCTGGTGCAGACCGTGCTCCAGGCCACGCCGGGCCATCAGCTGCATGCCGACGCAGATGCCCAGGAACGGCCGGCCGCCCTCGATCACCGCCTGCTGCAACGCCGCCTCCATGCCGGCGATCGAGCGCAGCGCGGTGGCGCACTGGCCGAAGGCGCCAACGCCCGGCAGCACGACGCGGTCGGCCTGAGCGACCAGCCGGGCATCACCGGTGACGCTGACCGCGACCTCGCGGCCAAGATCGGCGGCGGCGCGCTCCAGCGCCTTGGCGGCCGAGCGCAGGTTGCCCGAGCCGTAGTCGATGATCGCCAGACGTTCTGCCACGGGTGCCTTTACTCCAAACCAGACGCTTACAGGGTGCCGCCCAGCGTTCCCTTGGTCGACGGCACGGCATCGGCCTTGCGCGGATCGATGGTAAGCGCCGCCCGCAGCGCCCGCGCCAGACCCTTATAGCAGGATTCGACGATGTGGTGATTGTTGCTGCCATAGAGCGTCTCGACATGCAGCGTCACGCCGGCCGCCTGGGCGAAGGCCTGGAACCATTCCTTGAACAGCTCGGTGTCCATGTCACCCAGCTTGTCGCGCGAGAACTCGACCTTCCAGACCAGATAGGGCCGGCCGGAAATGTCGATGGCGACCCGGGTCAGCGTCTCGTCCATCGGGATCAGCGCGTCGGCGTAGCGGGTGATGCCCTTCAGGTCGCCCGCGGCTTTCGCCACCGCCTGGCCGATGGCGATGCCGCTGTCCTCGGTAGTGTGGTGGAAGTCGATGTGCAGATCACCCGTCGCCGCGACGTCGAGGTCGATCAGCGAATGGCGGGAGAGCTGCTCCAGCATGTGATCGAGAAAACCGATGCCGGTCGAGACCGTGTACTCGCCGGTGCCATCGAGGTTCAGGGCGACGCTGATCTGCGTCTCCTTGGTCTTGCGTTCAATCTTTGCCGTGCGCATGCCACCTGCTCCAATCGAGCGGGCTATAGCAGCGCATCGCTATCGGTGCCACGATTTATGCGCACCTGACGGGCTAGGCGCACACGAAGGCTGTCCCGGCCACCGTCGTCCATTCCACCGCTGCCCCGGCTGCCGCCTCGGGCGGCGATCTCCCCGGCTGCCGCCTCGGGCGGTGATCTCCCCGGCTGCCGCCTCAGGCGGCGCGCCGGGCCGCCGGGGCCGGCAGCAGGTTGCGGCCAGTGCGGTCGGACGGGATCAGGTGGCCCCGGCCCAGCGCCTCCAGCACCGTCGGGAACACATCGAGAATCGAGCAGCGCCCGGCGTCGACATGCTCGCCGGTGCCCAGCCACAGGATGCCATCGGGATGGTGACAGCCGCTCTTCATGCCGTCGATCTGGTAGAACCAGTCAAAGAAGCGCCAGCTCCGGTTGGAGATGGCGGACGTGATGACCGCCTCCGGGCCGATCTGGCGGCTGATCTGGCAGCCGAAGTAAAGCCCCTCGGCGCCATGATCCTGCATGCCGATCAGCGGCTTGCCATCGACCGCCAGCCCGCGCAGCAAGGCGGCGGCGGCCTCGGCCTCGTCGGTGGACTCGAACCGGATCATGAACTGGTGCGTCATCACCGGCTCGACATCGCGGTAGCGCACACCGAGGTCGGCAAGCAGGGTCTCCACCGCGCGCGGCCGGTAGAACAGCTGGCCGCCATCGGCCTCACGGCGCAGGAAGGGCTGCTGGCTGAGCGCCGTGGCGAGCAGCATCAGGTCGCCGGGCTCCAGCAACGCCTGCAGGCGGCCGATCATCCGGTCCATCTCGACATAGCCGAACCGCACGGCGTCCCCATAAAGCGCCAGCTCCTTGTCGCTGGGGCGGATGGTGAAGACGTCTGGTTCCATGTGGCGCCAGTAGCAGTGTTGCAAATGCGCCGTGCTGTTGGAGAAGAAGGTCGCGAAGGCCGGCCGGTGGCGGCGGTAGAGATGGCTGAACAGATCGAGATTCATCCGGTCGAGGATCGCCGGGCGCTTCCAGTTCAGCTTGGGATCGCTCATCTTTTCCGACAGCAGCTGCCGCACCGTCGAGGCAACGGTCGCCGGGCTCAGCCCGTGACGGGCCATGAAGGCGACGAACTGGGCCGGCGTCACCGCGCCGCCGGAACCGGCGGGGTTGGTGTGCTCGCGCACCGACTGGGCGACGAAGCGCTGGAAGGTATTGAGATCCTCCGGCCAGGCGGGCTGGCCGTCGCACCACGGGTCGGCGATGAAGAACGAACCCTCGCCCTTGAACGCCTTGACGTTCATGCTGCCTCCGCAGCCGACGGTCGCGCCGCTGGCAAGCAGCAGCGAGAACAGATCGTCATGGCCGGCGCGCGGGCCGTCGGTGAGGTGAAACACGCCATGCTGGCTGAACGGCAGGCCGGTGTGCAGCGAATACCACTGGATCCATGGCTCCAGGTTGACCGGGTTGGTCTCGTCCGGCTCGGTGACATAAACCGCCGAGCGGTCACGCAGCCGCTGGAAATTGGGCAGGATGCCCTCGGCGATCCACTTGTTCATCAACGTTGGTGAAAGTTCGTTGAACTCCACCAGCAAAACCCGCCCCGCCATGTCCTTCACCCCTCCGTGATGCTGCTCCAACGTGCCTGCGCACATCGGCACCCGTGCATGACACACTATCGTTTCCAAACCTTGAAGGCTACCTCTGCCCGTTGCATCGGCCGCCGGGCTTCCCATATCGGCAGTCGAACCCGCCCACCCGGCCGCGTCAGCCAGCCCCCAGGAGCCCGAACGTGTCGCAACCATCCGTTTTCGATGCCGCCAACTGGCACGGCACCACCATTCTCGCGGTCCGCAAGGGCGGCCGCGTCGTCGTGGCAGGCGACGGCCAGGTGAGTCTCGGCAACACCGTCATCAAGGGCAATGCCAAGAAGGTCCGCCGGCTGGGCGACGGCTCGGTGATCGGCGGCTTCGCCGGCGCCACCGCCGATGCTTTCACCCTGTTCGAACGGCTGGAACAGAAGCTGGAGCGCTACCCCGGCCAGCTCACCCGGGCCTGTGTCGAGCTGGCCAAGGACTGGCGCACCGACCGCTACCTGCGGCGGCTGGAGGCGATGATGGCGGTCGCCGACCGCAACGTCAGCCTGGTGCTCACCGGCACCGGCGACGTGCTGGAACCCGAGGATGGCCTGATCGGCATCGGCTCGGGCGGCAACTATGCCCTGTCGGCGGCCCGGGCGCTGATCGACCTCGACCTCGACGCCGAAGCGATCGCCCGCAAGGCGATGAAGATCGCCGCCGATATCTGCGTCTACACCAACGGCAACCTGACCATCGAGTCGATAGAGGCCTGACGGCCGGCGAATCGATCGCGAAACCAAACCTTGTATGCCCCCCAGAGTGCGGTGGCCGCCACCGTGGAGCCCCAGAACATGTCGGAACTGACCCCCAAGCAGATCGTCGCCGCCCTCGACCGCTATATCGTCGGCCAGACCGAGGCCAAGAAGGCCGTCGCGGTGGCGCTGCGCAACCGCTGGCGCCGGCAGCAGCTGCCCGACGCGCTGCGCGACGAGGTGCTGCCGAAGAACATCCTGATGATCGGCCCCACCGGCTGCGGCAAGACCGAGATCAGCCGCCGGCTGGCGAAACTCGCCAACGCGCCGTTCCTCAAGATCGAGGCCACCAAGTTCACCGAGGTCGGCTATGTCGGCCGTGACGTCGATTCGATCATCCGCGACCTCGTCGAGGAAGCGATCCGGCTGGTGCGCGAGGCCCGGCGCGGCGACGTCGCCGAGGCCGCCGGCAAGGCCGCCGAGGACCGGCTGCTGGAAGCACTGGTGGGCAAGGACGCCTCCGACGCCACCCGCGAGAAGTTTCGCGGCCTGCTGCGCGAGGGCGGGCTGAACGACCGCGAGGTGGAGATGGAGGTGCAGGACAGCGGCGGCGCGCCGGCCTTCGAGATTCCCGGCATGCCGGGCGCCTCGGTGGGGATGATCAATCTCTCCGACATGCTGGGCAAGGCGCTGGGGCCGCGCACCAAGCGGCGCAAGATGCGCGTCGACCAGGCGCGAGAGGTGCTGCTGGCGGAGGAGTCTGACAAGCGGCTGGATCAGGAGGAGATCGTCCGCGAGGCGATCCGCGCCACCGAGCAGAACGGCATCGTCTTCCTCGACGAGGTGGACAAGATCGCCGTCTCCAACGTCCAGGGCGGCTCGGTCTCCCGCGAGGGCGTGCAACGCGACCTGTTGCCGCTGATCGAGGGCACGACGGTCGCCACCAAACATGGCCCGGTGAAGACCGACCACATCCTGTTCATCGCATCAGGCGCCTTCCACGTCGCCAAGCCGTCCGACCTGCTGCCGGAACTGCAGGGCCGCCTGCCGATCCGCGTCGAGCTTAAGGGGCTCTCCCGCGAGGACTTCAAGCGCATCCTCACCGACACCGAGACGTCGCTGCTGCGCCAGTATCGGGCGTTGATGGCCACCGAGGTGGTGACGCTCGACTTCACCGATGACGGCATCGAGGCGATCGCCCGCATCGCGGCGGACGTCAACGACACGGTGGAGAACATCGGCGCCCGCCGGTTGCAGACGGTGATGGAAAAGCTGCTGGAGGACGTCAGCTTCGACGCCACCGACCGCGCCGGCGAGACCCTGCGCATCGATGCCGGCTTCGTCGACCGCCAGCTCTCCAGCCTGGCCAAGAACACCGACCTCAGCCGGTTCATCCTCTAGGCCGCCGCCGCCGGGGCTTCCCCCTGGCGCTCAGCGGGCGCGCTTGAGGATGACATACCAGGCGCCATCCCCGCCGTGGCGGGGGTGGGCCGGGCGCAATGCCGCCACATAGGGGCGCAGGTCGGGGGTTGTCAGCCAGCGCGGCAGTTCCTCGCGCAGCACGCCGCCCGGCTGGCTCGGCCAGTCGGCGCCGGTCTTGCCCTTGCCGGTGACCACCAGCACGACGCGGGCGTGGCGGCCATGGGCGCGCGCCAGGCCACGGGTGAGCGCCGTGTAGGCGGTCTCGCGGCGGTGGCCGTGCAGATCGATGATGAGATCGGGCAGCACCTCGCCGGTGCGGATCTTGCGGTCCCACACCGCGTCCAGCGTCGCCTGCGTCGGTGGTGTCGCCGCCTGGTGTCGGCCCATGACCGGCATCGCCCGCTCGGCCGGGGCGACGACCTGCGGTTTCAGGCGCGGCAGATCGGGCGGGGTTACCCGTTTTTCCAGCGGCTTGACGCTGGCGGCCACCTGACCCCACAGCGCTTCCTCCTCTGGGCGCAGCTTGCGGCTCATCGCCCGGCCGGCGACGCAGTCGACCCGGACTCCGGCGGTGACGCCAACAGTCTATCGACGACGGCCACGGGCAGCAGCAGAAGCATCTTGCCGCGCCAGCTCATGCCGCCGGCGATGATCGCGGCATCGGCACCAGGGCCCCAGAACACATCAAGGCGATTGGCGCCCGTGATCGCGCCGCCGGTGTCCTGCGCCACCATCAGCCGCGAGAACGGCAGCTGGCGCGCTGGCCTGGCAACGTCGGGACGGGCCGAGACCAGCCACAGCGGCGCCCCCAGCGGCACGAACGACGGATCGGCGGCGACCGAGATGTCCGGGCTCAGCGCAACGTTCATCGCGCCGAGCGGTCCAGGGCCGGTAAGCTCGCGGAAGAAGACGAACGACGGGTTGAGCCGCATCACCTCGCGCGCCTTGTCCGGGTTGGCGCGGGCCCAGGCGATGATGCCCTGCATCGAGGCCTGGCCCTTGGCCAGCAGGCCCATGTCGAGCAGTTTGCGGCCGATGCCGACATAAGGATGCCCGTTCTGGCCGTCATAGCCCACCCGCATCACCTGGCCATCGGGCAGCCGGACCCGTCCGGAGCCCTGGATCTGCAGGAAGAACACCTCGTAGGGATCGGCCGCCCAGGCCAGTTCAAGCCCGCGTCCGGCCAGCGCGCCATCCTCGATCGCCGCGCGATCGGCATAGGGGACCAGCCGGCGGCCCTCGATCCGGCCAGCGATGCGCTGGCCGCGCAGCGTGTCGCGGAAGGCGCCGAGGTCGACGTCGATCAGCTCCGGCGGCCGCTTGTAGAGCGGCACCGGATAGGCCGGCGAGGCCATGCGGTCGCCCGCCAGCTCGGGCTCGTAATAGCCGGTGTTGAGGCCGCTGCCATCACCGACCACAAGGGTGGCGAAGCGGCTCTCGAAGAAGGCGCGGGCATCGGTGGCACTGACGGCCGCGCTGCAGACCTCGGCCCAGTCGCCGGGCTGGGTCAGGCCACTCTGGTCGGTGCGGATGGTGAGCGCCCGGCAGGACGCCCGGAACGCCGCCAGCGCACGGGCAGGATCGTTGTCACGCCAGCCCGGCAGGTCGGCCACCGCCGGCCCCGCCGCCAGCGGCAGGTCGCGGGCCCGTGAAGGCGCCGGCGGTTCGGGCGCCACCGGCTTCGCCGGCACCGGCACGGGCGCTGAAACGGGCGGTGTGGGAGCGCAGGCGGCCAGCACGGCGGTAGCGAGCGCCAGCGACACGGCGGCGCGCCGGAGTG
This sequence comes from Parapedomonas caeni, assembly GCF_041060555.1. Taxonomy (NCBI): domain Bacteria; kingdom Pseudomonadati; phylum Pseudomonadota; class Alphaproteobacteria; order Sphingomonadales; family Sphingosinicellaceae; genus Parapedomonas; species Parapedomonas caeni. Next base: position 68,497 of record NZ_JBEUDS010000012.1, on the reverse strand, counting down.
GCGAAAACGGGGTCATTATCCCTCGGCGTCGGTGGCGATCAGCAGCCAGTTGGGGTCCGGCGAGCGGGTATGCCGGCTGAAGGTCCAGACGTCATGGGTCTCGACCGGCGCGCTGGCGGACCCGGCGACGACGTTGCCGTCGCGGTCGCGGGTGACCGCCGACAAGGTGGCGTCGACACGTACCGTCACTTCCGCCATGGCGCCCTGCAGGCTCGCCTCGGTGATGGCGACCTTGTTGATGCTGACAAGGCGGTTGTCGACGCTCAGGCCTTCGGCCTCGCGCGCGGCGATGGCGCGCCGGAACTGGTCCAGCACGTCATCGGCGATGAACGGCTTCACCGACTCGATGTTCCCCTGCCAGAATGCCTCCAGGATCATCCGGTAGGCGGCACGGGCGCCATCAACAAACGGCACCGGCTCGAAGCGGGGATCGACGGCGGCGATGTCCTCCAGCGCCCGGCGGGTGGCGGGGGCCAGATCGGGCGGCAGCTGCAACGGCGCCGCGCGCGGCAGATCGTTGACCGGACTCGGGGCAAGGCTGGGCTTCGCCTGCTCGCTGCCGGTAAAGCCATCCGTCGCCGGCTTCTCGTGACCGGTGCGCCGGCCGAGCACGCTCACCAGACGCAGGGCGACAAACCCCGCCAGCATGGCCAGGAAGATGATTTCGACGATCTGTATGCTATCGGACATGCTGTCTCAAACCACATGGGCACAGGGCGCGTCGCGCCGGACATTCAACCTCGTAGGCGGACATCATATCAATGCCTGCCTTTAGGGTCTATAATGACGGATAGATAAGTGTCTGCTGGCCCGGAACAAGGCCGGCACCGCCCGGCTGTCGTCGTGCGATGCTTGCACCGCGTCGTTGCGACATGCTAACGCGCCAGCACGTTTGCCACCACATCCTCCAAGCAGATTGAGAGTCTTTTCCATGAGCGAACTCCCCAACGGGCTCGACGAAGCCGCCACCCAGCCGCAGGTCGGTCTGATGGCCCAGTATGTGAAGGATCTGTCGTTCGAGAACCCCAATGCGCCGCAGTCGCTGCAGGCGCTGGGGCAGGCCCAGCCCCGCATCGAGGTTAACGTCAACGTCGGCGCCCGCCGGATCGGCGAGGAAGCGTTCGAGGTCGAGCTGCGCATCGAGGCGGTGGCCCGTCATGAAGCGCTCAAGGCGTTTCAGGTCGAGTTGCTCTACGCCGGCCTGTTCGGGCTGCGCAACGTGCCGGAAGACCAGATCGAGGGTTTCCTCGTTGTCGAGGCGCCGCGTCTGCTGTTTCCGTTCGCCCGCCGGATCATCGCCGACGCCACCCGCGATGGCGGTTTCCCGCCGCTGCTGCTGGAGCCGATCGACTTCGCCGCGCTGTACCTGCAGCAGCGGCAGGGCCAGCCCGGCCAGGGCGCCGACGAAACCGTCGGCCACGCCTGAGCCGCGACCGATGAACCGGCGGGTACCCCGGACTGACCGGCCCCGCCGGACCGGCCGCGCGCGGCCCCTGCCCTGGTGCGGCGGACCCGGGAACCCGGCGCAGTGAGCCTGCTGCGCGCCGCCGGCACCATCGGCGTGCTGACGCTCGCAAGCCGGATCGCCGGCTTCGCCCGCGACATGCTGCTGGCCCGCCTGCTCGGCGCCGGCATGGCCGCCGATGCCTTCAACCTCGCCTTCAAGCTGCCCAACATCTTCCGTCGACTGTTTGCCGAAGGAGCGTTCTCGGCGGCGTTCGTGCCAGCCTACAGCCAGCAGCTGCGGGAGGGCGGCCCCGCGGGCGCGCGGCGCTTCGCGTCGGACGTGCTGGGGGTATTCCTGCCGGTGCTGCTGCTGGTGACGGCGCTGGCGCAGGTCGCCATGCCGGCGCTGGTATGGGTGATGAATGGCGGCGGCGCCTTCCGGGCCATCCCCGGCAAGTTCGAACTGGCGGTCGAGCTGACCCGTCTGACCTTTCCCTATCTGCTGTTCATCTCGCTCACAGCGTTGCTGGGCGGCATCCTCAACGGCCTGTCCCGCTTCGCGGCGGCGGCCGCCGCGCCGATCCTGCTCAACCTGTGCCTGATCGGCGCGCTGTTACTGGTGCACGACGGCGAAATCATGACGTCGCGGGCACTGGGCATCGCGGTATCACTGGCCGGCATGGCCCAGTTTCTGTGGCTGCTGGCGGCCTGCGCGCGCGCCGGCGCCGCGCCCCGGCTGGGCTGGCCGCGCCTGAGCCCGGCGGTCCGCCGGCTCGGCCGGGCGATCCTGCCGGCGACCTTCGGGGCCGGCATCTACCAGGTCAGCCAGTTCGTCGACCTGTTCTTCGCCAGCCGGCTGCCGCAGGGTTCGCTGTCCTACCTCAACTACGCCGACCGGCTGAACCAGCTGCCGCTCGGCGTCGTCGGCATCGCGGTGGGCACCGCGATCCTGCCGGCGCTGTCGCGCCATCTCGCCGAGGACAATGCCGCCGCGGCGCAAGACCTTCACAACCGGGCGGTGGAGCTGGCGCTGCTGCTGACCGTGCCTGCCGCCGTCGCGCTCATGTTGTGCGCGACCCCGATCACCGAGGCGATCTATCTCGGCGGCCGCTTCAGCGCCGACGACGCGCTGTGGACGGCGCGCACCCTGGCGGCACTGGCCGCCGGGCTGCCCGCCTATGTGCTGCTGAAGGTGCTCACGCCGGGCTTCTACGCCCGCGCCGACACCGCGACGCCGATGCGGGTGGCAGCGGGGGCCCTGCTGCTCAACATCCTGCTCAACCTGCTCCTGATCGGCCCGTTCAAGGTCGCCGGCCTGGCGATGGCGACCGCGATCGCCGCCTGGGTCAACTGCGTCGCGCTGGCGGTGATCCTGCACCGGCGCGGCCATTATCGGACCGATGTCCGCCTGAAGCGGCATGTGGCGCGCATCCTGCTGGCCGCCGCCGTGATGGCCGTGGTGGTCTGGTTGACCTGCCTCGGCCTGCGCGACTGGTTCAGCGGCCCGGCGACGGGGCGGATAGCGGCGGTCGCCGTGCTGTTGGCGGCGGGGCTGGCCAGCTACTTCGGGGTCGCGATCCGGCTGGGCGTGGTGAGCGGGGCCGACCTTGCCGGACGCTTCAGGCGCCAGCGGCCATGACACCCCGGTGCTGCCGCCATTATGGCTTCCATCTCAAACGCTGAGGCTTTAAGAGCCCGAGCGACCCATCAGCAGGAATCGCAGCCCATGACCAAGCGTGTCTTCTCCGGCATCCAGCCGACCGGCAACCTTCACCTCGGCAACTATCTGGGCGCGATCCGCAACTGGGAGCAGATGCAGCACGAGGCCGAGTGCGTGTTCTGCGTGGTCGACATGCACGCCATCACACTGTGGCAGGAGCCGGCGGCGCTGCGGGCACAGACCCGCGAAATGGCGGCGGCCCTGCTGGCGGCCGGCATCGACCCTGCCAAGGCGATCCTGTTCAACCAGAGCCAGGTGACGGCGCACGCCGAACTGGCGTGGATTCTCAACTGCGTCGCCCGCGTCGGCTGGCTCAACCGCATGACCCAGTTCAAGGACAAGGCGGGCAAGGACCGCGAGGGCGCCAGCGTCGGCCTCTACACCTACCCGGTGCTGCAGGCCGCCGACATTCTGGCTTATGCCGCCACCCACGTGCCGGTGGGCGAGGATCAGAAGCAGCACCTTGAACTCGCCCGCGACGTCGCCCAGAAGTTCAACAACGACTTCGGTGTCGAGCTGTTCCCGCTGCCGGAACCAGTGATCCAGGGGCCGGCGACGCGGGTGATGAGCCTGCGCGACGGCACCAAGAAGATGAGCAAGTCGGACGCCTCCGACATGAGCCGCATCAATCTTACCGACGACGCCGACGCGATCACAGCCAAGATCAAGAAGGCCAAGACCGACCCCGAGCCGCTGCCGGAAACGCTGGAGGGCCTCAAGGGCCGGCCGGAAGCGGAAAATCTGGTGGGCATCTATGCCGCGCTGGCCGGCACGTCGGCCGCGGCGGTGATCGCCGAGTTCGCCGGCAAGGGCTTCGGCGCGTTCAAGCCGGCGCTGGCGGAGCTGACCGTCGCCAAGCTGGAGCCGATCGCCGCCGAGTTCCGCCGCCTGCTGGCCGACCCCGCCTATGTCGAGGACGTGCTGCACCGGGGCGCCGACCGGGCGCGCGCCATCGCCGACCCGATCATGGCGCGGGTGTTCGAGACGGTGGGCTTCCTGCGGCGTTGATCGTGCCGGGCGGTGAATTAGCCGCACGGCCGGCAAACGTTCAGTTGCGGTTCAGCCGCAAGCGCCTAAAGTCATGCCCATCCTGTTTCTGCTGGAGGGTTCCATGCGTCGGTTGACCACTCTGTTCGCCGGTTTGTTGATGTTGGGCCTGGCCGCCTGCGCCGGCCAGATCAAGTCGGATGTCGCCCGCTTCCACAAGCTGCCGCCGCCGCAGGGCGAGACGGTGGCCATCGTACCGGCCGATCCCGCCAAGCGCGGCAGCCTGGAATTCGCGACCTACGCCAACATGATCGGCGCCGAACTGGGGAAGCTGGGCTACAAGCCCGCCGCCGAGGGCGCGACCGCCGATCTTGAGGTGGTGGTGGACTACAGCGTGTCGGAAGGCACCGAGAAGCTGGACACCCGGCCGGGCACGGCGAGCATCTCGCCCTATTATTACAACTGGCGCTCGCGGGCCTTCTACCCCTACTACGGCCCCTATGATCCGTTCTGGGGCCCCGGCCTGTGGAACGAGCCCGAGGTCTATTCCTACACCGTCTACACCCGCAAGCTCAGCATGAAGATCCTCAAGGGCGATGCATCCAAGGAGATGCTGTTCGAAGGCCGGGTGGACTCGATCGGTCGCGACAACCGCCTGCCGGAGGTCATGCCCTATCTGGTCCAGGCCCTGTTCACCGACTTCCCGGGGCAATCCGGCGTCACCAAGCGGGTCAAGATCGACCTGCCCCAGTAATCGCCCGCTGGCGCAAGCCCCCCTCACAGAGGCCCCGGCCGTGCACGCGATCCGGCACGACCGGGGCCTTGTCGTGCCGGCCTGGGCACCACCGGCGCACGCCCCCTGTTCAGCGGGAGGCGATCCTGCGCTAGATCGGGGAATGCGCCGGGCAGCCGGCCACACTGACTGACGGCAACGGCGGAGCCCTGACCGAACATGACCACCGATTTCCGCATCGATGACATCATCCGGCAGACCCTGATGCTGTTCCGGCAGGGGCGGGTGGCGTTTCTCTCGGCCATTTTCCTGGCCTCCGCCGTGTCGATCATCGGTGACTGGCTCTATGAGACCCTGACCGGTCGGGAAGCGCCGGTGTTCAATGCCGGCGCCCTGCTGATCGCCATGCTGTTGAGCGCCTATGTCACCGCCATGGCCTTGCAGCTGCTGCGCGGCACGCCCGCGGTGGAGCGGGAAGCCTGGCTGATGGTGCGGCGACGTCTGCCCTCGGTGCTGGGCGCCAGCCTGGTGGCGGGCATGCTGATGACGTTGGGCGTACTGCTGCTGGTGATTCCCGCCCTCTACATGATGTGCCGCTGGCTGGTCAGCACCGCGGCGATTCTCGACGAGGATCGTGCCTGGCAGTCCGGCATGCAGCGCAGTGCCTGGCTGACCGAGGGTCTGAAATGGCGCCTGCTGCCCGTCTGCCTGGCCTATCTGGGCGCCATCTTCCTCGCGGCCACCGCGGTGGCAGTGGTGGTCTCGGCGATCCTCTCTCCGGAGGTGGCGCGAACCACGAGCCTTGTCCGCTCCTCGGTCACGCTCGCCTTTCTCGCCAACTTCGCGATGACCTGGCTGTCTGCCATGGGGTCGATCGGGCAGGCGATCCTTTATCGCCGGCTTGTCGCCCTGCGCGGCCCGATGCCGGCGCCAGGCCCGAGCACGCCGCCGCTTTGAGGGCGGCGGGACTTGGTACAGCCCCGATTTCAGGGTAAGCAATGATGATGCAATGGCTCACGCGATGGAAACTTTCCTGGCAGGCCCGGCGCCAGCAACGCGCCGAGGGCGCCGCCAGTAATGATGAGTCGCTGGTTGCGTTCCTGAACGACCGCCTCGGGCGAGCGGGCTGGATCACCGGCGCGGCGTTGCTGCTGCTGTTTCTCTATTTCGGCGTTGGCGGCATCGCCCTCTCGACGGTTGACGATGATCTGGCGTTCCGCCCCTCGCCCGCCGATCTGCCACCCGGCGGCAGCGTGGCCGTCGCGATGTCGTCCGGATTGCTGGACCGCGAGCTCAACACACACCGGTGGACACCCGACGACCCCTGGTTCTTCCCGACCGGCCTGATCGACAACATGCCGGCCTTTCAGACCGGCATGCGCCAGACCACCCAGCAGTTCCTGCTGGAACTCAAGGACCAGGTCGCCCGCGCGCGCGGCTCCGGCAGCACCGCCCCCGATCTGGAAAAGGCCTTCGCCGACCTTTCCTACCCCCCCGACCGCTGGTGGCTGGGGACCGACTGGCCATGGATACGCGGGTCGTCGACCTCCTATTATCGCGACGCGGTAACCGAGTTGCGCCGCTACAACAGCCGGGTCGGCAATGGCCAGGCGCTGTTTGAACGCCGTGCCGACACGCTGAACGCCGTGCTTGACCGCCTCGCCCTCAGCCTGGGCTCGGCATCGGCCCAGCTTGACCAGCATGTCGCCAACCACGCCGGCAAGGGGCTGATCGACTGGCAGAGCGACAATGTGTTCTACAACGTGCGTGGTCAGGCCTATGCGGCACACATGATCCTGCGTGGCCTGCGTGAGGACTATGGCGGGCTGATCCGTCAGCGCGAGCTGGCGACCGTGTGGGGCGAACTGATGAGGAGCCTGGAGGCCCTGATCGCCATCGACCCGCTGATTGTCGCCAATAGCGACCCTCAGGGCCTGCTGATCAACAATCACCTGACCGCCCAGGGGGTATTGCTGATGCGTGCCCGCACCGAGCTGCGTGAAATCACGGCGATCCTGCAGAAGTAACGTCCCACCCGTGGCCGTCGCCCGCGGCGGCCGCCGGCATCATCACCGGGGGAAGCGAAACCGATGAACGCTGTCACGCCCGACGATCGTCAACGCAAGTACGCGGTGGTGGTCGATGACACGCCCGAGTGCCGGAAAGCGCTGCGGTATGCAGCCGGCCGCGCGGCTTCGACCCCCGGCGGGCAGGTCTTGATCCTGCATGTGATTCCGCCGATGGACTTCGTCCAGTGGGGCGGGGTGCAGGACATGATGGAGCAGGAGGCACGGGAAAAGGCCGAGGCCCTGCTGGAAGCGATGGCAGTGGATGTCGAGCGCCAGGCGGGCCGGCCGCCGCAGATTCTCATCCGTGCCGGCAAGACCGACGAACAGGTGCTGAACGTGCTGCGCGCCGACCCCTCGGTTGTTCGACTGGTGCTGGCGGCCTCGGCCAAGGGCGACCCCGGCCCGCTGGTCGATTTCTTCTCCGGCCAGATCGCCGGCACACTGCCATGCCCGGTCACCATCGTGCCAGGCGGCATGACTCCCGAATCGCTCGACGCGCTTGCTGATTTCGGCTGAGCCGCAGGAGCCAGCGTCAATCGCGCCGATCAGTCGCCGGTCATGATGCGGTCGATCAGCTGCTTCACCGTCGGAATGAATCCGTTGGAGTAGAACGGGTCCTTCGAGAAGCGGAAGGCGTTGTGCCCCGCGAACATCAGGTTGCGATCAAGCTCACCCCCGTGGGCGATGTCCTGCAGCGTCTTCTGGATGCAGAAGCTGCGCGGATCGGCGAGCCGTCCGGTCGAGGATTTTTCGTTGTCCGCCCAGGCCGAGAAGCTGCACTGCGACAGACAGCCCATGCAGTCGGCCTGATCCTTGCGGATTTCCGCCTTCTCCTCGCGGCCGACGAACACCACCGTGGAGTCGGGTGTCTTCAGCGCCTCGGTGAAGCCCAATGCCACCCATTCGCGCGCACGCAGCAGATCGCCGGTCGTCACATAAAGCTTGTTGCCGCGCGGCAGATTGCCAACGTCGAGCACATGGGTGTGCTCGCCCACCGCTTCCGCCGTGAAGGGAATTTGCCGCTCGGAGCGGGCCTCCAGGTTGCGCAGGAACGGGTTGCGCACGGCGGACGAATAGAAGCCGGTCGGCGAGAAGCGGTGCAGCAGCACGTCGCTCTCGTTTTCGAGCTTCAGCAGTGCCTGCTTCCACTGTTCGGGAATCGGGCTTTCCCGCGTCACCAGCGGCCGGGTGCCGAACTGGAAGGCGATGGCGCCGAGTTCCTTGTTGCCGATCCAGTGTTCCCACTCGCGCAGGCACCAGACGCCGCCAGCCATGACGATCGGCACATCGTCGGAAATGCCTTCCTCACGCATCACGTCGCGCAACGCCTTGACACGCGGATAGGGGTCTTCCGGCTTCAACGGATCCTCGGCGTTGGACAGGCCGTTGTGGCCGCCGGCCCGCCACGGGTCTTCATAGACCACCGCGCCCAGCCACTCCGACGCCTTCGAGTAGGCGCGCTTCCACAGCGCGCGAAAGGCGCGGCCGGACGAGACGATGGGGTAGTAGTGGACACCGTAGGAGGCGGCGATCTCGGACAGCTTGTAGGGCATGCCGGCACCGCAGGTGACACCGGATACCAGGCCGCGGGTCTTTTCCAGCACGCCATGCAGCACCCGCTGGGCGCCGCCCATCTCCCACAGGATATTGATGTTGAGCGCGCCCTTGCCGGAAGCCATTTCCCAGGCGCGGCGCACCTGCTCGATGCCACCGTCGATGGCATAGCGCACCAGTTCGTCATGACGGTCGCGGCGGGTCTTGCCGCGATAGACCTGCGGAACGATGGAGCCGTCGGCGGCATAGGAGTCCGCGTTCACCGCCGACACCGTGCCGACGCCACCGGCCAGTGCCCAGGCACCGGACGACAGATGGTTGGTGGCGGAGATGCCCTTGCCACCCTCGACCAGCGGCAGGACTTCCCGGCCGGCCATCAGGATGGCGTTCAACGACTTCAACATCAACGAGCCTTTCAGGGTCAATTCACGGCGCTGTCATACAGTGTTTGCGCCGCCAAGGCGAGACATATAGGGCACTGCGGCAATCCGGCCACCGTTGGCACGACACTGTAACGACAGCCATGGGCGGCAACGGCAAAGGGCTTCCCCCACCTGGGGGAAGCCCTTCAGCTGTCCAGCCTCTGTCGCCTGATTCAGGCCTCAGACCGCGCAGGCCCGGGGCGATCAGGGTCGAGGACGCCGATCAGTCGTCGCGGCGCGGACGGCGCGGACGACGACGATCGGAACGCTCGCCACGATCGTCACCGCCTTCACGCGGCTCACGCGGTTCCCGCGGCTCACGGGCCGGGCGCTCGTCCGGCAGTTCTTCACCGGTCTCCTGGTTGACGACGCGCATGGACAGGCGGACCTTGCCGCGGTCGTCGATGCCCAGCACCTTGACCTTGACCATCTGGCCTTCGGTGAGAACATCCGCCACCTTGGCCAGACGCTCGTTCTGCACTTCCGAGATGTGCACCAGGCCGTCGCGGGCGCCGAGGAAGTTCACGAAAGCACCGAAGTCGACGATCGACACCACCTTGCCTTCGTAGATCTTGCCCACTTCCGGCTCGGCGACGATGCCCTCGATCCACTTCAGCGCCGCCTGGATCTGGTCGACGTTGGAGCTCGACACCTTGACGGTGCCGTCGTCCTCGATGTCAACCTTGGCGCCGGTGACCTCGACGATCTCGCGGATCACCTTGCCACCAGTGCCGATCACTTCGCGGATTTTCTCCTTCGGGATCTTGATGGTCTCGATGCGCGGCGCGTGCTGGCTCATCTCCTGGCGGGTGCCGCCGAGCGCGGCGTTCATCTTGCCCAGGATGTGCGCGCGGCCGGCATGGGCCTGCTCCAGCGCCACCTTCATGATCTCCTCGGTGATGCCGGCGACCTTGATGTCCATCTGCAGCGCGGTGATGCCCTGCTCGGTGCCCGCGACCTTGAAGTCCATGTCGCCCAGATGGTCCTCGTCACCGAGGATGTCGGAGATCACGGCGAACTCCTTGCCCTCCAGAATCAGGCCCATGGCGATACCCGAGACCGGCCGCAGCAGCGGCACGCCGGCGTCCATCATCGACAGCGACGCGCCGCAGACGCTGGCCATCGAGGAGGAACCGTTGGACTCGGTGATGTCGGAGACGATGCGCACCGTGTAAGGGAAGGCTTCCTTGGTCGGCAGCACCGGGTGCACCGCGCGCCAGGCCAGCTTGCCATGGCCCACCTCACGCCGGCTCTGGGCGCCGAAGCGGCCCACTTCACCGACCGAGTAGGGCGGGAAGTTGTAGTGCAGCATGAAGTTCTCGTGACGGATGCCGTCGAGGCCGTCGATCATCTGCTCGTCGTCGCCGGTACCCAGCGTGGTGGTGACCAGCGCCTGGGTTTCACCACGGGTGAACAGCGCCGACCCGTGGGTGCGGGGCAGCATCTGCACCTGGCAGTCGATCGGCCGGATGTCGGTGGTGCCGCGGCCGTCGATGCGCTTGCCATCCTTCAGGATCGCCGTGCGGACGATGTCCTGCTCCAGCTTCTTCAGCAGCTTGCCGACCAGCTGGGCGCCATTGGCCTCGCCCAGCGCTTCCTGCGCCTTCTTCTTGGCAACGTCGATCATGTCGCGGCGCGCCGACTTGGCGGTGGTGGCGTAGGCGGCCCGCAGGTCGGCCTCGACCAGGCCCTTCAGCTCGGCATAGAGCGCCGAGGTATCGGGCTTCGCCGGGATATCCCACGGCTCCTTGGCGGAACGCTCGGCGAGGTCGATGATCGCCTTGATCACCGCCTGCGACTCGCGCTGGCCGAACATCACGGCGCCCAGCATGATCTCCTCGGAGAGCTCCTTGGCTTCCGATTCCACCATCAGCACGGCGTCGTGGGTGCCGGCGACCACCAGGTCGAGCGACGATGCCTCGATCTGGTCCTTGGTCGGGTTCAGCACATAGTCGCCGTCAATGTAGCCGACCCTGGCGGCGCCGATCGGGCCCATGAACGGAATGCCGGAAATGGTGAGCGCGGCCGACGCGCCAACCATGGCGACGATGTCGGGATCATTCTCGCCGTCGTAGGAGACGGTCTGACAGATCACCAATACCTCGTTGTAGAAGCCTTCCGGGAACAGCGGCCGGATCGGCCGGTCGATCAGACGGGAAACCAGGGTTTCCTTCTCGGTCGGACGACCTTCCCGCTTGAAGAAGCCGCCGGGGATCTTGCCGGCGGCGAAGAATTTTTCCTGGTAGTGGACGGTGAGGGGGAAGAAGTCCTGCCCTTCCTTGACGCTCTTCGCGCCGACCACGGTGCACAGCACCGCGGTTTCGCCGTAGGTCGCGAGCACCGCGCCATCGGCCTGACGGGCAATGCGACCCGTCTCCAGGGTCAGCTTGCGGCCACCCCAGGTGATTTCTTTCTTCTGCATGTCGAACATTGACAGTCTTTCTTCGTATCGCCGGAACCCCATTGCTCCGACGGACCGCGAGACAGGCGGATCGTTTCGCGCAGCCGGTGCGGATCACCGGGGCTGCGATTCACCACCCAGCGAGGGAAGCAGCCACATGCCGCCAACCCTCCATCTTGCATGGGCCCGCAGGCCCGAAATGTCCGCTGGAAATACCCGAGCGAGACGGCGGACAGCGCCTCGGGGGATCGGATACCCGCCACACGGGGGTGGCGGGAGTGTAGGCCGCGGGGGCCCAAAAGCCAAGGCACCGGCAAGAGGTGCCCGAAAAGCCAAGACGCCCGCTCCGGAGTTCGAAGCGGGCGCCTGTGGGGTTCGCTTACTTGCGCAGTCCGAGCCGCTGGATCAGGCTCTGGTAGCGCTCGACGTCGCGGGACTTCACATAGTCCAGCAGCCGACGCCGCTTGTTGACCAGCATCAGAAGGCCACGCCGGGAGTGGTTGTCCTTCTTGTGGGTCTTGAAATGCTCGGTGAGGTTGGCGATGCGCTCGGAGAGGATCGCCACCTGGACCTCGGGCGAACCGGTGTCTTCACCGCCGCGCGCATAGGTCTTGATCAGTTCCTGTTTCTTCTCAGCCGTAATCGACATCGATATCTCCTTTCATCCAACGTTCAGCCCCCTCAGTACCCGCACCTGGCCGGCAACGGCCTCGACGATGGCGATGGGAACAGACCCGTTCATCGCCATATAGGTGCCAGGCTTGAGGAGAGTCCCCTGGAGCCGCTGCCCTTGACGCAACATGGCGGCCTCCTCGGGGTTGACGGGCAGAGCCGGGATGTCGTCCAGCCCTGCCGTCAGCGGCAACAATGCCTGTTCCGGGCGCCGCTCTTGAATGAATTGGTCGAGCTTGTCCAGCGAAATCGCCGTTTCCAGCGCGAACGGTCCCGCCTTGGTCCGCCGGAGCATCGCGACATGGCCCACCGTGCCCAGCGCCGCGGCGAGGTCGCGCGCCAGCGCCCGCACATAGGTCCCCTTGGAGCACAGCACGTCGAGCGTCACCGCCTCGACCGCCGCGTCCGTGCCGTCGATGGCCGCCACGCCGAGCGCGAAGATGGTCACGCCGCGCGGCGCCAGCACCACCGTCTCGCCGGCACGGGCGAGATCATAAGCGCGCGCGCCGTCCACCTTGAGGGCGGAATAGGCCGGCGGGATCTGGGTGATGGCGCCGGTGAAAGCCGGCAGTGCCCCCTCGATGGCCGCCAGCGACGGCCGGACCCCGGAAGTGGCGCACACCGCCCCTTCCAGGTCATCCGTGGTGCGGGCCTCGCCAAAACCGATGGTGAAACGATAGCCCTTGGTCGCGTCCAGCAGGTAGCCCGACAGCTTGGTTGCCTCGCCCAGCGCCACCGGCAGCACGCCGGTCGCCAGCGGATCAAGCGTGCCGCCGTGACCGATCTTCAGCTTGCCGTAGCCCGCCTGGCGCAGCGCCCGCTGCAGGCGGCCGACCACCTGGGCCGACGTCAGCCCGAGCGGCTTGTCGACATTGAACCAGCCGTGGAGCGCCATGGTCTACTGGTCGTCGTCTTCGTCGACCAGGGGCCGGCGCGGCTCGTCCACCAGATCGCGGGCGACCTTGGGGCTGCGCAGCAGCGCGTCGATGCGGTTGGCGGTGGCGAAGCTGTCGTCGAGTCGGAACACCAGATCGGGCGTGTATTTCATCCGCACCCGGTGACCAAGCTCGCCCTTGAGGAAGCGGGCGTGGCGCTTGAGCGCACCCAGGACCGCCTCCTCGTCGGCACCACCCAGCGGCTCGACGAACACGGTGGCGTGGCGCAGGTCGGGGGACACCTTGACCTGGGTAACCGTGACGGAATGGGTTGCCAGCACGTCGTCCTGCACGTCGCCGCGCGCCAGCAATTCCGCCAGCACATGGCGGATCTGCTCGCCGACGCGCAGCAGGCGCACCGATTTTCCGCCCTCGGTCTGTTGATAGCGCATGGCCGGTTCCTCCCCCTCTCCGGGAGGGAGAGGGTGTAAGCGTTAGAGCGTCCGCTCGCGTTGCTCGATCTCGTAAGCCTCGATCATGTCGCCAACCTTGATGTCCTGGAAGTTCTCCAGCGTGACACCGCATTCGAGACCCGCGCGCACGTCGTTGACGTCATCCTTGAAACGCCGCAGCGACGACAGCGAACCGTCGTAGACAATGACGTCGTCGCGCAGGATGCGGGCCTTGAGGTTGCGCTTGAGATTGCCTTCGCGGACGATGAGACCGGCGGCCTTGCCGGCCTTGCCGGCCTGGAACACCTCGCGGACCTCGGCGCGGCCGACCACATTCTCCACCATCTCCGGGCCGAGCTGGCCGGCCATGGCGGCCTTCATGTCGTCCACCAGGTCGTAGATGATGTTGTAGTACTTCAGCACCACGCCATCGCGCTCCGCGACCTCGCGGGCCTTGGCGTTGGCGCGGACGTTGAAGCCGACGATCGGCGCGTTCGAGGCTTTCGCCAGCGTCACGTCGGATTCGGTGATTCCACCCACCGCCGCGTGCAGCACGCGCGCCTTGATCTCCTCGGTCGACAGCTTGTTGACGGCCTGGGAGATCGCCTCCACCGAACCATGCACGTCGGCCTTGATGACCACCGGGAATTCCTTGGCCTTGGACGCCTTGAGCGCCGAGAACATGGATTCCAGCGAGGTCGGCGCCACCGTCTGGCGCTTGCGCTGGGCCAGCGTCTGGCGATAGGCCGCCACTTCGCGGGCACGCGCTTCCGACTCGACGACCGAGAAGGCATCACCGGCGCCCGGCACGCCGGACAGACCGAGAACTTCGACGGGCTGCGACGGTCCGGCCGACTTGATCTGGCGCCCCTTGTCGTCGACCAGCGCGCGCACCTTGCCCCATTCGGCGCCAACCACGAAGATGTCACCCACCTTCACGGTGCCGCGGCTGACCAGCACGGTCGCGAGCGGACCCCGGCCCTTGTCAAGCTTGGCCTCGATCACCGTACCTTCGCCCGGACGATCCGGATTGGCCTTAAGCTCCAGGATTTCCGCCTGCAGCAGGATCTTCTCGATCAGTTCGTCCAGGCCGAGCTTCTTCAGCGCCGACACTTCAACGTCCTGCACCTCGCCACCGAAGGCTTCCACCTGCACGTCGTGCTGCAGCAGCGCCTCGCGGACCTTGGCCGGGTTGGCGCCCGGCTTGTCCATCTTGTTGATGGCGACGATCATCGGCACGCCGGCCGCCTTGGTATGATTGATGGCCTCGATGGTCTGCGGCATCAGGCCATCGTCCGCCGCCACCACCAGGATGACGATGTCGGTGACGTTGGCACCGCGCGCGCGCATCTCGGTGAAGGCCTCGTGGCCCGGCGTGTCGAGGAAGGTGATCTTGTCGCCCGACTTCACCGTCACCTGGTAGGCGCCGATGTGCTGGGTGATGCCGCCGGCCTCGCCCGCCACCACATCGGTGCCGCGCAGGGCATCCAGCAGCGAGGTCTTGCCGTGATCGACGTGGCCCATGATGGTGACCACCGGCGGCCGCGGCTGCAGATCGCCCTCGACGTCCTCGCCGCCGGTCAGACCGATTTCGACGTCGGACTCGGCGACACGCTTCACCATGTGGCCGAAGTCGGTGACAATCAGTTCAGCGGTGTCCTGGTCGATCGACTGGTTGAGCGTGGCGACCACGCCCATCTTGAACAGCGCCTTGATCACGTCGGAGGCGCGCTCGGCCATGCGGTTGGCCAGTTCCTGCACCGTGATCGTCTCCGGCACCACCACTTCGCGCACCTGCTTGGCGGCCTGGCCCGGCATCATGTGCGAACGGCGTTCCTTCTCGCGGGCGCGCTTGAGCGCCGCCATCGAGCGCACGCGCACCGAATCCTCGTCCTCCAGCGCCCGCACCACCGTCAGCTTGCCGGACTGGCGACGCTCGTCACCCTTGACGCGGGCCGGCTTGTGAACCTCGGGCTTGCGCTTGGCAGGCTGGCCCGGCCGGGCGCGCTCGGCGTCGTCCTCTTCGGCATCCGCCTTCAGCTTGACCGGGCGCGCCTCGGCACCCGGCGCACGCGCCTCGGTCTCGGCATCCGACGCCGGCGCCGCCTGGGTGGCCGCGGCCTCCGCTTCGGCGGCGGCGGCCTCCTCTTCCCCGGCGCGACGCTTGGCCTCGCGGGCCTCGCGTTCAGCGGCCAGCGCGGCCTCACGCTCCAGATCGGTGCGACGACGCTGTTCCTCAAGCGCGCGCATCCGCTCCTCTTCCGCCTGACGGATGGCGGCCTGCACCCGCTCCTGGCGGGTCAACCGGTCCTCGCCGGTGATCGGCGCGATAGGACGACGCGCGGGCGCCGGTGCCGGTGCCGGCGCCGGCTTGGCGGCGGGCGCGGGGGCAGCGGCGGCCGGGGCGGGCGCGGCAGCCGGCTGAACCGGTTCCGGCGGCGGCGGTGGCGGCGCGGACTCGACAACGGGAGGCGGCGCGGGGGGCGCGACGGGCTTGGGCGCCTCGACGACGGGGGCCATAGGAGCGGCGGGCGGCGGTGGCGCAACGGGTTCCGGCGCCGGCGTCTCGACCTCGGCGCTTTCAGCCTTGCCAAGCACGCGCCGCTTCTTCACCTCGACCATGACAGTCTTGGAGCGACCATGGCTGAAGCTCTGCTTCACCTTGCCGGCCTCGATGGTCTTCTTGATGCCCAGCGGGGGCCGCGAGCCCAGCGTCAGTTTCTTATCGTCGTTCATCCAAAAACCGTCCTAAACTTCCTGCCTCGGGCTCAGTCGCCGGTCGCCGGAGTGGCAACAAACGCAGCCCAACGGCGCACGTCTTCAGCGACGCGCCGCGAGGCTCCCGAGTCAATGACCGCAGCGTGTACCATATTATCCCGGCCCAACGCCAAGCCCAAATCAGCCCGTGTGACAGGCAGTGTCATCACCCATGCATCCGGGCACCAGGTCCGCACGCCGCCATCCAGCTTGCCGGCGCCATCGGCGGCGGCATCGGCGGCATGCAGCAGTCCAAACACCCGGCCGGCGCGGATCGCTTCCTGCACCCGGTCGAAACCGAAGGTGAGGTTGCCGGCCCGGTTTTCCAGCCCCAGCCGGTTGAGCGTCCGCTGCGCCAGCCCGGCGGCGATGCGATCGGGCAGGTCGTCGGCGAGTTTCAGCGCCCCGGCGTCCACCTTCAGCGTACGGGCCAGCTGACCGCGCAGTCGTCCCTTGGCCAGTGCCGTCTCCAGCGCAGGACGGTCGGGGCCGATCCAGGCCCCGCGGCCGCCCAGTTTGTTGCCGAGGTCGGCGACGACCTCGCCGTCGGGGCCGACCGCCAGGCGGATCAGCCCCGTGCGCTCATGCCGCTCGCCGGAGAGGATGCAGCGGCGGATGGACTCGTCTGACGCCTCAGCCTTGCTCACCCTCACCCTCGAACCAGTGGGCGCGCGCCGCCATGATGATGCGGTTGCCCTCCTCCTCCGACAGCCCGAAATCCTTCAGGATGCCGTCCTTCTTGGCAATCAGCTCGTCCGTTGCCAGATCGGCCAGATCGTCGAGCGTCTTGATACCCGCCTGACCCAGCACCAGGAGCATCGGTTCGGTCAGCCCGTCGATGGCGGCCAGCGCATCCTCGACGCCCAGCGCCACGCGCTCCTCGCGCGCCTTCTCGGCCCGGCGCTCCAGCGCTTCCTGGGCGCGGCTCTGCAGTTCCTGGGCGACATCCTCGTCCAGTCCCTCGATGCCGGCCAGATCGTCGATCTCGACGAACGCCACTTCCTCCAGCTCGGTGAAGCCTTCGGCCACCAGCAGCTGGGCCAGCGTCTCGTCGACGTCCAGCTCGTTGATGAACATCTCGGAGCGTTCCTTGAATTCCTTCTGGCGACGCTCGGATTCCTCGGCCTCGGTGAGGATGTCGATGGTCCAGCCGGTCAGCTGGCTGGCCAGGCGGACGTTCTGGCCGCGCCGGCCGATGGCCAGGCTCAGCTGGTCGTCGGGGACCACCACCTCGATGCGGCGATCTTCCTCATCGAGCACGACCTTGGTGACTTCCGCCGGCTGCAGCGCGTTGACGATGAAGGTGGCGGGATCGGGCGACCAGGGGATGATGTCGATCTTCTCGCCCTGCAATTCCTGCACCACCGCCTGCACGCGGCTGCCCTTCATGCCGACGCAAGCGCCGACCGGATCGATCGAGCCGTCGTTGGAGATGACGCCGATCTTGGCACGCGAGCCCGGATCGCGGGCGCAGGCCTTGATTTCGATGACGCCGTCGTAGATCTCCGGCACTTCCTGCGCGAACAGCTTTTTCATGAACTCCGGATGCGCGCGGGAGAGGAAGATCTGCGGACCGCGGTTCTCGCGGCGCACACTCATGATATAGGCCCGCACGCGGTCGCCGACGCGCAGCGTCTCGCGCGGGATCTGCTGGTCACGGCGGATGACGCCCTCGGCCTTGCCGAGGTCCACCACCACATGGCCGAACTCGACGCGTTTGACGACGCCGGTGATAACCTCGCCGACGCGGTCCTTGAACTCCTCGAACTGGCGGTCGCGCTCGGCGTCGCGCACCTTCTGCACGATCACCTGCTTGGCCGACTGGGCGGCGATGCGACCGAAGTCGAGCGGCGGCAACGGATCAGTGATGAAATCACCGACCACGGCACCAGGCTTGCGCGACTGGGCATCGACGACCGAGATCTGCTTGAACAGGTCTTCCGGCAGCTCGACCACCTCGACCACCCGCCACAGCCGCATGTCGCCGGTCTTGGGGTCGATCTTGGCGCGGATGTCGTTCTCCGAGCCGTAGCGGGCACGGGCGGCGCGCTGGATCGCCTCCTCCATCGCCTCAAGCACGACACCCTTGTCGATCGACTTCTCGCGCGCCACCGCGTCGGCGATGGCGAGCAGTTCCATTTTGTTGGCGCTGATTGCGGTTGCCATGTGTCCTCGGTCCTCTCCTCGTGGGCCGGTGGGCCTTATTCGGGTCTGGCGGGCGCGGTGGCCCGGATGAGTGCATCGGTAAGCACCAGCTTGGCGCCGGCGATGGCGCTGAGTGGCACGGTGAAATCGCCGGCCTCGGTGGCGACGGTGAGCTGGTCGCCGGCAAGCCCCCGGATCACACCCACCAGCCGCTTGCGCCCCTCGACCGGGGTCGCCAGCGTGATCCGCACCTCGTGGCCGGCCCAGTTGACATAATCCTTCGGCCGGGTCAGCGGCCGGTCGATACCCGGCGAGGAGACTTCCAGGCGATACTCGCCTTCGATCGGATCCTCGATATCGAGCATGTCGGAAATCGCCCGGCTGATCGCCTCGCAGTCCTCGATCACCAGCTGGCCGGTCTCCGGCCGCTCCGCCATCACCTGCAGCACCGCCCGCTTCTCGCCGCCGCCGAAACTGACGCGCACCAGCTCGTAGCCCAGTCGGGTGACGATGGGCTCGATGAGTGCGGTGAGGCGCGCGATGTCCGCCAACGGCAGCTCCAATGCGAAGGATCGAAACCCCGCATGGACAAACCCGGCTGGCGCCGCCGCGAGACTTCGTGGCGACTTCCGCAAGGCTGACCATGTGGAAGATTGTCAAGCGCTATACCTGCGCGGCGGCACAATTGCAAGGGAGCGATCTGACGTACAGCCCGCGCGCGCCGCTCACGCCCGCCGGTAGCGGAAATACCAGATCGGACGGCCCTCGCTCTCGGCCCACTGGCCGTAGCGGGTGGCGGGCCAATCGTCGGGGCGGACACGCCAGTCGTCCGGCTGCTCGGCCAGCCAGTCGAAGTCGCGCCGATGGTCCATCTGCATTACCGTCCACGCCATGTAGGTGGGGTGGTCGGTGGCGACGCGGAACTCGCCGCCGGGCCGCAGCTTGGCGGCGATCAGGTCCAGCGGGCCGGGGTTGACGAAGCGCCGCTTGGCGTGGCGCGCCTTGGGCCAGGGGTCGGGGTGGAGCAGGAACACCCGGCCCAGGCTGGCGTCCGGCAGGGCCGCCAGCACCGCCAGGGCGTCCCCCATGTGCAGGCGGATGTTGCCCAGCCGCTGATCCTCGATGTGGCCCAACGCACCGACGACGCCGGTGAGGAACGGCTCGCAGCCGATGAAGCCGATGTCGGGGTGGCGGGCGGCCAGCGTCGCCATGTGCTCGCCCTTGCCGAAGCCGATCTCCAGCCACAGATCGGCGGTCGGCGCGCCGAACAGGGCGGCGGGATCAAGCGCCCGGCCTGACGGCGGCAGGGGGACGGCGACGCGCGGCAGCAACTCGTCAAGCAGTCGCTGCTGGCGGTCGCGCAGCTTGAAGCCCTTCTGCCGGCCGTAGAGCCGTTTCAGCGTCGTCGGGTCGGAGGGGCGCCGGCCAGCACCGGCGGTCTCGTCACGGGTCTGTTCATCGGTCATGGCGGCCGCGCTTACACGCTCGGGGCGGTTTAGGCCAGTCTTGCGTACGACCGGTCGAGACGCTCAGAGCGCCGCCTTGAGCGCCGCGACGAGATCGGTCTTTTCCCACGAGAAGCCGCCGTCGGCGTCCGGCTGACGGCCGAAGTGGCCGTAGGCGGCGGTGCGGCGGTAGATCGGCTTGTTGAGGCCCAGATGGGTGCGGATCCCCTTGGGCGTCAGCCGGACCAGCGTCGGCAGCACGGCCTCCAGCCGGTCCTCGCTGACCGTGCCCGTGTCGTGCAGGTTGACGTAGAA
Source organism: Parapedomonas caeni (assembly GCF_041060555.1). Taxonomy (NCBI): domain Bacteria; kingdom Pseudomonadati; phylum Pseudomonadota; class Alphaproteobacteria; order Sphingomonadales; family Sphingosinicellaceae; genus Parapedomonas; species Parapedomonas caeni. Next base: position 48,504 of record NZ_JBEUDS010000012.1, on the reverse strand, counting down.
CGACAGCGGCTCGGCCACGCCAATGGCATAGCTGACCTGGATGGTGCAGCGGCGCGCGAGCCCCGCGGCCACCACGTTTTTGGCCAGATAGCGGCAGGCATAGGCCGCCGAGCGGTCGACCTTGGTCGGGTCCTTGCCGGAAAAGGCGCCGCCGCCATGGGGAGCGGCACCGCCGTAGGTGTCGACGATGATCTTGCGGCCGGTGAGGCCGGCGTCACCGTCCGGGCCGCCGATCTCGAACAGGCCGGTCGGGTTGACGAAGATGTCGGTGTCTGCCGGCATCCAGCCGGCCGGCAGCACCGAGGCCATGACATCCTTCACGTAAGCCCGCAGCACCTTCTGATCGTAGCCGACGGCGTGCTGGGTGGAGACCACCAGCTTCACCGCCCGGACCGGCCGGCCATTCTCGTAGGCCAGCGTCACCTGGCTTTTGGCGTCGGGTTCGAGAAACGGCGCGGCGCCGGAATGGCGCTCGGCGGCCAGCTTCTCCAGGATGCGATGAGAGTAGTAGAGCGTCGCCGGCATCAGGTCCGGCGTTTCGTCGCAGGCGTAGCCGAACATGATGCCCTGGTCACCGGCACCCTCGTCCTTGTTGTCCGAGGCGTCGACGCCCTGGGCGATATGCGCCGACTGGGCGTGCAGGTGGCAGGCGAAATCGGCGGTCTGCCAGTGGAAGCCCTCCTGGGCATAGCCGATGTCGCGCACGGTTTCTCGGGCCGCCTGCTCGATGCGCTCATGCCCCATTGGCGTGATCACGCCGTTGGCGTCGATCAGACCGCGGTCCTTCGAGCGCACCTCGCCGGCAAGGATGATCCGCTGGGTGGTGGTCAGCGTCTCACACGCCACCCGGGCCTCCGGGTCGGACGTCAGGAACAGGTCGACCACGGCGTCGGAAATCTGATCCGCCACCTTGTCGGGATGACCCTCGGACACGGATTCGCTGGTGAAGACGAAATGGGAACGGCTCACGCTTGTTCAGTCCCTGCAACTCGGAGGAACTAGAGCCTTAACCCAGCCGGCCGGCAAAGGCAAGAGAACATAAAGTCATCTTTATGTCTTTAAGTCCAGTGCACGACGACGCGCGTCACCCCCGCGCGTCCGGGACAAGACAAGCCACCGGGCACGACAACAACTCCCGGCACAGGGTGACGGGCAGCCGGAATGGAGATTGGAAACGGAAGCGCCTGCCAGCGTTCAATCGCCGTTGGCGTCGGGCCCGAGGCTTTTCAGAAAGTCGATCATCTTCTTGCGGACCTTGGGGTCGGCAATCCGGTAATAGAAGCGGAGCAGATCCTGGGTCTCGCGCGAGGACAGCTGTTCCGCCTCGAAGGGATCCTGGCCGCCATCGGCCAGTCCGGTAAGGCCGAGGCCGGTGGCGGCCTCCGCGCCCTCGAAGAAATAGGTGATGGGCACGTTGAGAATCTTCGACAGCTCGAACAGACGGCTGGCACTGATGCGGTTGCTGCCGCGCTCGTACTTCTGCACCTGCTGAAACGTCAGGTCGAGCGCGTCACCCAGTTTTTCCTGGGTGATGCCCAGCAACCGACGGCGGGCACGCAGACGAGAACCGACATAGGTGTCAATGGGATGCGGCGTGTCCGTCATGTCTCTCTGAACCTTGCATTTTTTCGCACATGACTTCACCAGTTGGCGAACGTCAAGGCCATTTGTGAGCGACCCGCTGCATATTGTCTAATTATCTGCTGTTGTTCTAATTTCGACGGCGAACAATGACAACAACGACACTCGTCAGGGTGAGCAGGATCAGCAGCGGCCAGTCGCTGAAACGGCTGTAGAGCGTGGCCGGCAGCGCGCCCGGCAGTACGCCCTTCAGCACGCCCCGCTCGCCAAGACCCAGATGGGCGGTCAGCCGGCCCTTGGCATCGATGACCGCCGAAATGCCGGTGGGAGTGGAGCGCACCAGCGGCAACCCTTCCTCGATGGCGCGCAGGCGGGCGCTCGCCAGATGCTGATGGGGGCCGGCGGACAGACCAAACCAGGCGTCGTTGGAGACATTGAGCAGCCAGTCCGGCCGGTGGTCACGATCCGCGACCGCGCCGGGAAAGATCGCTTCGTAGCAGATCATCGGCCCGACGGCGGGATAGCCCGGCAGTGCCAGCGTGCGGGCACCGGGACCGGCGACGAAATCGATGTCGCCGGGCGCCAGCCGGGCGATGCCGATCGCCTCCAGGAGCGACCGGAAAGGCAGGTATTCACCGAACGGCACAAGATGTGCCTTGTCGTAACTGCCCTGAATCCGTCCCTCGGGGTCGATCACCAGCAGGCTGTTGCGCACCGCCTCCGCCAGCCCGTCGGCGGTGCGATCGACCCTCAGGCCGCCCATCAGCACCAGGCTGCCGTCGCTGACATGGCGGGCGATGAGGTACCGGGTGCTCAGTTCCTCCTCGACGATATTCGGAATGGCCGTCTCGGGCCAGATGACCAGTCCGGGGGCGCCAGGGGCCATGGCGGCATCGCTCAGTTCAAGGTGCTCGCGCAGATTGCGGCGCGGGTCCGACGCATCCCATTTGATGTCCTGCGCGATATTCGCCTGGATGATGTACAAGGGTACACCCGCCGGTGGCGGCGCCGGGCTGAGCAGGCGCCAGGCGCCGGCCATCGCCACCGCGAGCAGCAGGAGGCCGATCAACCGGGCAGCCCGCAGCGACGCCGCCCGGCCATCGGCCAGCAGGGCAACGGCGCCACCCGCCAGCACCATCAGGAACGACAGGCCATAGGCGCCCACAACGCTGGCTGCCTGCGCGACCGGCGGCAGCACCAGCCAGCTATTGCCGACCAGGTTCCACGGAAAGCCGGTGAACAGGTGACCGCGCAGGCCCTCGCAGACCACCCAGGCGATGGCCAGCACCAGCACCCGCAGCGGCCCGGCCGACCAGAAACGATGCGCCACGGCGGCCGCCAGGGCGCCATAGAGCGCCAGGAAACCCGCCAGCAGGATCACGGCGACAACGCCGGTCATCGGCGGCATGGCGGACTGATACTGGAAGGAAAGCGCGATCCAGTAGAGCCCGGTGGCCAGCTGCCCGAAGCTGAACCACCAGCCAAGCCGGGCCGCCTCGCGCCGATTCCCCGCGCCGTCGATCAGCCAGACCAGCACCGCCAGGGCGAGTGGCATCAGCGGCAGCAGGTTGACCGGCGCGAAGGCCAGCGCACTCAACGCGCCCGCAAGCAGGCCGAGCCACCGACGGCGAGGCTCGGACTGCCGACGCAGCCATGCGGGCACCAGGCCGGCAATCCGTATCGCCCGGCCCCAGCCATCCGATGCCAAGCTGGCATCACCGGCGTCACGAGTCTGATCAAGCAGGCTGGGTTGCCAGCCTGGGGCGTCATCCGTGCCCGCGCGGCGCCGCGAGTCGTCGGCGGCCTTGCCGGACGCCCCCTGCTCCTCGCCCGACATTCAGGCGCCCGCGGATAGCTCGGGCGGATGCACGCGAACCCTTGTCACCCGCCGGGGCTCGCCATCGAGGATCTCAAAACGGAACCCGCTGGGATGGTCGATGCTCTCGCCGATCACCGGCACCCGGCCGGCGAGCATGAAAATGAGCCCGCCGACGGTGTCGACCTCGCTGTCGTCATCCTCCGACAGGAAATCGGACTTTAACTCTGCCTCCAGTTCCGTCAGCGGCAGGCGGGCGTCAGCATCGTAGAGACCGTTGGGCAACCGCTTGAGCAGGCTGGCCTCGGCCTCGTCGTGCTCGTCCTCGATTTCGCCGATGATTTGTTCCACCAGATCCTCGATGGTGGCAAGGCCGTCTGTCCCGCCATACTCATCGACGACAATCGCCATGTGGGTGCGACTGGCGCGCATGCGTGCCAGCAGGTCCAGCACCCGCATCGATGGCGGTACGAACAGTACCGAACGCAGCAGCTTGTCGATACGTGGCGGCCCCTTGGGGTCCGGTCGGACCAGATGCTGGTAGACATCCTTGACGTGGACCATGCCAATCACCGCGTCCAGGCTCTCGCGATAGACGGGCAGGCGGGAGTGTCCGGCCTCGGCAAATAACCGGGCCAGTTCCTCAAAACTGCCCGAAGCGTCAAAGGCGACGATGTCGGTGCGCGGCACCGTCACGTCATCGACCCTGAGTTCGCCGTAGCTCAGCAGGTTGCGCAGCATGGTGCGCTCGACCGCCGACAGGTCATCCGCCTGCGGCGCGGCTTCATGCTCCTCGATCACATCCTCAAGGCTCTGGCGCAGCGTCGCGTCAGACGCTCGACGCGGCAGCAGCTGTTGCACGGCGTTGAGCAGACGCGCGACGAGACGACTATGAGGGTCCGTAGACGACGAGGCCGCGGACTCAGTCATGGCCGATAGAGCCGTTGGCATAGGGATCGGCAATGCCGAGCCCGGCGAGAATCGATGTTTCCAGCGCTTCCATTGCTTCCGCGTGTTGTTCTTCCAGATGGTCGTACCCTAGCAAATGCAGCACGCCATGCACAACGAGATGTGTCACGTGATCGGCGAGCGTCTTGCCCTGGGCCCGCGCCTCGCGCGCGCAGGTCCCGGCCGCCAGCACGACATCGCCCAGCAGCAGTTCGCCATCCCCCCCGTCGGCGGTGTTCGCCGGGTCGGCAAGCGCGTCCAGCAGATCGGGTTCGACCAGCGGAAAGGACAGCACGTTGGTGGCCGCGTCCTTGCCGCGATAGTCACGGTTGAGGGCCTGCACCTCGGCATCGTCGGTGAGCCGGCAAGACAGTTCCACCACCAGCGGCGATGTCAGCAGCCCGGCACACGGGGTGGCGGCGATCGCCGCGCGCGCCGCCGCCTCGGCCAGCGCCGCCCAGTCAACGGCTCCCGGCCAGTCGCCGGCCTCCAGGCCGACATCAATCTGCAGCATGATCGGCGCGGTCGGACTGGTCGTATGCCTCGACAATGCGGCCAACCAGGGGATGACGCACCACTTCCTTCGGGTCGAAGCGGACCAGTGCGATGCCCTCGATGCCCTCCAGCTTGCGCACGGCATCGGCGAGCCCCGACTGGGTGGAGGCGGGCAGGTCGACCTGGCTGGGGTCCCCGCAGATCACCATCTTGCAACGGGTGCCGAAGCGGGTGAGAAACATCTTCATCTGCATCGGCGTGGTGTTCTGGGCCTCGTCGAGGATGACGAAGGCGTCCGACAGGGTGCGGCCGCGCATGAACGCCAGCGGCGCCACCTCGATCTCGCCGGACGCCATCCGGCGCTCCACCTGTTCGGCCGGCATCATGTCGTGCAGCGCGTCATAGAGCGGGCGCAGATAAGGGTCGACCTTCTCCTTCATGTCGCCGGGCAGGAAACCCAGCCGTTCGCCGGCTTCCACCGCCGGACGGGAGAGAATGATCCGGTCGACGCCACCGCTCATCAGCTCATGCACCGCCTGGGCAACCGCCAGGTAGGTCTTGCCGGTGCCGGCGGGGCCGAGCGCGAAGATCATGTCGTCGTGCGCCAGGTGCTGCATGTAGCGCACCTGGGTCGGCGAGCGCGGCTGGATGGTCTTGCGCCGGGTGCGAATCTGCAGCGGGCCGCCACTCTCGCCACTGTCGACGGTCTCGCGGCGGGCCAGCGTCTTGTCGGCGAGCGCCAGCGCGTTCTCGACGTCCTCCACCGTCACCTCGCCACCCTGCTGCAGGCGGTTGTAGAGGGTGATGACGACATTGCGTGCCCGCTCGGCGGACTCCGCCTCGCCCTCGATCGACAGCCTGTTGCCGCGTGCCGCAATGTAGACGCCCAGCCGGTTTTCCAGCGCGATCAGGTTCTGGTCGAACTGGCCGAACAGCGGACCCAGCAGCCGGCCCTCGTCGAACTCAAGCTGCAAGGTGATGGTCTCGGTGTCGTGACCGGCGGAAGGGGGATGATGGCGGATCGGTTTCTTGCCCATGCAGGCGCAAGCTTAAGCCGCTTGCGAGCGTTCCGCCAGTGCTCCGTGCAGGCTATTTGCCCCCGCCGCCAAAATTTCACACGCCCTGATGTCGCCGATCCTCAGGTCGGCGGCTTCCACATGCACCGACTGCATGTAGGGCGAACGGCCGATGAGCTGGCCAGGGCGACGGCCGGCGCGCTCGAACAGCACCGGCATGGTCCGCCCGACGCTGCGCTGGTTGAACGCCAGCTGCTGGCGGTTGAGCAGATCCTGCAACCGCGCCAGACGATCGGCCTTTTCGTCTTCCGGCACCTGATCGGCCATTTCGGCCGCCGGCGTGCCGGGGCGGGGGGAGTATTTGAAGGAATAGGCCTGGGCGTAGCCCACCGCCTCGACCAGCGCCAGCGTCTGGCGGAAATCCTCTTCCGTCTCGCCAGGGAAGCCGACGATGAAGTCACCCGACAGCGCGAGATCGGGCCGCGCGGCGCGCAAACGCTCGATGATGGCCAGATAACTCTCGGCGGTGTGCTTGCGGTTCATCGCCGCCAGCACCCGGTCCGACCCGGCCTGCACCGGCAGGTGAAGGTAGGGCATCAGCTTGTCCACCTCGCCGTGGGCCATGATCAGCGCGTCGGTCATGTCACGCGGGTGCGAGGTGGTGTAACGGATACGCGCCAGCCCCTCGATGGCGGCCAGTCGGCGAATCAGCCCCGGCAGGTCGGCCGCGGCGCCCCTGCCATCGTCGCCATGGTAGGCGTTGACGTTCTGGCCGAGCAGCGTCACCTCGCGCACGCCCTGGGCCACGAGGTCGCGCGTCTCACCCTCGATCGCCGCCAGCGGACGGGAGATCTCCGCCCCCCGCGTATAGGGGACGACACAGAAGGTGCAGAACTTGTCGCAGCCTTCCTGCACGGTGACGAAGGCGGCGGGGCCGGCACTGACGCGGCCCTTGGGCATATGGTCGAACTTCTCCTCGACCGGAAAGTCGGTGTCGAGCACGCGCGGCGTCTGGCCCTGGGCCTGAGCCTCGCGGGCGCGCGCCAGCATGTCGGGCAGCCGGTGATAGGTCTGCGGGCCGAACACCATGTTGACGGCACCGGCCCGGCGGATGATCTCGGCGCCCTCCGCCTGGGCGACGCAGCCGGCCACCGCGATCAGCGTCTCGCGACCGTGCGCCCGGCGCTCGTCGGCGACACGCCGCAGCCGGCCGACTTCGGAGTAGACCTTCTCGGCGGCCTTTTCACGGATATGGCAGGTGTTGAGGATGACGAGATCGGCCTCGCCGGCCTCGTTGGTGGCGACATAGCCCTCCTTGTCCAGCAGTTCGCCCATGCGCTCGGAGTCATAGACGTTCATCTGGCAGCCGAAGGTCTTGATCAGGACCTTGCGGGCATTGGGGGTGGTGACACTCACGCGCGATATCCTTCGCAGGCGGCAATTCGCAAAACTGCCCCGCTCATAGCCCAGCGCGCGGCGATTCTCAATTCGCACGCTGACCGCCGCTCAGAGCCCGCCGCGATTGGCGCGGCAGGCCTCAAAGTTCGCCGCGATTGGCGCGGCAGGCCTCAGAGTTCGCCGCGATTGGCGCGACGCAGACCATCCGCCACCACCTGCTCACAATGGCGGGCCAGCGCCTTGCGATCCGGAAAGTCGGCCCGGCGCACCGGGTCATGGAACTGCAGCAACGCGCGCACCCGGCCCAGCCCCATCAACTCGCGGGCATGCGGCGCCAGGTCCATGTCACCGACCCAGGCGATCTTGTAGCGGCTGGAACGCAGCATCGGCAGGCCATTGATATGGGTATAGGCGATGGTCACCGGCTGGATGCGGACATCCGCGTCGATCAGGGTCTCGGCAATGGCGAACAGCGACGACTTGAAGGTCTTGACGGTGCGTCCGGCGGTACTGGTGCCCTCGGGGAACAGCACGACATTGTGACCGTCCCGCAGGCGATCGGCGATCTCGTTGCTTTGCGCGGCGGCCCGGCTGCGACGCTCGCGTTCGACATAGATGGTGCGCTGGAGGTCGGAAAGACGGCCCACCATGCCCCAGCCTTCTACTTCGGACTTGGCGACGAAGGAGCCGAGAATCTGCGATCCCAGCACCGGAATGTCGACCCACGAGATATGGTTGGCGACAAACAGGGTCGCGCCATCCTGGACCGGCGCGCCGACGCTCTCGACCTGCATGCCAATGGCCCGGCAGAACAAGCGGTGGAACGTCCTGGGCAGTCGGGGTGACGCCTCCGGCTTCAGGCGCAACACCGCCGCCTGGGCAGGCGCCAGTACGGTCAGCCCCATCGACGCCCATGCAAGCGCGCGCACGACCCGCCAGTCGCGGTCGAAGGTGGGCGAGAACGGCAGACGGGCAGGCGCCAGGGCCATGGAGGAACGACTTGCGACCTAAGTGACTGATCAAACACGACCCGACCGACGACAAGAGTCAGCGGCACGGCCGAGTACCGGCGCCGTTATACGGCAGCCAGACAAGTTGCTCAATGGCGCACCGCCCGAACGGCGCGGGTCAGTTCGTGGTCTGGTCGCGCTGGACACGCACGCCGTAGAGCTCCATCCGATGATCGACCAGGCGATACCCCAGCCGCTCCGCGATCTTGCGCTGCAAGGCCTCGATCTCGGGATCATGAAACTCAAGCACCGAGCCCGTCTCGACATCAATCAGATGATCGTGATGCGCCTCGGGGACGGGCTCGTAGCGCGAGCGGCCGTCGCGGAAATCGTGCCGCTCGAGAATGCCGGCCTCTTCGAACAGCCTCACCGTGCGATACACGGTGGCGATCGAGATATGCCGATCAATCGCGGTGGCACGGCGATAGACTTCCTCGACGTCGGGATGATCGGAGGCGTCGGACAGCACACGGGCGATGACCCGACGCTGGTCGGTCATGCGCATGCCGCGCTCCACGCACATGGCCTCGATATCGATGTTATGCACCATGATACACCTCCGCCCGATTTCGGATCAGATGAGTCGCATTAGCGCGTCGCGTCGTGAAGGGCAATCATCAACCACGACAGTGGCGACAGGGTGCCTGACGAGCTGCCGCCGACGCCCGCGCCCGTGGCTCAACGCTTCTTGCGCCGGGTTCCAAGCCCGATCTTTTTGGCCAGTTGCCGGCGCTGATTGGCATAGTTGGGGGCGACCATCGGATAGTCGGCGGGCAGGTTCCACTTGGCGCGGTACTGTTCCGGCGTCATGTTGTAATGCGTCATCAGGTGGCGTTTCAGCATCTTCAGCTTTTTGCCGTCCTCAAGGCAGATGATGTACTCCGGCTTGATGGACGAGCGAATGGAGACAGCGGGTTCCTGCTTCGCCTCGACCTTGACCGGCGCACCACCCAGACGGGACAGGGCGTTATAGACATTCTCAATTAGGTTCGGCAGGTCGGAAACCGCCACCGTATTGTTGGCGACATGCGAAGAAACGATATCCGCCGTCAATGTCAGCAAATCGGCACCGTCCTTGAATTCTTCGCTCATGATTCATGTCCTTGCTTGTTTCTCGGTCGAGAAAGAAAGTCGTTGAAATCGCAATGTAGTCCCTATTTGCGTATTTTCCATGGCCAGACAAGCCAATTACCCAGAATCCATAGAAAAACTGCCCTCGACGCGGAGATCGCCGATCAACCGTTCAATTTGAACGCCGCATGGTCAGGGCATCCTGCCGGGCACCGTCGGCCGCGCGATAATAGCCGGGCCGGCGACCCACAACTTCAAAGCCGCGCGATGAATAGAGTGCAATCGCCGCGGCATTACTTTCCCGCACCTCCAGAAACACCTGAAGGGCGCCTGCCGCGGCGGCATCGGCCAGCATGCGATCAAGCAACACGCCTCCGAGGCCGGACCGGCGCCGGTCCGGCCGGACACCGATGAGCAGCAATTCCGCCTCGTCGCTGATCTGGCGGGCAATGGTGAAACCCACCGGCGCGGACTTCACGGGGACCGCGGACAGCGGGTCGGCGGCCTCGGCGCAGGTGGCCCAGGTGCCGGGCATCGCCAGCGTGGGCGCCACCTGGCCGGACGCCCACCCCTCCCCGAGGCCGGGATCGAAAGCCGCGAGAATCAGCTGCTCGGCGATGTCGGCCTCCGCCATGGACAGCCTTCGCAATCGCACCGTCATCGTCATGCCCGCCGGTCAGGCTGCCGGCACGGCCATCGGCCGGGCGTCATGAGGACGAATGTACAGCGCCCTGGGTGCCAGCGCGGCCGAGGCGTACGGCGCCAGGCGCGCGATCCACCCCGCGTCGGTCCATTCAGGCGGCAGCACCGTCAGAGCGGGCAGGGCGGCCGCCACCAGCGCGGCGCCTGAACCGGCCACCGCCGGACAACGCTCCGCCACCGCCCAGTCGGCCGCCACCTCGGGGGCCAGAACCCGCGGCGCGGCGAGCGCCGTCAGTCCGCCGTCGTTCCGGGCGAACGGCTGGGCGTAGACCTGCCCCCGGCTGGCATCAATGGCGGCCATCAAGGAAGCCGGGTCAGGCGAGGCGGCGAAGGCCGCCGCGGCCGTCGCCATGAGGCTGGAAACGCCAACACAGCGGGCCTGCCAGGCCAGTGCCAGCGCCCGTGCCGCCGCCAGTCCGACACGAATGCCGGTGAAGCTGCCGGGCCCAACCGCCACCGCCACGGTGTTGATGGCGCCGCGCGCGGCCGGATGGGCATCAAGCAGGGTGGCGATCATCAGGGGCAGTCGTTCGGCGTGACCGCGATGCACCAGCTCGAACATCGCCTCGACCTGCCGCGACCCGTCAAGCAGGGAGACGGAGCAGCCGGAAAGCGCGGTGTCGATGCCCAGGATCATGCCACCGGACGTCAGACGATGGCACAGGCGTCATTGAACGACAGCCGCGGGCTGCGTTCGTACAGCTCCTCCGTCGATCCGTGCCCCAGCGCGCAGATAAAGTTGGACTTGACGGTAGTCCCGGCGAAAAAGGCCGCATCCACCTTGGCATGGTCAAAGCCCGACATCGGGCCGCAATCCAGCCCGAGCGCACGGGCGGCGATCATCAGATAGGCCCCCTGCAGGCTCGAATTGCGCAGCGCCGTGACATAGGCCACCTCGGCATTGTGGGCAAACCAGTCGCGGGCGCCGGGATTATGCGGGAACAGCTGGGGAATCTTGTCATAGAACTCGGTGTCATAGCCAATGATCGCCGTCACCGGCGCCTGGCGGACCTTGATCGCATTGGTGCTGCTGACGCATCCGGCCAGTTTTTCCCGCGCCTCGGGGCTCGACACGAAGACGAAGCGGGCCGGCGAGCAGTTGGCGGACGTCGGGCCCATCCGCAGCAGGTCGTAAAGCGCCTGGATCTGTACCGGCGACACTGGCGTTTCCTGCCAGCGATTATACGACCGGGCCTGCCGGAAAATGGTGTCGAGGTCGCGATCGCTCAAAATATCGCCCATACGCTGTGCTCCATCACTGACGGAAGTTCCGATGGCGCCAGGTATCGCGGCATGGGCCAGTCAAGTAAAGCTCAGATCGCCCGCACTTCCGTGACTTCGGGCACATAATGCTTGAGCAGGGTCTCGATGCCGTTCTTCAGCGTCATCGTCGAGGATGGACAACCGGAACAGGCGCCCTGCATGTGCAGATAGACCACGCCGTCGCGGAAGCCCTGATAGGTGATGTCACCACCGTCCTGCGCCACCGCCGGCCGCACCCGGGTATCCAGCAACTCGCGAATCTGCAGCACGATGTCGGCATCCGCCGGATCGTCACTGTCCGCGGCAGCCGCCGCGCCGCCGGCCGGTGTCGTCATGAGGGGGGCGCCACTGGTGAAGTGCTGCATGATGAGGCCGAGAATCTGCGGCTTCAGCCCCTGCCAGTCGGGATTGTCGCTGCCGCAGGTCACGCTGATGAAGTCGGCGCCAAAAAACACCCCCGTCACATCGTCGAGCGCGAACAGCGCCGATGCCAGCGGTGATGCCACAGCCGCCTCGGCAGAGACGAAATCGGCGGTACCATTCGTCAGCACCGGCTGACCGGGCAGAAACTTCAACGTCGCCGGATTGGGCGTGCGCTCAGTCTGGATGAACATCGGACCTGCCTCTCCTGGTCAGCTCGACAGCGGCGGACTGTGTTGGCGCTGATGTGGCCGCGCCGGCGCCTGGCGTCAAGTCAATGTCGGACGGAAACGGTCCGGCATTGACTTCGATCAATCGAAATTCTCATCCGGGTAACTGCCCCAGAACTCCTCGCGGCGAATCCAGCCGCTCTTGCCGCCGATGTTGAGCTGGCACCAGGGCCCCTCGCACAACACGATGCGGGCAACGACGCCGGGTTCCACCCGCCAGACCCCGGGCGCGCCGTCGTCGGGCCGGACCCGCAGCAGCCGTGTCTGGCCGACGACGATGGCGCCGCGCTCACCGGAGAGCAGATGCCCGTTGACCCAGCCCTGCACCCCCTCGACGTCGCGGATGCGCCGCCAGATGCCGTACTCCTGCAACACCTCCACCGGCATGCCGCGGCGCCGGTAGACCCACTCGACAGGATATTTTCGATCCGGCCCCGCCCGCATGTTGACCTCATTGGCCCCCAGCGCGACGAACCGCGGAATCGGCTGGCCGCTGGGTCCGGTCGTCCCCGGCGCCGCGCTCGCGGCATCGGCCGCTGTCAGCAGCGCCGTCACCAGAAGCGCCAGCCGGAGCGCTGGCGTGAACCGGTCGCGTCGTTCGGACATGTCTCACCCTCATCGCCACTGTCTTGCGGGGCCGCCGCCTGGCACGACCGCCCCATGCCTGAGCGCCCCGCCCGCCATGACCGGGGCCTTGACCGTCACGCCGCACACGGCGATAGCATGGCGCTCGATCCCGTGTTTGGAGAGACGAGCCGTCATGGTCAAGAAGCGTCCCAAGGTGTTTGTCACCCGCCGCCTGCCGGAAGCGGTGGAAACCCGCATGGCCGAACTGTTCGACGTCACGCTCAATCTCGATGACACGCCGCTCGACCGGAGCACCCTGGCGACCGCCATGACCGAGTATGACGTGCTGGTGACGACACTGACCGATGATGTCGACGCCAGCCTCATCGCCCATTCCGGCCCGCAGTTGAAGCTGATCGCCAATTTCGGCAACGGGGTCGACCATATCGACCTCAAGGCCGCACGCGCGCACGAGATCATTGTCACCAACACGCCCGGCGTGCTGACCGACGACACCGCCGACATGACCATGGCGCTCATCCTCTCCGTGCCGCGCCGTCTGTCGGAAGGCGAGCGTGTGCTGCGGGAGGGCCGCTGGCAGGGCTGGTCACCGACCATGCTGCTGGGCCACCGCATTCACGGCAAGCGGCTGGGTATTGTCGGCATGGGCCGCATCGGCCAGGCCGTGGCCCAGCGGGCGCGGGCCTTCGGCATGGCGATCCACTACCATAACCGCCGTCGCCTGCCCGAAGCGGTGGAGCGCACCGTCGAGGCCACCTACTGGCCCCGCCTGGAAGCAATGCTGAGCCGGGTCGATATCGTGTCGATCAACTGCCCGCTGACACCGGAGACCAACAAGCTCATCAACGACGAGCGGTTGCGGCTGATGCAGCGGCACGCCTACCTGATCAACACCGCGCGCGGCGAGATTGTCGACGAGACGGCGCTGGTGGCGGCGCTTGAGCGCGGCGGCATCGCCGGCGCCGGGCTCGACGTGTTCGAGCAGGAGCCCGCCATTCATCCCAGGCTGCTCGATCTGCCCAACGCCATGCTGCTGCCGCACATGAGTTCAGCGACCATCGAAGGCCGGCTGGCGATGGGCGAAAAGGTGATCATGAACATCCGCGTCTGGGCCGATGGCCACCGCCCGCCCGACCAGGTGCTGGAAGGCTGGGCCTGACACCAGCCAGCCCGCACCACCAGGACGATCCGCCGCCCACCGCCGCCGGGGCGCCACTGGTCGTGTGCCGCCGGGCCGCTACTTTACAACCATGAAAAATTGATCCTTCCTCCCCCTGTCCTTGCCGTACTATCGACCTAGATCAACTCAGAATGGTTGCGTTAGGCGTAATGTCAGGTGGCGCGGTGGGGGCTCCGCGTCGGCCAGCCGTTGGAAAGGCGGGGGACAAGCTATGAACGAGAGCCAGAGATTCCAGTCCGCATGTGAGGATCTGGCCACCAACGCGCGCTTCGTGGTGGTCTCGGCCGACTGGCTGGTACGCGAGGCGGTGGCCCGCCTGCTCGGGGCGGTGTTCGCGCCGGCCATTGTCGACACCGTGGCCAGCATGCCCGTCCGAGGATCGGGGGCGCCGGCCATCGCCGGCATGATCGCGATCCGGCCGGCCTCCGATGGCATCAGCCACACATTGCTGCTGGCCGCGCCGGACGTCGGGGCGACATCGGCGCCGGCCACCGACGGATCACCCGTCCTCTCCGGCTGGCGTGACGAGCCCGGCACCATCGTCGCCGCGGTGGCGGACCTGCTGCGCGCCGACCGCGGCATGGCGGTCCACCATGGCAACAGCCGCCGGACCCTGACCCGCCGGCAGCTGGAAGTCGTCTCGCTGATTGCCCGTGGCAAGCCGAACGCCGAGATCGCCTCGACGCTCGGCATGTCCGAGAACACCGTGCGCATCCACGTCTCGGCCATTCTCAAGACGCTGGGACTGGCCAATCGCACACAGGCGGCCTTATGGGCGATGAACAATCTGTCGATTGGTGGTCATAACAGTCACACCTGACGCACGATCAGCCGTCAGCCAGCCGTACCGCCACCGACAGCGCGTGTGCCGCCAGGCCCTCGGCATTGGCCAGCGCCACCGCCGCCGGCCCGATGGCGGCCAGCCCCCGCGGGCTGACCTGCAGATAGGTGGTCCGCTTCATGAAATCGGTCACCGACAGGCCGGAGGAGAAGCGCGCCCGCCGCCCGGTGGGCAGCACGTGGTTGGGGCCGCCGACATAGTCGCCGATCGCCTCCGGCGTCAGCCGGCCGAGGAACACCGAGCCGGCGTGACGGACCTGCTCCAGCAGCCGCTCCGGCGCGTCGACGGACAGCGCCAGATGCTCCGGCGCCAGCCGATCGATCAGCACTGGCGCCTGCGCCAGATCGTCGACCAGGATGATGGCGCCAAAGCGCTCCCAGCTCGCGCGAGCGACGTCGCCGGTGGCCAATGTCGCCAGCGTGGTGTCAACCGCCGCGACCACGGCGTCGGCAAAGGCCGCGTCGTCGGTGATCAGGATCGCCTGGGCGGTGAGATCGTGCTCGGCCTGGCTCAGCAGGTCGGCGGCGACGTGGCACGGGTCGCTGGCGGCATCGGCGACCACCAGGATTTCCGAAGGCCCGGCGATCATGTCGATGCCGACCTGGCCGAACACCTGGCGCTTGGCCTCCGCCACATAGGCATTGCCGGGGCCGACGATCTTGTCCACCGGCGCGATGGTCGTCGTGCCGTGCGCCAGCGCCGCCACCGCCTGGGCGCCACCGACCCGGTAGATCTCGTCGACGCCGGCCAGTTCGGCCGCCGCCAGCACCAGCGGATTGATGCGTCCGTCGGGGGTCGGCGTCACCATCACCAGCCGGTCGACGCCGGCGACCTTGGCGGGAATCGCGTTCATCAGCACCGAGGAGGGGTAGGAGGCCAGCCCGCCCGGCACATAGAGGCCCACGGCGTCGATCGGCCGCCAGCGATAGCCGGAGATGGTGCCGGTGTCGTCGGTCACCCGCTTGTCCTCCGGCCGCTGGGCGGCGTGGAAGTCGCGGATACGCGTCGCCGCCAGTTCCAGCGCCGCCAGCACGCCGGCATCGCAGGCGCCGCGCGCGGCGGTGATCTCGGCGGCCGGAATGCGCAGGCCGTCGGCCGCGACATCGATGCGGTCGAAGCGGCGGGTGTAGTCCGTCAGCGCCGCGTCGCCGCGATCGCGCACGGCGGCGATGACATCGGCGACCACGGCGCGCACGTCGGTCGCCGCCTCGCGGCGGTCGTTGACCAGTGCATCGAAGGCGGCGGCGAACCCGGCCGCGCGGGCGTCAAGCCGCAGCGGCATTGTTGCGTTCCTCGACCAGCAGCCGGAAGCGTTCGACCCAGGGCATCAGTTCCTGACCGCGGGTCTTGTAGGCGGCGCGGTTGACGATCAGGCGCGAGCTGATCTCGGCGATCACCTCCACCTCGGCCAGGCCGTTCTCGACCAGCGTGCGGCCGGTCGACACCAGATCGACGATGCGCCGACACAGCCCCAGCGACGGCGCCAGCTCCATGGCGCCGTTGAGCTTGATGCACTCCGCCTGCACGCCGCGCGCGGCGAAGTGGCGGCGGGTGATGCCGGGGTATTTGGTGGCGATGCGCACATGGCTCCAGCTCTTGGGGTCGTCGTGCGCGGTGAGTTCCACCGGCTCGGCCACCGACAGCCGGCACCTGCCGATGCCCAGATCAACCGGCGCATAGATCTCGGCGTAGTCGAACTCCATCAGCACGTCGTTGCCGGCGACACCGATATGAGCGGCGCCGAAAGCGACGAAGGTCGCGACGTCGAAGGAACGGACGCGGATGATCGACAGCCCCGGCACGTTGGTCGAAAAGCGCAGCGCCCGGCTGGACTCGTCGGTGAAGGCCGCCTCGGGATGAATGCCGACGGCGTGCAGCATCGGCATCACTTCCTTGAGGATGCGTCCCTTGGGCAATGCCATCACGATGCCGTCGTTCACCATGGTCCTGATAATCCTGCGCTGACCGAGTCGGCGCCTACATAGGGATTTGCAGCGCCGCCGTCCATGCGGCGATCGCACATCCCATCCGCATTGCCGGCATGCGCGCCTGCGCATAATTCTTGCTTTTGCCGCGCCAATGGCCCATCTGAACCGCCAATTTCCGTCAGATAGCCGAGACGAGCGCATGGCTAAAGAAGAACTGATCGAGATGAAAGGCGTGGTGGTCGAGCTGCTCCCCAACGCCATGTTTCGCGTAAAGCTGGAAAACGGACACGAAGTGCTGGGCCACACGGCCGGCAAGATGCGCAAGAACCGTATCCGCGTGCTGGTGGGCGACGAGGTCCAGGTGGAACTCACGCCCTACGACCTGACCAAGGGTCGCATCACCTACCGCTTCAAATAACCCCGGCCGTGACCGCCCCATCGCCCTCCGGCGCACCGGCGCTGATTCTCGCCTCCGCCAGCCCGCGCCGGCGCGACCTGCTGGCACAGATCGGCGTCACGCCCGCCGGCGTCGCGCCCGCCGATCTCGACGAGACCGCCCGCCGGGGCGAGCTGCCGCGCCCGCACGCCGAGCGGCTGGCCCGCGACAAGGCCCGGGCGGTCGCCGCGTGTCACCCCGGCGCGGTGGTGCTGGCGGCCGACACCGTGGTCGCCTGCGGCCGGCGCATCCTGCCCAAGGCCGACGATGCCGCCACCGCCCGGCGCTGCCTGGACCTGCTGTCCGGCCGGCGCCACCGCGTCATCACCGCCGTCGCCGTAATCGACGCGCAGGGCCGCGAGCGCACCCGCACCGTCGAGACCGTCGTCACCGTCAAGCGGCTGGAACCGGCCGAGATCGACGCCTACCTCGCCAGCGGCGAGTGGCAGGGCAAGGCTGGCGGCTATGCCATCCAGGGCCGCTTCGCCGGCCTGGTGCGCCACCTCAACGGCAGCTACACCGGCGTCGTCGGCCTGCCGCTGCACGAGACCCGCGCCCTGCTGCTGGCCGCCGGCCTGACCCTGCCATGACCCGGCCCGGCGCCGACGCGCCCACCGGCTGGCTGGTGGAGCCCGGCATCGGCGAGACCCGCGCCGCCCTGGTCGCCGACGACCGGCTGCTGGCGTTGCGGCTGCTGCGCGATGCCGACCCGGTGCAGCCGGGCGCGCTGTTCGGCGCCCGCCTGCGCGAGCGGGTCGGCCCCAACCGCGCCCGCGTCGACCTCGGCGACGGCCTCGACGCGCTGATCCAGCCCTGCCCGGCGCTGCCGGAAGGCGCGCTGCTGGCCGTCGAGGTCAGCCGGGCGAGCCTGCCCGAACCCGGCCGGCGGAAACCGGCCCAGGTGCGCGCCCGCCCCGACCTGACGCCGGCCGCCCCCGGCCTGATCGCCGCCGCGCCTGACCTTGCCACCGCCACCCTGTGGGACGGCCTGCCAGTGCGTCGCGTCGCCCGCCTGCCCGAGGCACTGGGCGTCGACGAGGCGCTGGAGGCGGGCATTACCGGCGCCGTGCCGTTTGCCGGCGGCCAGCTGTGGCTGGAGCGCACCCGCGCCGGGCTGGTCATCGACGTCGACGGCAGCGGCCCGGCCGACGCGCTCAATGTCGCCGCCGCCCACGCCATCGCCGGCGCCTTGCGGCTCTATGACATCGGCGGCCCGGTGATGATCGACTTTCTCGGCAGCAATAGCCGCGCCGGACGGCAGGCGGTGGCCGAGGCGTTCGACGCCGCCAGCGCCGCCGACCCCCGCCCCTGCGAACGCACCGCCATCAACGGCTTCGGGCTGATGCAGGTGATCCGCCCGCGCCCGCGCGCCTCGGTGATCGACCAGCTGTGCGGCACCCGGCGGGCGGCGGCGAGCGACGAGACGCTGGCGCTCGCCCTGCTGCGCGCGGCGGCGCGCGCCGAGGGCGCCGGCGCCTGCCGGCTGGTCTGCCCGCCGGCGGTGGCGGCCTGGCTGGAGGCGCGGCCGGCGCTGACGCAAATGCTCGCCCGCCAGCGCGGTGCGGCCGTCTCGGTGGTGGCGGCGGCCGACGCCAGCGGCTATGGCTATGCCCATGTCTCGCCGCTCTGACCCGCCCGCCCCACCCGCATCCGCCACCGCCCGCGCCACCGGCGTGCTCGGCCGCTGCCCGCTGTGCGGCAAGCCGGCCCAGGCCGCCTTCCAGCCGTTCTGCTCGGCCGGCTGCCGCGACCGCGACCTGCTGAAATGGCTGAACGAGGATTACCGCGTGCCCGCCGGCCCCGCCGACGAGGATGGCGACGACCGCAGCAGCGCCTCACGCGACGACGACGGCTACTGAGCACCGCTCTTGCCGGGCATGATAAAAAAGAGCGACGAAAAAAGACCGACATGGCCGCTGGACAAGGCGGATCGGGATCGTCTATAGACCCGCGTCCCAACGGTGCGCCCAGGTAGCTCAGTTGGTAGAGCAAGGGATTGAAAATCCCTGTGTCGGCGGTTCGATTCCGTCCCTGGGCACCACTCGCGCGCCGCGCGACCCGTTTTCCCATCCGATTAAAGCGCGCCGGCCTCAGGCGGCGTAGCGGCCGTCGCCGAGCCGCCGGGCCATGCCGATGCCGGCCAGCGCGTCGAGCACCGGGCGCACCGAGGCGGCGCGCTTGCCCTTGAAGGCGCGGGCGACGTCCTGCGGGGCGAGCGGCGCGGGCGCGGCACGCAGCAGGGCCTGCACGGCGCTGACCTGCTCGGGCAGCGAGCCGGGCCAGGGCAGGACGTTGTCGGGCACCGGCGTCGCGGCATCGCCGAGATCGAGCGTCTGGGTGACCGGCGCCGCATAGTCGGGCGCCTGGAATTCAGGCCGCAGCCAGCGGACCAGGCCCCTGGCTTCCTCGGCGGCGCGGTCCCGGTTCAGCGCCACCAGGCGGGTGAGGATGTCCTCGTCCGCCAGATCGCCCCTGTTCCAGTCATCAGCCCAGCCATAGGCCTCGGCCACCAGGGCATCGATGGCGTCGTGGTGCTGGCGGATCAGGGTGACGAGGCCGCGATCATGGATGTCGCGCTCGGCCCCGGTCAGCGCGCGGCCTTCCCGCAAGGCCTCCAGCACGTTGTAGAGCCTGGTCAGGGTCAGGTCGTCGTGTTGCGCCAGCACCCGCTTGCGCAAGCCGTCGAGCGCCTCGGCCTCGGCGCGGATGCGGTCCTTGAGCGGTTCGGCGACATCGGCGGGGAAGGGGAAGGGATCGAAGCATTCACTGTTATTGTAGTTGGGGTCATCGCCCATGCCGAGCCGAGCACCCCACGCCAGTATCCATTGAAGATGGAAATGGCTCGACAGCACACCAAGCGTAAAAGCATCGTCATCAGCGATTGCGACCAGTCTGCTTTCCGGAATGACGCTGAGGTCCATGAATACAAATGATCGCTGCCGCTGTGTGCGGACCGTGGCGATGTAGCGGTTCACGCCCCGCAGGGCCTTGCGCAGTTCGGAGCGTTGCTCGCCGAACAGCCACCAGTTGTCCCGGTAGCTGGCCCGGTTGTTGTGATCCCGATGAGGCTTCACGGTGGCCAGCACATGCTGATAGACCGCCGGGTAGCGGTCGCGCACCTGCGCTTCCGACAGGCCGTAGAGGTCGATCACCCTGAGCCCGCGCGGCCGCGCGGCGAGATCGCGGCCGTTGCGATAGTCGAAGATCACGGTGTCGCCATCATCGGTGCCGGTGCGGATGCGGGTGGCGGCGGCACCGGGGCCGAGCACGGCGGCCTGTTCCGCGGTGACGATGAACCCATCGCCATGCAGTTTCACGCCTTGATGTGCCAGCCCTCTATTCGCCTTCAGCGCCACGGTGGCCGTGACATCGGCGCCGATCCGCAGGTTGGCGCTGATCTGGCCGACCCTCTCGGTATAAACGAGATGGTCCGGCGCCCGGCTTTCATCCGCCACCGTCCACAGTTGGCCCTCGCGCTTGCCCTTCTCGGCGACCGTCATGGCGATGCGCACCGCCGCGCCATCCTTGCCGTCGACCCAGGGATGGTTGGGAATGGCGAACAAGATTGCTACACTATCCTTGGCGTCGAGATGCCGCGCCACCACCCGACGACTGAATGTCTGGGTGATCGAATTGGTGGTGACGAAGCCGAAGCGCCGGGTGCCGCCGGCGCGCACGGCGGTGGCCGCCTTGTCCCACCAGTGCATGACGAAGTCGGCGCTCTCGGGCACGTCGGTGGTGGCGAACAGCGCCTCGAAATAGCCGTCGCCCAGCCGGTCGCGCACGTCCTTGCCGCCAATGAACGGCGGGTTGCCGACGATGAAGTCCGCCTTGGGCCACGTGGCGGCGCGCGGCTTCACATAGCGCCAGACCTCGACCCGCGCGTCTTCATCGGGCACCGGCTTGCCGGTGACGGGATGCGGCTTCATGGTCTCGCCGTCCCAGCGGCTGACCGGCCTGCCGGCCGCGTCCCGCTCCAGCACCCTGTCGTCAAAGGCGATCAGCGCGTCGCGGTTCTCGATGGTGCGCACGTCGCGCAGGATCGGCTCCGGCGGGGCGCGGTCGGCGCCGTGCACGCGGAAGTGCCATTGCAGGTAGCCGATCCACAGCACCAGCTGGGCGATGGCGGCGGCGCGCGGGTTGATCTCGATCCCCAGGAAGTTTTCCGGGGTGATGGTGTGGCCGGTGAGTTCGGCGACATATTGATCATGACCCAGCTCGATCAGCAGATCGAGCACTTCGCCCTCCAGCTCCTTCATGCGCGCCATGGCGACATAAAGGAAGTTGCCGGTGCCGCAGGCGGGATCGAGCACCTTCGTTTGCGCCAGCCGGGTGTGGAAGGCCTCGACATGGGCGCGCGCCTCGGCCGCCTTGCCGTCGGCGATCAGGGTGGTGGCGGCGGCGCGCACGCCGTCCCAGTCGGCGCGCAGCGGCTCCATGATGGCGGGGCCGATCAGCCGCTCGACATAGGCGCGCGGGGTATAATGCGCGCCGAGCTTGGCGCGTTCCCTGGGGTTCAGCGCGCGTTCCAGCAGGGTGCCGAAGATCGCCGGCTCCACCTCGGTCCAGAGGTGCTCGCCAGCCTGGATCAGCACCTCCAGCTCCCGCGCGTCGAGCGGGATCGCCGTGCGGTCCTTGAACAGATAGCCGTTGAACTGCTTCAGCGGCACGCCCAGCGCGGGCGAGAACGCGCCCTTGTCCATCGCCGCCCACAGCGCGGAAAGCTGGTGTTCCAGATGCTCCGGGTGGGCACGCTGGTTCTTCAGCAGCGTGGTGAAGCTCTTTTCCGGGATCAGCCCGCTGTCCTCGGCGAACAGGGTGAACAGCACCCGCATGAGGAAGCCGCTGGTGGTCTCGGCGTTGTAGCCGCGCTGCTCGATCCGCCGGGCGACGGTCGCCAGCAGGTCGGCGATATCGCGGGTGACGCGCGCGGCGCGGGCGGTGGGGTCGAGACTTTTCGGATCGGTCCAGATCGCCCGCAGCCGGTCGCGGACATCCTGGTGCCGCAGGTCTTCCAGCATGATCCGGTAGCGTGCCCGGTCGGGGAACTGGGCGTAGGCCTTCCCGGTCCCGGTGAAGTCGGCATAGACCTCGATGCAGTAGCCGATGTCGGCGACCAGCAGGAACGGCGGCCAGCCATGGTCAACGGGAAGCGCCTTGGCGTAGCGCTCGGCCTGGCCCCTGGCCTGAACCATTGCCTGGGCCCAGCCCGCCGTGCCGCGCCGGGCGGTGCCGCGCTTGAGGCGGGCGCTGGCGGTCTGGCCGAACAGGTCGAGATCGTCCTCGCCCCTGTCGGCCGCCGCGCGGTCGGCCTCGCTGCCCTGCTTGGCCTCCAGGATGAAGGCGTCGCGCTTGTAGCAGTCGATGCGGCCGAAGCTCCGCGTGCCGTCGCCATTGTCCTGGAACACCCGGCGCTCGAACACATAATCGTTGTGGCTGTCGTTCACGCGGCTGCCGGCCGGCGGCTCGACACCCAGCAACCGGCACAGGCCGTTGATGAAGCTCTGCGTGTTGGCGAGTTCCGAACCGCCGGTATCCCGCCAGTCGGCGATGAATTGCTCGATGTCGTCAGCAGCCCCCATAGGTTGTCCGATAGAGCATAGTCACGACCTCAAAGCAACGCGTGCCGCGCCGCCCTCAGCCCCGGCCGATGGCGGCGAGGTCGAACGGGGTCGACTGGTACATCTCGTTGATCCAGTTGCCGAACAGCAGGTGGGCATGGCTGCGCCAGCTGTTCACCGGCGGCAGTGCGGGATCATCACCGGGGAAATAGTGCGCCGGCACCGGCGTCGCCGGGTCGGCGGCCGCGTCGCGGGCATATTCGTTGGCCAGCGTCTGGCTGTCGTATTCCAGATGGTTGAACATGTGCAGCGCGTGGTGGGCGGGGTCGGCGACCAGGCACAGGCCGCTGACCTCGCTGTCCGCCAGCACCTCCAGGCCGTGGCCGGCCGGCAGGTCGGCGGCGCGCACCTCCGACCAGCGGGAGACCGGCACCGCGAAACCGTCCGACAGGCCGCGCATGTAGGGCGAGGTCGGCACCCGCACCCGGTGGGGATAGACGCCCGAGGCCTTGGCCGGCAGCATGTGCTTGGGCACGCCATGGAAGTGGTAGAGCGCCGCCTGGGCCGCCCAGCAGATGTTGAACAGCCGGTGGACGTGGGTCTGGGTCCAGTCGAGGATGCCGGTCAGCTCCGGCCAGTAGCGCACCTCCTCATAGTCCATGCGCTCCACCGGCGCGCCGGTGATGATGAAGCCGTCGAAGCGCTCGTCGCGCACCTGGTCCCACGGCCGGTAGAAGGCCTCCAGATGATCCTCCGCCGTGTTGCGCGAGACGTGGCTGGCCAGCCGCACCAGCGTCAGCTCCAGCTGCAGCGGCGTGGCGCCGATCAGGCGGGCGATCTGGGTCTCGGTGCTCGGCTTGTCGGGCATCAGGTTGAGCAGGCCGATCCGCAGCGGCCGGATGTCCTGGCGCACCGCATCGGTCTCGCGCATCACCATCACGCCCTCGGCGTCGAGAATCCGGGTCGCCGGCAGGTCGTCGGGGATCTTGATGGGCATGGGCGTCCTTTCCGTACACGGGACAGACGCTCAACCGTGGCTTGGTCCGTTTGGTTGCCGGCTTGGGCCACATCCTCCCCGGGGGAAGTGCCACCTTGCCCGGTACGGCAGGTTGGCGTTGGGCGTCGTCCCAACTCTTGATGCAGCCCCGTATCTAGTGCCTCCCGCCCGGCCTGACAATGGGCTCGTGCGCTCCCCGGCCGAGCCAGCGCGCCAGCCGGGGCGCCAGCGCCATCACCAGCCGGTCGAGCAGCCAGACCAGCAGCAGCGAGGCGCCGACCAGCGGCAGCAGCACCGCCAGCACGGCGATGGTCCACACCAGCGGTCGGGGCAGCCGGTCGGTCGGCGCGACGTCCGGCGCGCCCAGTCGCGCCGACGGCCGGCGGCGCCACCACAGGATCAGCCCGGCGATGACCGTGCCGATGAGGACGAGGCAGACCAGCAGCCCGGCGATCTGGTTGGCAAGGCCGTACTGCCGGCCGACATGGGTCTCGACACCCCACTCGATCACCCGCGCCACCGGGCTGTAGCGACCCCAGCCGATGTCGTCGATCAGCTGTCCGCTGGCGGGGTCGACATAGAGGGTGCGCTGACCCTCGGCCTTGTCCGGCACATAGCTGATGGTGAACACGCCGGCCGGGCCATCGGGATAGAAGATGCGGATGCCGGGGCCGAAGCGGTCGACGGGCAGGCGGGCCAGCAGCGCCTCCGCCGCCGCGATGCCACCCGCGCCGTGGTGGCCATGCGCGTCATCATGACCGCCGATGCCGGCGGGTCGCGGGCTCTGGCGCACCACCCAGGGCAGCCTGGCGGCTTCGGCGTCATGGCTGGCGGGGTGACCACCATGTCCGGCGGGCGCAAGGGAGGCCGCGTCCGGTCCGGCCGACGGCGCCGCCGGCCGGCTGGCGGTGAAGTTGGGCGACGGCGCGATGAACGGCAGCTGCTGGCCCAGGGCGGCGAACTGCACGCCCCAGAACGCCGACCACGGCAGGCCGGAGAGGATCAGGAAAGCCACCAGCAGGGCATTGGCCGCCGACGGAATGGCGTGCAGGTCGCGCCATAGCCGCCGGCCGCTTGTGCCCAGGCGCGGCCAGAGCACGCCGCGCGCCTTCCACCGCCTGGGCCACCACAGCACGAGGCCGGTCACCAGCATCACCAGCGTCCAGCAGGCGGTCAGCTCGACGAGGTGACTGCCAATGTTGCCCATCAGCAGGTTGCCGTGCAGGTCGCGGGCGATGGTGGTGGGCTGCCAGGCGGGGTCGACATCGCCAAGCACCCGGGCGTTGTAGGGATCGACGAACACCAGCCGGCCGCGCCCCTGGGCATCGCGCAGGAACCAGCGCGCGGCCTCGTCGGGCGCCTCCGGCAGACGGACCCGGCCGATGCTGGCACCGGGATAAGCGGCCACCAGCGCCGCCTCCTGGGTTGCCAGCGGCAGGGCCACGGCCCCGACGGCGACCCGTTGCAGGTCGCGGTTCCACCAGCCGTCGATCTCCCGGTCGAACAGGTAGATCGCGCCGGTGAGACTGAGCAGCAGCAGCACCGGCGCGCACAGCAGACCGGCGTAGAAATGCCAGCGCCAGACCGCGCGGTAGGTGGTGGGCTGTCGTGTCGTCGAGGCCATGGTATCCTCTCCTGTCAGTGCTCGGACGCCGCTTACCAGCGGGCGCCCAGGCGCAGGCTGACCGCGCGCGGGTCACCCGGCATCACCGCGAAGGCATTGCCGGAGGCGGTGAAGTAGCGTTCGTCGAACAGGTTGGTCGCCACCAGATCGAGGCTGAAGCGGCCGATCTGGTAGCCGGCGCCGATGTCCGCCAGCACGTAGGATGGCAGACGGACATCGCTGCCGTTCACCAGCAGGCGATTGCTGACATAGTTGAAGCCGCCACGCAGGGTCAGGCTAGTGCCCGGCACCGTGTAGGCGGTGCGCGCATTGACGCTGTGGGCCGGCACGTCGCCCAGGCGTTTGCCCTGATCGCCGTCGTTGCTGCGCACGATCTTCGAGTCGAGATAGGCATAGCCGCCCGTCAGCGACCAGCCGTCGGTCGGCTGCCATTCGCCCTCGATCTCGACGCCACGCACCCGCTGCTTGCCGACGTTGATGCTGTAGTCGGGATTGTCGGGATCGGTGGTGAGCGCGTTGGTACGCCTGATCTCGAACAGCGCGATGCTGCCGCGCACCGCCCCCAGCGTCAGCCGCACGCCGACCTCCGCCTGGCTCGACGTCTCCGGCTTCAGCGGGTCGCCGCTGGCCGAGCGGGCGGCCGCCGAGGATTCAACGTCAAAGCCGGTGTTGTAGCCGGCATAGACGGACACGGCGCCGGTCAGCCGATAGGTGCTGCCCAGCTGCCAGATGGTGGTGCTGGTGCTGGCCTGGTCGGTGGCCGGCTGGCCCATGCTGCCGTTCCGGGCGTCGATCCAGCTGTGGCGGATGGCGCCAATGACGTTCCAGCGGTCGGTGAGGTCGATCTGGTCCTGCAGGTAGAGCGCCTCGCCATCGAGGTTGTAGTAGTTGTCGAAGGCAAAGGTCGCCGCCGGCGCCGTGCCGGCATAGGCATAGACCGGCGCCAGCACGCTGATCGCGGTCACGTTGGTGAGGTTCGACTGGGTGAAGCGGCCGCGCTCCCGGTCGATCTCGACGCCTGCCAGCAGTTTGTGGGTAATCGGTCCGGTCTGCACCCGGCCGGCGAGATCGAGCTGGCCGATATAATATTCGTCGTTTTCCTCGCCGATGCGGCCGTTGCGGCTGATGGTCGTCAGGTCGGCCTGGGCCGCGCGCAGCCGGATCTGGGTGAAGGCGGTGTTGAACTCCTGGTACTGGAAGCGCGGGGTCAGCGTCCAGTTGTCACCCAGTTTGACGTCGACCCACAGCTGCACCAGCGGCGCATCGGCCTTCATGTGGTCGACCGACGGCTCGCCCAGATAGAGCCCGCGTGGCAACCCGCCAACCCCGTTGTCCTGCACGGTGCCCGCGACCGGCAGGCCCGGATTGCGGCTGGTGCGACGCTCGACATACTCGGTCACCAGGTTGGCGGTCACCGTGTCGGTGGGCGCATAGCGCAGGCTGAAGCCAAGGTTGTCGCGGTCCAGATCCTGCGTGTCGACAAAGGTGCCGGAACGCTCGATCTCGCCGGTCACCCGCACGCTCAGGCCCGGCGCCAGGCTGCCGGTGATGTCGGCGCTGACCAGCTTCAGCTGGTCGCTGCCGGCCGTCAACGCCACCGCGGCGGCAAAGTCATCCTGGGGTCGCTTGGTGATGATGCTGACGATACCACCCACCGCCGACTGGCCATAGAGCACGCCGGACGGGCCCTTGAGCACCTCGACCCGCGCGATGTTGCTGAGCGCGGAGGCGTCGACATCCTCATAATAACGCTGGCGGATGCCGTTGCGCATCTGGTCGGCCATGTAGCCGCGCACCTTGAGGCTGAACGACTGATAGGCGCCAACGCGCGAATAGCCGGCATTGGCGCTTGGAACGCCGCGCAGCAGGTCGCCGATCGAGCGGGCGCCATCGTCGATGATCTCCTGGGCGGTGATCACCTGGATGCTCTGGGGCACCTTGGCGATGGGGATGCCGGACTTCTCGCCGAAGTCGCCTTCCAGCTTGGTGCCGGTAACGACAATGGTCTCCAGCCGGTCACCGGCGGCGGCATGGGCGGGTGTGATGGTGGCGACGGCGGCGGCCGTCGTGAGGGTGGCAAGGGTAAGGGGGTTGAACTGGGTCATGATGTCTCTTCTGAACAGGTAAGGCCACTGGCGGCCGCGCGCACGGCATGGCGGCGCGACCGCAACGGCCGGAAGCGGTGTGGGGGTCGAGAACGCGGGGTACCCGGCCCGTCGGGGCGACGGCGCGGGGCGTGGCGCTCAGATCAGCGAGGGGGGTGGACCGGTGGCCGGCGGCGGCGGCGCGGCGAGTCCGGTGCCGATACCGACACCGGACGTGGCGACGCCCGGCGCGACCGCCATCGGCGGCACGACAGGCAGCGACGCCTCGACCAGAAGGGCGGGCGCCAGGAGTCCGGCGAAGGCGCAGGGCGCGTCGTGCTTGGCGCGACTGTCGTCACCAGGCTCGCCAGTGCCGGAGGACGCGACAGTGTCGGGATCGACCAGCTGGCCGTGGGCATCAACCAGCACCTCGACCGGGCCGCGACCGGAACACAAGGTGACGGTCAGTGCGCCGGCCGGCGTTGCCGCCACCATCAGGCCTGAAGGCAACAACGCCCGGATCAGCAGCGCGCACAACACCAGCGCCAGCCGCCAGGCCTGCGCGCGTGGCATCCCTTCGCGTGTGATCCCCCCGTTCATCAAATCGGCCTATATCAGTTCAGAATCGGTCCGTCATGCGTCGTCGCGCCGCAGGCGCGATGGCCTATCCCCGGTGCCGACGGGGGCCGCTTCGCCTGGCTGCCGGTTCCCGCTATACTGCCGCCATCACGCCAACGGACACGGGGGGCGGTGATGTTTCATGATCGTAGGGACGCCGGCGAACGGCTGGCGACAAGGCTGACAGGTTACCGCGACGTCCGCCCGCTGGTGCTGGCGCTGCCGCGCGGTGGCGTGCCGGTGGCGGTGCCCGTTGCCCGCGCACTCGCCGCCCCGCTCGATCTGCTGCTGGTGCGCAAGATCGGCGTCCCCTGGCACCCGGAGCTGGCGATGGGGGCGGTGGTCGATGGCGCCCGCCCGCAGGTGGTATGGAACCCGACGGTGATGACACAGGCGGCGTTGACGTCCGCCGAGCGGGAACCACTGGTGGCGCGGGAGCTGGCGGAACTGGAGCGCCGGCGGCAGGTCTATCGCGGCGCCCGGACGCCCCCGGCGATTGGCGGCCGCACCGTCATTGTCGTCGACGACGGTATCGCCACCGGCACCACCATGCGGGCGGCGCTGGAGGCCCTGCGACGCCAGATGCCGGCGGCTCTCGTGCTGGCGGTGCCGGTGGCCGCCGCCGAGGCGCTGGCCCTGCTGCGCCCGCTGGTGGATGACGTCGTCTGCCTGGAAACGCCGCGCGATTTCCTGGGCGTCTCCCAGGTCTATGATAGCTTCCCCCAGCTCACCGATGCCGAGGTGACGGCGCTGCTGGCAGCGTTCGGGTAGCGGTCACCAAGGAGGAGACTCAGCCGACCAGCGCGCCAGTTTACCTCATCCTTAACCTCGCACCGGGCAGTGTCCCGTCGTGATGACCCGCGTTCTCGGGAACGCTGTCAGGCAACGATGAGGAGGCGCCCGGACGATGGCTTTCCGGCAACGAGATTGGCAACGAGCACTGCCGACGTGGAACGAAGCCCGTCTGGTGCTGCTGGCTGGCTTGCTGGGCGGCCTTTCCCTGCTCAAGCTACTCGATGACGAGGCCAGCTCTGGCCCTACCCGCACAGCGGTAACGCCGCCCGGCGATCTCACCTGCAGCCGGCCGAGGGTGATTGACGGCGATACGATCAACTGCGGTTCACGGCGCGTTCGCCTTGCCGGCATCGACGCACCGGAAATGCCGGGCCATTGCCGTCCGGGCCGCCAGTGCACGCCCGGTGATCCCGATGCGTCACGCCGGCATCTCGACCGTCTGGTGGTGGCACCACTCAGTTGCACCACTGTCGACACCGACGTCTATGGCCGGACGGTGGCGCGCTGCACCACGGCTCGCGGTATCGACCTGTCCTGCGCCATGATCGACTCGGGACATGCCGTCGCGCGATACGGCCCGTTATACTGTTGAACGCCGCGCGGCTCAGCCGACCAGCGCGCGCAGGGCACCCCGGCTCAGCACCTCGACATGCCGCGAGGTGCGCAAGGCGATGGTGCCGGCCTTGTCGAACTGGCTTAGCGTCCGCGACACCGTCTCGATGGTGAGGCCGAGATAGTCGGCGATGTCGTTGCGCGACATCGGCAACGCCACATGCGCGCCACTGCCCAGCCGTCCCTGCAGATCGAGCAGGAAGGCCGCCACCCGTTCATGCGCGCACTGACGGCCCAGCAGCAACATGTGGGCCCGTGCCGCCTCCAGCTGACCCGCCGCCATCACCCACAGCCGCCGCGCCACCTCGGCGTCGCGCTCGGCGAGGCCGTTGAGCGTGCGGCGCTTGGCCACCGCCAGCACGGAGTCGCAGACCGCCTCGGCCGTGAGAGAATAATTCTCGCCCAGTTCGAGGCCGAACACATCGCCCGGCAACAGGAAGGCGCAGATCTGGCGACGGCCATCCTGGGTGATCTTGTAGGTCCGCACCGCGCCGCTGACGACGGCATAAAGATGGTCCGCAGGCTCACCCTCGCCGAAGACCTCGGTATCGCGCGCCGTCATCGAGCACACGCCCATCAGCCGGATACCGGCGAACGACACCTCGCCGACGCCGCCATGGCGATCCGGGATCATCGGCATGACCGGCCGGGCGGCGATGCTGTGAACATGCTGCAACATGATGGCTTCCCTGTATGAACCGTGCTTGTTGTCGCAAGACTTAGGGGTATCCGCCGGCACGGGAAATTCCGCTCATTCCCCTAAGGGAAACCCCGTAGGCCGCGAGCGCGCGCCGGCGCGCCAGGCGATGCGCCGCATTCGCTGCCGCGCCCCGTTGCTTGGCAAGATTCCATGAATACTATAACAGTCCGAATTGCGTTTCGTCCGGCGTCTGCAACCGCCGGGGCCAACGGCCGGACCAGCGGCGACGGGGGGACATGACCAGCTTAGCAGACACCCGCCCCGCCTCCGGCGCCCTTCCGTCACCTTCGGCGCGCCCGTCCAGGGCGCTCCTGCGCTACGGCGTCACGACGATGGCGATCGCGGCCGGAGTCGCCGCCTGGGGTCTGCTCGCCCCCTACATGCCCTCGCAGGCCGCCTACCTGTTCTTCACGCCGGCACTGGTGATCGCCGCCGCGCTGGGCGGCATCGGCCACGTGGTGCTGGCGATCGCGCTCGGGCTGGCGTTCGGGGGCGCGAGCAGCATCAAGGGCGCCCCGCCGGACTGGCACGACGGCCTGGCGGCGCTCGCCTTCGTGGTCACCGGCGCGGTGGCGGCATGGTGCGGCGCCCGGCTGGCCGAGGCCCGCGCCGAAGCCGAGGCCAACACCCGCGATCTGCTGACCCGTGAGGCTCACCTGCGCTCGATTCTCGCCACCATCCCCGAGGCGATGGTGGTCATCGACGAACAGGGCATCATCCAGTCGTTCAGCACCACCGCCGAGCGGCTGTTCGGCTACACCGCCGACGAGGCGATCGGCCGCAATGTCAGCATCCTGATGCCCGTACCCGACCGCGACCGCCACGACTCCTATCTTGCCCGTTACATCGCCACCAGCGAACGGCGGATCATCGGCATCGGCCGGGTGGTGATCGGCGAACGGCGCGACGGTTCCACCTTTCCGATGGAGCTGGCGGTGGGGGAGATGAAGTCGGGCGAGCGGCGCTTCTTCACCGGCTTCATCCGCGACCTTTCCGAACGGCAGGAAACCGAGGCGCGGCTGCAGGAGCTGCAATCGGAACTGATCCACATGTCGCGGCTGACCGCCATGGGCCAGATGGCCTCGACACTGGCCCACGAGGTCAACCAGCCGCTGTCCGCCATCGCCAACTACCTCAAGGGGTCGCGCCGGCTGCTGGAACATGAGCAAGGCGAGCAGGCGACCATCCTGCGCGAGGCGATCGACCATGCCGCCGACCAGGCGCTGCGGGCCGGCCAGATCATCCGCCGGCTGCGCGAATTCGTGGCGCGCGGGGAGAGTGACCGGCGGATCGAAAGCCTGTCCAAGCTGATCCAGGAGGCCAGTGCCCTGGCGCTGGTGGGTGCCAAGGAACATGGCGTGCAGGTACGCTTCCAGCTTGATGCCCGGCTCGATACCGTGCTGGCGGACCGGGTGCAGATCCAGCAGGTGCTGCTCAACCTGATGCGCAACGCGCTGGAGGCGATGGAGAATGCGCCGCGCCGAGAACTGATGATCCGTGCCGGCGCCCATGGCGATGACATGGTGGCGATTTCGGTGATCGACAGCGGCGAGGGCCTGGCCGTCGATGTCGCCGAGCAGCTGTTCCAGCCCTTTGTCACCACCAAGCGACAGGGCATGGGGGTCGGGCTTTCCATATCCCGCACCATCATCGAGGCCCATGGCGGCCAGATCTGGGCGACGCCGGCGCCGGCCGGCGGCACCACCTTCACCTTTACCCTGCGTGTCGTGAACGAGAAGGAACTGGACGATGTCGAATGACGCCGCCGACGCTGCCCTGGTGCATGTGATCGACGACGACCAGGCCGTCCGCGACTCGCTGGCCTTCCTGCTGCGCACCGCCGGACTGGCCTGCCGCCTCTACCCCTCGGCCAGCCATTTCCTCGATACGCTGGACGAGGTTGGCGGCGGCTGTGTCATTACCGACGTGCGGATGCCGGAAGTGGACGGCCTGGAACTGCTGCGCCAACTCCAGGGGCGCGGCTTCCTGCTGCCGGTGATCGTCATCACCGGTCACGGTGACGTGCCGCTGGCGGTGTCGGCGATGAAGGCCGGCGCCGCTGATTTCATTGAAAAGCCGTTCGATGACGACCTGCTGCTGTCGGCGGTACGCAACGCGCTCAACCGGCAGGAGCGCCTCAGCCGGCAGGACGCGGCGCGCGCCGAGGTGCAGGCCAAGCTCGCCGGCCTGTCGACGCGCGAGCAGCAGGTGTTGCGCGGGCTGGTGCTCGGTCAGCCGAACAAGATCATCGCCTTCGACCTCGGCATCAGTCCGCGCACGGTGGAAATCTACCGCGCCAACGTGATGACCAAGATGCAGGCCGGCAGCCTGTCCGATCTGGTGCGCATGGCGATGGCCGTCGACCTGCTGCAGGACGCCGCCTCGCCCGACCTGTCCTGACCATTGAACGGCCCTGACCATTGAACGGCCCTGACCATCGGCCCGGACGCCCCTTCCCGGCCTGCGCCGAAGCAGCGCCGTGATTGCGCCATGTCAACACCCGCCGGCGCGGTTCATGCTTTGCTGTGACCTTGATGGAATCGGCATCGCGACGGCGTGGATCGAGTTGGTTGATGAACATGGATGGTCTCCCCCGCCACAAGTCAGTGGTTTATGTCGTCGACGACGACAGCGCGGTGCGGGACTCGCTAAAGTTCTCGCTGGAGCTTGAGGGCTATCGCGTCGTCACCTGCGCCGGGGGCGCCGAGATGCTGGCCGTGCCCGCGCTCGCCGCCGAGGGATGCCTGGTGCTCGACTATCACCTGCATGACATGAACGGGCTGGATTTGCTCGAAATCCTCCGCACCCGTCACGTTGCGCTGCCGGCCATCCTCGTCACCTCGCACCCGCAGGTCGCCGTGCGTCGTCGTGCCGAGGCCAAGGGCGTGCCCATCGTCGAGAAGCCGTTGCTCGGCAATGCCCTGATGGACTGCATCCAGCGGGCGATGACCACGCCGCAACCCGCCGCCTGAACCGGACCCGCGCCACGACAGGCCAGACCCGCAAAGGACACCCCGTGCCCCAGACCTCGACCGCCGACACGACCGCCGTCCTGCCGTTCAGCGCCATCGGACTGGGTGACGTCGCGCGGGTAGGCGGCAAGACCGCCTCGCTGGGTGAGCTGCGCCGCCTGCTCGGCGATGGCGCGATTCCGGTTCCCGACGGCTTCGCGGTGACCGCGGACGCCTACCGCGCCTTCATCGCCGCCAACGACCTGGCGCCCCGACTGGCGGCGCTGATGGCCGGCGCCCGCAAGGACGATCTGGCTGACTTCGCCCGTCGGGCGGCGGCCGCCCGGGCGCTCATCGAAGGCGGTGTGTTTCCGCCGCCGATGGCCGGCGCCATCCGGAAGGCCTATGCCGGGCTGGACGACGCGGGCGGCGCGGCGGTGGTGGCGATCCGCTCCAGCGCCACCGCCGAGGACCTGCCGGGCGCCTCCTTTGCCGGCCAGCACGACTCCTACCTCGACATCGTCGGTCCCGAGGCCGTGCTGGCGGCGGTGCGCCGCTGCTTCGCCTCGCTGTACACCGACCGGGCGATCTCCTACCGGCTCGACAGGGGATTCGCCCACGAGCAGGTGGCACTGTCGGTGGCGGTGCAGCGGATGGTCGACGCCGACCACGGCGCGTCAGGCGTGCTGTTCACCCTCGACCCCGAAACCGGCTTTCGCGACGTGGTGCTGGTCACCGGCGTCTATGGCCTGGGCGAGACCATCGTCCAGGGCCGGGTCGAGCCGGATGAGTTCCTGATCCACAAGCCCGGCCTGACGGCGGGCTTCCGGGCGCTGATCCGTCGCCGGCGTGGCGCCAAGGCGCTGCGGATGATCCGCGCCCGGCGGTCGGGGGGGGAGGCCACGCGTACCGTCAGCGTGCCACTGGCACAACGCCGTCAGTTCTGCATCAGTGACGACGAGGCGCTGGCGCTGGCGCGGGTCGGCGTCGCCATCGAGCAGCATTACAGCGCGTTTCACGGTCAGCCGACGCCGATGGACATCGAGTGGGCCCGCGATG
Source organism: Parapedomonas caeni (assembly GCF_041060555.1). Taxonomy (NCBI): domain Bacteria; kingdom Pseudomonadati; phylum Pseudomonadota; class Alphaproteobacteria; order Sphingomonadales; family Sphingosinicellaceae; genus Parapedomonas; species Parapedomonas caeni. Next base: position 14,580 of record NZ_JBEUDS010000012.1, on the reverse strand, counting down.
GCGTCAACGGCGGCCTGTTCATCGTCCAGGCACGCCCGGAGACCGTCCACGCGCTGACCGCGCAGACCCGCTTCACCCGCTTTCATCTGCGCGGGAAAGGGCCGCTGCTGACCAGCGGCCAGGCGGTTGGCGAGGGCATCGCCAGCGGCCCGGCCAGGCGGCTGGCCAGTGCCGCGGACCTGCCGCACGTCCGGCCCGGCGACGTCATCGTCGCGTCAACCACCGCGCCCGACTGGGAACCGGTGATGAAAACCGCCGCCGCCATCGTCACCGAACATGGCGGGCGCACCTGCCATGCCGCCATCATCGCCCGCGAACTCGGCGTACCCGCCGTGGTCGGCGCGGCGGGGGCGCTCGCCCGGCTGGCCGACGGCGCCGATGTCACCGTGTCCTGCGCCGAGGGCGAGACCGGCCGTATCTACGCCGGCCGGCTGGCCTTCGACACCGAGGAAATCGCCATCGATCCCGATGCCGCGCACCAGCTGCCGACCCGCATCATGCTCAATCTCGGCAACCCCGACCAGGCCTTCCGCCTCAGCGCGCTGCCGGTGGACGGCGTCGGGCTGGCGCGCATCGAGTTCATCATCTCCGAGAGCATCCGCGCCCATCCGATGGCACTGTTGCAGCCGGAACGAGTCATCGGCAAGACCGAGCGGCGGGCGCTGGCGCGGCTGACCGCCGACCATGCCGACGGCGCGGCGTTCTTCGTCGACCGGCTCGCCGAGGGCATCGCGCGTATCGCCGCTGCCTTTTACCCCCGGCCGGTGATCGTGCGCACCTCCGATTTCAAGTCGAACGAGTATGCCGCCCTGCTCGGCGGGCGGGCCTTCGAGCTGGACGAGGCCAACCCGATGATCGGCTTTCGCGGCGCCGCCCGTTACGCCCACCCCGCCTACCGCCCGGCGTTCGATCTTGAGTGCCAGGCTTTGAAGCGGGTGCGCGACGACATGGGGCTCGGCAACGTGAAGGTGATGATCCCGTTCTGCCGGCGACTGGCGGAGGCGGACGCGACGCTGGCCATCATGGCCGCCAATGGCCTTGAGCGCGGCATCAACGGTCTGGAAATCTACGTGATGAGCGAAATCCCCGCCAATGTCGTGCTGGTGGATGAGTTCGCCCGCCGTTTCGACGGCTTCTCGATCGGCTCCAACGACCTCACCCAGCTGACGCTGGGCGTCGACCGCGACTCCGATATCCTGCGGGCCAGCTTCGACGAGCGCGACCCGGCGGTGACGGCGCTGATCGCCCAGGCGATCGCTGGCGCCCACCGCAACGGGCGCCCGTGCGGCATCTGCGGCCAGGCGCCCTCCGACCACCCGGATGTCGCCGACTGGCTGGTGGAACAGGGGATCGATTCCATCAGTCTCAACCCCGACAGCGTGCTGAAGACCATCGCCCGGCTGGCGGCGCGGTCGTCCGGCGGATGATTGATCCGGATCAACGCCAGCCCGCGCCCCCTTGCGTTGGGTCAACGGCTTGATCGAGATCAGGGACGCCGCGTCAGTCGAACGGCAGCGGATAGTCGGGCGGCAGGCCGAGCCAGAGTAGCGCCGACTCCGGCTTGCGGAACACCGCCCGTTCGATGTTGTCTGAATCCACCTCGGCGGCATAGATGCGGGCGAGGCCATGATTGAGGTCGTTGTCGACGAGAATTGCCGCCCGCGAGGGTCCGCGCCGCGCCGCGCCCGCGATGGTGGCCCGTGCCGCCCGCTTCAGATCCGTCATGGTCGGCGCCGCCGCAATGCCACGATAGTCGTGCAGCGAACACATCTCGGCCCGGAAATCGGGCCGGCTCAGCAGATCATCGAGGAAGACATGATAGCCATCGGCGGTCAGCGGCCGCAGCCAGCGCACGAAATAGCAGCCGACGGCGGGATCGATCCGTCGGATGTCGTGAATGGGCGTGTTCAGGGGCTCAGGCATGGCGCGCTCGCGCAACCGAAGGGAGAATATCCTGGACGTTATGCCACATCATGGCCGCGAGCGCCTTGATCTAGCCCCTTAAATTCGCCGGTGCCGATCAAGACGGATGTTCAGCACCAGTTCGTGCCCGGCAATCACCAGCGACACCTCGGCCGTAGCCGGCACGCTGATGCCCAGCTTGTCGCTGTAGCGATGCATCAGCGCCACCGCCTCGTCGGCGGTGAAATTGTGGAAGTCCTCATAGTCGCCGCCCGAACCCGGCCGCGCGGCGGCCAGGCAGGTACGGCCCTTGTAGTCGTGGAAGCCCCGCACCCGTACATGTTCGCGCGAGCCGAAGAACTCCCCGGTCTGGATCAGCGCCTGGATCACGGCGTCGCGGATTTCCTCCGGCATGAAGTGGATATTGCGGGATTCATAGGCCATTGAACCCTCCCCGGCGGCGCGATCGCCCTGCGTGGCGTCAGCCTAGTCTTTCCGCCGATCATGATGAAGGGTGGGTTAACAATGGCGCGCCGGCGGCGCAACGGCTTCCATCTCGCACGATCAGGCTCTAGGGTGCGCCCCATGCCTGACCCCGAGTCCGCGTCCCCCCTGACCGTCACTGATCTGGCCTGCCGCCGAGGCGGCCGCCTGGTGTTCGCCGCACTGAGCTTCCGGCTGGCGGCGGGGCGGGCGCTGCTGGTCACCGGCCCCAACGGCGCCGGCAAGTCGAGCCTGCTCAAACTGCTGGCGGGCCTGCTCGCGCCCGCCGGCGGCACGCTGGAGCGCCCCGGGCACATCGCCTATCTCGGCCACGACAATGCGCTGAAGGCCGTGCTCAGCGTTGAGGAGAACCTGCGCTTCTGGGCCGGGCTGTCGGGGGGGGCGGCCGTCGAGGACCGGCTGGCGCGCGCGCTTGACGTCACCGGGCTCGCGGCCCTGGCCGACGTGCCGGCGCGGCTGTTGTCGGCCGGGCAGAAGCGGCGGGCGGGGCTGGCCCGGGTGCTGGCCTCCGGCGCGCCGCTGTGGCTGCTCGACGAGCCCACCGTCGGCCTCGACACCGCGTCCATCGACCGCCTCGGCCCGGCGTTCAGCGCCCATCTGGAGGGCGGCGGCATGATCGTCGCCACCAGTCACGTGCCGTTGCCGCTGGGAGCACCGGAGCAGCTGGCGATGGGAGGCCGCTGATGCTGCGACTGCTGACGCGCGAGTTGCGACTGGCCTGGGTCGAGCGCTCCGGCGGCGCCATCGCGCTGATCTTCTTCCTGATCGTTGTCAGCCTGTTCCCGTTCGCGGTCGGTCCGCAGCCGCAGGTGCTGGCGCGCATCGCCGCCGGCGTGGTGTGGGTGGCGGCCCTGCTGGCCTGCCTGCTCAGCCTGGAGCGGCTGTTCCAGCCCGACGCCGAGGACGGTACGCTGGAGCAGCTGGTGACCCACGGCCTGAGCTTCGAGGCGATCGCCACCGCCAAGATCATCGCCCACTGGCTGACCACCGCGCTGCCGCTGCTGCTGCTGACTCCGCTGGCCGCCATCCTGCTCAATGCGCCCGCCGCGAGCTGGGGCCTGCTGGCGGCGGGGCTGGCGCTTGGCACGCCGGCGCTGTCGGCGATCGGCGGCGTGGCGGCGGCGCTGACCGTCGGCCTGCGCCGGGGCGGTATCCTGATCAGCCTGCTGGTGTTGCCGCTGGCGGTACCGACCCTCATCTTCGGTGTCGGCCTGCTCGACCCGCTGGCCGGGGTGGCGGCGCTCAAGTGGCTGGCGGCGACCACCCTCGTCGCTTTGTCGGTGAGCCCATTCGCCGCAGCGGCCGGCCTGCGCGCCGCGCTCGAATGATGTTATGGAAGCCGCCGAACTGGGATAAGAACCGCGTCACCACGCCAATCGAACGGAAACCATGCACCGCTTCGCCAACCCCGCCCGCTTCCTGCGCCTCGCCCGCCTGATCCAGCCATGGACGGCGGCGGCGATGTTCGCCTGCTTCGGCGTCGGCCTGTATCTGGCGCTGGTCGCCAGTCCGATCGACTACCTCCAGCGCGACACGGTGCGAATCATGTACATCCATGTGCCGGCGGCGTGGATGGCGATGCAGACCTACGCGGTGATCGCCGTCGCCAGTCTGGTCTCGATCGTCTGGCGTCACCCGCTGGCCGACGTGGCGGCCCGTGCCGCCGCCCCCATCGGCGTCGCGTTCACCGCCATCTGCCTGATCACCGGGTCGCTGTGGGGCAAGCCGACCTGGGGCACCTGGTGGGTGTGGGACGCGCGGCTGACCTCGGTGCTGGTGCTGCTGTTCATCTACATGGGTTACATGGCGCTGTGGTCGGCCTTCGACGACCGTCAGCGCGCCGCCCGCGCGGCCGCCGTGCTGGCGCTGGTGGGCGCCGTCAATCTGCCGATCATCAAGTTCTCGGTGGACTGGTGGAACACGCTGCATCAGCCGGCCAGCATCCTGCGCCGGGGCGGCCCGACCATCGACCCGTCGATGCTCAAGCCGCTCGCGGTCATGGGTCTGGCCTATCTTTTCTTCTTCATCACCGTGTTGCTGATGCGGATGCGCGCCGATCTGGCGGCGCAACGGCTGGAAGCCGCCGCCGAGCGGCGGGTGATGGCGCAGGAGGTGCCGGCATGAGCGGCTTCCTCGCCATGGGCGGCTATGCGCCCTACATCTGGACCGCCTATGCGGTGGTCGCGGTCTGGCTGACCGGCCTCGGCCTCGTCAGCTGGCGACGGATGCGGCAACTGGAAGCGGCGGCGGACGCGCTGCGCGCCCAACGGAGAGCAGAACGATGATGCCCGGCCAGAAAAACAGCGGCAACCTGAAGCCCAAGCACCAGCGGCTGGTGCTGGTGGGCCTGGCGGCGCTGGCCATCGGCGGCGCGGCAGCACTGGGCTTTTCCGCGCTGCAGGACACCATGACCTACTTCTACTCGCCCTCCGACGTGCAGACCAAGGGCGTCGAACCGGGGCAGTCGATCCGGCTGGGCGGCCTGGTGGCGGCAAATTCCGTGCAGCGGCTGCCCGACGGCCTGACGCTCGCCTTCACCGTCACCGACACCGCGAATGCCGTCGACGTGCGCTACAAGGGCCTGGTGCCGGACCTGTTCAAGGAGGGCTCGGGCGTTATCGCCGAGGGCCGCTTCGGCCCTGACCGGGTATTTGTCGCCGATTCGCTGCTGGCCAAGCACGACGAGAACTACATGCCGCCGGAAGTGGCGGACTCGATCAAGCGGGCCGGCGAATGGAAGCCGGCGGCGACCCCCGCCCAGCCGGCCCTGCCCGCCACGCCGGCCAGCAGGTCCAACTGATGGCCGAACTGGGACATCTCAGCCTCTGGCTGGCGCTCGCCATCTCGCTGTTGCAGGTGGTGCTGCCCAGCCTCGGGCTGGCCCGCCGCGATGGCCGCCTGGTCGCCCTCGCGGTGCCGGCGGCGCAGACACAGGTTCTGCTGGCCCTGGCGGCCTTCGGCGCCCTGACCTGGTGCTTCGTCACCTCGGATTTTTCGGTGCGGATCGTCGCCAGCAACAGCCACACGCTCAAGCCGATGCTCTACAAGGTCACCGGCGTATGGGGCAATCACGAGGGCTCGCTGCTGCTGTGGGTCGCCATGCTGGCGCTGGCCGGCGGCGCCGTCGCCACCTTCGGCCGCCGGCTCGACGCCGGTTTCCGTGCCCGGGTGCTGGCGGTGCAGGGGCTGATCGCGGTGGGCTTCTATGCCTTCCTGCTCATCACCTCCAACCCGTTCGCCCGGCTGCTGCCGGTGCCGGAACAGGGCAGCGGCCTCAACCCGATCCTGCAGGACCCCGGCCTCGCCTTCCACCCGCCGATGCTTTACCTCGGCTATGTCGGCCTGTCGGTCGCCTTCTCCTTCGCGGTCGCCGCGCTGCTGGAAAACCGGGTCGGCCCGGCCTGGGCGCGCGAGGTGCGGCCGTGGGTGCTGGCGGCGTGGGCGGCGCTGACCGGCGGCCTCGCCCTGGGCAGCTGGTGGGCCTATTACGAACTGGGCTGGGGTGGCTGGTGGTTCTGGGATCCGGTGGAAAACGCCGCCCTGATGCCGTGGCTGGCCGCCACCGCGCTGTTCCACTCGGCGGTGGTACTGGAAAAGCGCGACGCCCTGCGCAACTGGACGGTGCTGCTGGCGGTGGTCGCCTTCTCGCTGTCGATGCTGGGCACCTTCATCGTCCGCTCCGGCGTGCTGACCTCGGTGCATGCCTTTGCCGTCGACCCCGAGCGCGGCCTGTTCATCCTGATCCTGCTGGCCTTCTACATCGGCGGCGCGCTGACGCTCTATGCCTGGCGGGCAGGCCAGGTGCAGGCCGGCGCTACCTTCGCCGCCGTGAGCCGCGAGGGCGCGCTGGTCGCCAACAACCTGCTGCTGTCCGCGGCGCTCGGCACCGTTTTCATGGGCACCCTCTATCCGCTGGCGCTGGAGGCACTGACCGGCGAACAGATCTCGGTCGGCGCCCCCTACTTCAATGCCACCTTCACGCCGCTGATGGTGCCACTGATCGCACTGATGGCGGTCGGCCCCTTCCTGACCTGGCGCCGCGCCCACAACCGGCTGGCCAGCGCGCTGGCCCTGCCAGCGGCGGCCGCCATCGGGGCCACGCTCACCGCCTACGCCTTCGCCGACACCCGTGGCGCGCTGGCGCTGGTCGGCTTCGCGCTGGCGGCCTGGCTGGCGGTGGCGGTGATGGTCGAGCTTTCCGGCCATCTGCGTCATGGCCGGGGTGGCGCCGGCTCCACCTGGGCGCGACTGCGCCGCATTCCACGCGCCGCCTGGGGCATGAGTCTGGCCCACCTCGGCGTTGCCGTCACCGTGTTCGGCGTCACCGCCTCCGGCGCCTGGCAACAGGAGACGCTGGCCAACCTGCGACTGGGTGAGTCCGCACTGGCCGGGCCATACCGCTACACGCTGGCCAGCGTGATGCCGGTGGCCGGCGACAACTTCACCGCGCTGGAAGGCCGCTTCGCGGTGACCCGCGACGGTCGTGCCATCGCTGTCATGACGTCACAGGCGCGGGCCTATACCTCGCCACCGATGGAAACCACCGAGGCCGGCATCAAGCCCCTGTGGGGCGGCGACCTCTACGCCGTGCTTGGCAAACCCGACGGCCGGGGCGGCTGGCAGGTGCGGCTGCACTGGAAGCCGTTCATCCCGTGGATCTGGTATGGCTCGGTGCTGATGGCGCTGGGCGGCATCGTGGCGCTGACCGACCGGCGCGGCCGGGCCAGCGCCGCCGTGCCCGCCGCCGAACCCGTCGACCCCGTCAACGCGCTGGCCGCGGAGTAGCCATGACCGCCTCGCCCACCCCTCCCTCCCCGTCCAGGCCGCCAGCCGCGCCGATGCCGCTGTCGCGCAAGCTGCTGGTGGCTCTGCCGGTGCTGGTGTTCGCCGGCCTGGTCGCGGTGTTCGTCAGCCAGCTGAAGCCGAAGGATCCCAACGCGGTGCCATCGGCGCTGCTCGGCAAGCCGGCGCCGGAGTTCTCGCTGCCCGGCTATGATGCCGAGCACCCCGGACTGGCCACCGCCGACCTGCGCCAGGGCACGGTGACGGTGGTCAACATCTTCGCCTCCTGGTGCGCGCCGTGCGTCGCCGAGCTGCCACAGCTCCAGCGGCTCGCCGAGGACCATGGCGTCGTCGTCCACGCCATCGCCTGGAAGGACAAGCCCGACGACATGGCGGCGGTGTTCGCCCGCGCCGGCAACCCGTTCCGCCGCATCGGCATGGACAACGAGGGCCGGACCGTCATCGACTGGGGCATCGCCGGGGTGCCGGAAACCTTCATCGTCGATGGCCGGGGTACGATCATCCACCGTCACATCGGCGACATCCGGCCCGAGCAGGTGGCCCGCATCGCCGAGATCGTCAGGACCGGCAAGCCATGAATCACCGCCGATCCCCCCTCAACTCCGCCCGGCCGGCACTGCTGCTGACGCTGCTGCTGGCGCTGGCCTGGCCGCTGGCCGCCGGCGCCACCGCCATGGACCGCGACACTCTGGCCGACCCGGCTCAGGAGGCCACCGCGCGGGCACTGATGACCGAGATCCGCTGCCTGGTCTGCCAGGGCGAGTCGATCGCTGATTCCAACGCCGACTATGCCGCCGACCTGCGCCGGCTGGTGCGCGAGCGGGTGGCAGCCGGCGACACGCCACAGCAGGTGCGCGCGTTCCTGGTCGCCCGCTATGGCGATTCCATCCTGCTCAAGCCGCCGGTGAAGCCCGCCACCTGGGCATTGTGGGCGGCGCCCGCCCTGTTCCTGGGTGTCGGCCTGCTGCTGGCGCTGCGGTTGTTTCGCCAGGCACGGCCCCGCGCCGGCGACGCCGGGGAGGACCGGGCATGATCCTCGGCGCCGCCATCGCCCTCACCCTGCTGGTCGGCCTGTGGCTGGCCCGGCCGCTGCTGGCGGCCGCCCCCGGGCGCGGTCTTTGGCTGGGCATCGTCTCGCTTTTCCTGGCCGGCGGTATCGGCGCCTACGCGCTCGCTGGCCGGCCCGACCTGCCGGACCAGCCGGCACCGCCCCGGCCCCAACCGGCCGAGGCCTCGCGCGAGATGGCCGCCGCCTACGAGGCGTTGCGCGCTGATCCGGCCAATGTCGCCGGCTGGATCAACCTGTCGCTCGCGCTGGGCCAGATGGGCCAGACCGCCAAGGCCGCCGAGGGCCTGCGGGTGGCGCTGGGCGCCATGCCCGGGCAACCGGACCTGTGGGTCGCCTATGGCGAGACGCTGGTCGCCCACGCCGAGGGCCAGGTGACCCCGGCGGCACGACTGGCCTTCGACAAGGCAAGCCAGCTGGCCCCCGATCATCCGGGGCCGAAATTCTATCTTGCGCTGGCCTGGATGCAGGCCGGCCGGCCGAAGGAGGCGCTGGCGGCACTGGAGGATCTCAAGCGCGCCTCGCCGGCGGACGCGCCGTGGCTGCCGCGCGTCGAGCGGATGATGCGCGGCGCCCGGGCGATGATGGATGCCGGTCTCGGCGACGGGACGGGCGCTGGAACCAGCGCCGCGATCAACCCGCCGGCCCGCTGACCCGGCCGGGGCCCTCGCCGGGGCTTTGGCCGGCAAGCATCGGCGTTACACCCTAGAAATGGCCGCTGCCGTCGACCGGCCGGGTCCGGATCAGCCGCGAATCGAGCAGGGCGGCCCGGCGATGCCGGGTGGCATGCTGGTAATCCGGGTTGCGCAGCATGTCGATGAAGGCCTGCGCCGTCGGATAGGCGGCGATGAACGCACTGTCCCACTGTTTGTCGAGCGGGCCGATCACCATCAGTTCCGGCGTGCCCGCCCACAGCTGCTCGCCGCCCACCGCCCGGAAATGCGGCCCGGCTTCGGCGGCGTAGCGGGCATAAGCCGCCGCCCCGCTCACGGCCGGTCCGCCGGCCTCCGGGTCGTCAGGCGCGTAAGCCGCGACGTCGCGGAAACGCAGCAGATTGATCATATGGACCGGCGCATCCAGGGGCAGGCCGAACATCATCTTGAAGCGGTCCCGTTCGGGATCGATATAGGTCGCATCCGTTGTATTCATGGCCATTCTCCTCCCGGCGGTTAGGATACGCCGACTCGGCCGTCCGCGCCCAGCCCGCTCTGGCAATCGGGCGCCATCAACCCCATATTCATCCTGATCACCGGAGTCCGGACGGCGTTAACCCACAATGTTCAGGACTCCTTGACCTTTGATGGCGTAAGGTATGGTCATGCGCATTGCGTCCGATGCACCTCTGTCGACTCAGCTGTCGCGGCCTTTTGATGCCGCGCGCGAGTCTGCGCGCGCCACCGAACCGGTGGCGGCGACCAGCGCCATCGACAGCCAGCGCCTGGCGGCTCAGGCGCAGCGCGTCGCGGCAACCGGGCAGGTGGAGAAATCGGCGACCCGCGAGAGCGGGCAGGCGGAGCGCGAGGCCGACAACCGTCGCTTCGCGCGCGAGGCCCCGAACGGGCAGCGGCCTCGCTACGTGCCCAAGGGCCAGTCCCTCAACATCCTGGTCTGACAAATCCCCGACTGAACGTCGCCACGGCACGACAGGCGGACGCCCCGGCACGATCCGGCCCGCCCGACACTCGACGATGAGGGTTCGGTGCCCGCGGTCAGCCCGCGCTGGCGCGGTCTGTCGCGGTCCACGCCGCGTGCCAGCCGGCGAGCTGGATAATCGGCATGGGCCGGGCGATGAGATAGCCCTGTGCGATATCGACGCCGATCGACTTCAGCCAGCGCCAGGCCGCCATGGTCTCGACGCCTTCCGCCACCACCGTCAGGCCAAGATCGCGCGCCAGTGCGGCCGAGGATTCGACGATCACGCGGGCCCGGGAGTCGCTTTCGGCTTCCTGCACGAAGCCGCGATCGATCTTCAGTTCCTGGATCGGCAGCCGCCGGAGGTTGTCCATGGTGGAGTGGCCGGTGCCGAAGTCATCGATCGACAGGGCATAGCCCGCCAGCCGCAACCGGGTGAGAATGTCCAGCGCCATCGTCTGGTTGGCTGGCACCGAGGTCTCGGTGATCTCGAAACGGATACGGCAACCGAGGTCACCATGACGCTGCAACCGCTCGACGATCAGCTCCGGCAGACGCAAATCGGTCAGTGCCGAAGGCGACAGATTGACACTCACCGCGCCGTGGAATCCTAGCGATCCATTGACATGCCGGAGATCGGCGACGACGCTTTCCAGCACCGTGAGCGTCAACGCCGATGACAGACCACTGGCCTCGGCCAGCGGAATGAAATGCTGCGGCCCGATCAGGCCCTGTTCGGGGTGTTGCCAGCGCGCCAGTGCCTCGATGCCGACCCACTGGCCATCGGCCAGCGTCACCATCGGCTGGTAATGCACAACCAGCTCGCCTGCGGCGAGCCCGCGGGCGAGATCCTCCGGCGCCAGCGCCAGCGCCGGCGCGGCTTCGCGCTGACCTGTCTGCGGCAGCCGGCGCAGCATGTCGACCAGCGCCACCGAGCGTATCGGCTTCTCCAGACAGCCGCCCACCGACAGCCCGTAGCGGGTGGCGAGTTCCCGGGCACCATCGAGCACCTTGCGATCGAAGCCGCTCACCAGCACCAGCCGCGCCTCGCAACCCCGGGCGGCGAGACGACGCATCACCTCGACCCCGTCGAAACCAGGCATCGACAGGTCGAGCACAACGATATCGAAGCAGGCAAGGCTCTGGTCAATGAGCGCGATGATCTCGGCCGGACGGGACGCGGCGGTCACCGCGAAACCGGCAATCGTCAGCACATCGCGGAACAGCTCCGCGGGCAGATAGCCCAGCTCATCAAGCACCACGAGGTCGAGCCTGCCGAGCTGGGCGGCGATGGAGCCGGCCTTGCCGATGCGGGCTTCTTCCTCGAGCCTGGTGACGAGATCGACCGTGTTGAAGTAGCGCCCGCGGGCCCCGGCACGCACGACGCTGGCGGTGATCGCAGTGGCCAGATGGGTCTTGCCGGTCCCTGTGCCGCCGATGAGCACGATGTTGCGGCGACCGGGTAGGAACGAACCTGCGTGCAGGGAGCGCACCAGCTCTTCGTTGATCGGGGTGCCCTCGAACGCGAAGGCGTCGAGGTCCTTGATTACCGGCAGCTTGGCTGCGGTCATGCGGTAACGGATCGAGGCGGCATGACGATGCGCGGCTTCGGCGCGCAACAGATCGGTCAGGATCTCGTGGGTCGTGCGCTTGCGCTGCAACCCAGTGGTGACCGCCTCGTCGAAGGCTCCTGCCATGCCCTTGAGCCCAAGCGAACGCATCGCCTCGATCATCTCATGCCGCTGCATGGAGGCCTCGCACCGTATCGTAGCGCGCGCAGTCCGCGATGGGCGGGTGGCTGAGCTTGAGATCGGCGACCACATCCAGGGGGCGCTCGGATGGCGGGTCCCGGTATCGGGCCAGGATGTTGAGGATGACCTCGTCGCTGACAGCACCGCTATCAAGCGCCTCCCGGATCGCGGCCTCGACCGCTTCCAAGCCATCGGTCATTACCGATGCCAGCACGCGCACGAAGCGGCGGTCGGCGTCATCACCGCCGCCCAGCTTGCGCCGCAACCGCGTCAGTGCCGGTGGCAGGTCCCACCCCTGGAAGGGTGCGCCGTTCCGCAAGGCCCCAGGCTTGTGCGCCAGCACTGGCAGGTAATGCCAGGGATTATAGATCGTCCGGTCGCGGCCGAAGTGCCGGGCATGCTCGGCGATTACCTCGTCGCCTAGGCGCACGACGATGCGGTCGGCATAGGCGCGGACCTGAACGGCCCGCCGCGCCGCCTTGGCCATGACCGAGTAGCGGTTACGGTCGAAGCTGATCAGGCACGTGCCGGTCACGGCATGGGTGGTCTCGTGGAAGCCGTCGAAGGGCGCCAGCATCGGCTGCAGGGCTGGCCGCTCGAGTATCCGTCTTGGTCAAGGGCGTTTTGGCTGCCAGTCGCGCCCTTCACGCAACAACGTGTTTGCCAGGACAATGATGCGCCGCATGATGGCGGTGATAGCGACCTTTTTTGCTTTTCCCGCCGTTACGAGCTGCTGATATTTGTCGCGGAAGTCATGGTTGAAGCGAATAGCGACCAGCGCAGGCATGTAAATTGCCCGTCGCAGCGATGCCCTGCCACCGATAATCCGCTCTTTACCCTGCCACTTGCCTGACTGTTGTGTCATTGGCGCAAGCCCAGCCAGAGCGGCGATTTTCTTGCTCTCGAGATGTCCAAGTTCGGGCATGTCGATCACCAAAGTGGTCGCGGTTAATCTGCCGATGCCTGGAATGGTCATGAGACGTCTGATGCGCGCATCAAGGGTTCCACGCTGCTTGGCAATCCGCGCAATCACTTGATCCAAAGCTTTGATGTCAGTGTCTATGTCATCGATCCGGCGGCGTAGTTGGTCCTTCACCAACAGGTTGCTCGCCGTGGCAAGCCGCGTCTTTGCGGTGATCTGATCTTTGACCAAAGCGCGCCTCGCTGTCAGCAACTCTTTGAGATCATGGACATCTTCGCCTTCTATGTCTTGTGGGGCCAGATCAAGAACCACACCCATTCGAGCCAGCATTTTAGCATCAACCCTGTCAGTTTTCGCCAGACGGCCGATAGCCTGTGCAAAGCGCCGCGCCTGCTTTGGATTGACCTTGATGAAGCGCTGCCCCGCCAAACTGAGGTATCGCTCAAGCCCACGATGATAGGCGCCGGTTGCCTCGAACACGACCAATACCGCGTTATCTTCACCCAGCCACGTGCATAGCTGGGTGAAACCCTCGACGGTGTTGGGCAAGCTACGCGCTACATCTTGCGAATGCCAAAACGCATCCAGACGGTCTTTCGAAACGTCGATTCCGATGGTATCCTTGGCCATCTTTTCTTTCTACCTTTGCTTGTCGTTCGGGCCCGGAGCCCACGTATCCGTTCAGGTCGTAAGAAAAGACGGAGGCTCGCCAAACTCGACCGCGGTCCTGCATGACCAAGCTCCGCACGGCGCCGCCCCCGCCACTACACGGCACCGCAGCTGCGGTGCCGTGTAGTGGCTCCTGTTAACCTAGGAGCCGGGAATTCTCATAAGACAAGCTCCCCGACAAGTTCGAGCACCATCTTCAGCGCGCCGCGATCAACCAGACTGTCGACCGACACCGTAAATCCGCCCCGGGCGCGGATATCGATCCGGCCATGCGGGACCGAAGGCACCGTCGGCGCATCCGGGACCAGTTCCACCGGTACGAACCCGGCCATCGCCCCGCGCAAAAGCTGCCGCCGCCAGGTGTAAAGCTGGCCAGTCCCGATCCCGTGCCGACGCGCCACCACCGCCATGATCGCGCCCGGCTCGGTCGTCTCCTTCAGGATCGCCAGCTTCTCCTCGTCGCTCCAACGGCGCCGGCGCTCCACTCGAACGAGCGCCGCACCGTCGTGCCGACCGCTCATACGAGGCTCGTTTGACTGCTCGATATCCACTCGCAAAGCCTCCTGTCGCCTCGCGAACTCCATCACCGCCCAGAAACTGACAAGGCCGGGTTCCGTCGGCGCTTACACTGATGCTGCAGCGCCGAATTTGCTCCATGCACGCGTCAGGGCTGATCGCCATCCGCTTGGCAGCTTCCTGGTAGAGCTCAATCCGTTTCGCCATGCGGCAATAGTAGCATGACGGCAATTCTCATCAATCGGCCTTTGGCCAATCGCCTCCGTGTACCTCACGCTCGTATTTCGAAATACGCTTCCATGCGATGGCGATTTCGTCAAATCCATCGTTCGAGAACAAGCGTTCGCACAGGCGGTCGATTTCGTGCGGGTCGTTAGGCAAGCTCTCGTCCTCACGGTACTTTGCGACCGCGTCCATTACTTTCAGAGCGTCGTCGTAGTTTGCCATTCGGTGCTCGTTTCGACCCTGTGATCGGTCGCATTGCTGTGGACCGTATGTCAAGACTGTATCACTAACTATCAAGGGTTTGCCGGTTGTTCGATTGGGCGCATTGCCGGTTGCATTGGCGTCGAGGCAAGCCTGTCGCGTGAAAGCGTTAGACTGCGCTGCGTTGGGTCGCGCTCAGCATCAAAACCCTTGAGTCGGTATGGCGCTCCTCTGCGAGGCGGACCGCCGCAAATCTTATGACCATACATTCCCCAAGTGGCATGCCGTCTGACGTGAGCTTCGCCTGAATCCGACCGCAGGACAATCATTTTCCGTCCCGAGCGGCGTCGTCGGGCGCGCAAGGCGCTGAGACAGGGCAGATCGGCCCG